>JBBQYB010000126.1:0-9450 GCA_038209095.1 Rhodobacterales bacterium
ATGCTCTTTCTCGATTTCGAGGCGTCGTCGCTGTCGTCCGGGTCCTGGCCGATCGAGATCGGCTATGCCTGGTTCGCCGAAGGGCACGTCCAGACCCGCGCGATGCTCATTGCGCCGCGTGCCGACTGGTCCCTGACCGAATGGAGTCCCGAGGCGGCCCGCGTCCACGGCATCTCGTCGGAGGATCTGCGCCACGCTGCGCCTGCGGATGCGGTCGCCGCCGAAACGGATGTGTTTGCGCATTTCGAGGTCGTCTCCGACAACCACGCCTGGGATCAGCGCTGGCTCGACCGTCTGCGCGACGGCAGGCCGCCCATCGCGGTCCGCCCCCTGCGCGCGGCCATCCGCGAGCGTCTGGACGACACCCAGGCCGGCCATGTCGCGGCGGAACTGTTCCGCTCCGAAACCCCGCACCGCGCGGGCCCGGATGCGGCCCGCCTCGCCGGGGCCTGGCTCGGGGCCGCCCGCCCCTACGGGATCGCCGCCTGACGCACCAGCGTCGCCACCAGCTCCACATGCCCGGACCACCGGAACTGGTCCACCACCGTCACCTCCTCCAGCACGTATCCGCCGGCACACAGGATCTGCGCATCCCGCGCGAAGGTCGCCGGATCGCAGGAAACCGCGGCGATCCGCGCGACCCTAGATGAGGCGAGCGCGCGCGCCTGCGCCTCGGCCCCAGCGCGCGGCGGATCGAGCACCACCGCGTCGAAGCGCGCTAGCTCCGCCGGACCCAACGGCCTGCGAAACAGATCGCGCGTCTCCGTCGTCACCCGCCTCAGACCAGGCGTTCCGCGCCAGCCGGCATCGAGGGACGCGAGCATGCCCGCATCGCCTTCAACCGCATGCACCTCCGCCCCGTCCGCCAGCGCGAGCGCGAAGGTCCCGCAGCCCGCGAACAGATCCGCCACCCGGCGGGCCGGACCGACGATCCGGCGCACCGCGGCCACCAGGGCTGCCGCCCCTTCCGCCGTCGCCTGTAGGAACGCCCCCGGCGGCGGCACGACCCGGGCAAGGCCGAAGCTCTGCGCGGGCGGGCGGCGCAGGGCCGCCGTCTCCCCGTTCCAGGACAGCCGGGCGAGATCGTGGACCTCCGCCACCTCGGCCAACCGCCCGAGCAATCCCGCGTCGAGCATCCTGTCCCCCGCGACATCGACATCCAGACCTGCGTCGCTCACCGTCACCGTCAGTCGCACCGGATGCGTCCGCGACGCCCCGAGCGTCGTCAGGGCCTCCAGCGCCGGCCGGGCCGCCATGATCTCCGGGCGCAGCACATGGCACGTCGTGACATCCACGACCTGATCGGACCTGCGCGCATGAAATCCGACCGCGACGGTCTTGCGCGTCCGCCGGCCCGTGAAGATCGCGCGCACCCGCGACCGCTCCGGCGACGTGAGGACAGGTCCGATCCGCGCCGCAAGCCCCCGCGCCGCGAGCGCCCGGAGCGTCACCTCGCGTTTCCAGTCCGCCACGAACGCATCCGATGCGTGCTGCACCGTGCAGCCGCCACACGTCCCGAACAGCGGGCACGGAGGCACGACCCGGTCAGTCGATCCTTCGACGATCTGCACCGGGGCCAGCACATTGTCCTCGACCGGTCCGCGCACGCGCTCGCCCGGCAGGGTGAACGGAACCCGCAAATCTCCAGCGATCCCGTCGCCCGCGCGACCGAGCCTCTCGACGATCACATTCCGCAAGGCGAAACCCACCGTTTCCAAAGCATCCGATAGACGGGAGATGGACGCTTCACTACATCTCCGGAACGCTACATAAGGACCGCGCCATGCCGCTCCCTATCGCACCCATGACCCGCATTGGCCACGTCCACCTCAGGGTCGCGGATCTCGAACGGGCCATCGGTTTTTACGCGGGCGTGCTCGGGTTCGAGCTGACGGCGCGCTACGGGACGCAGGCGGCCTTCCTCTCGGCCGGCGGCTATCATCACCATATCGGCCTCAATACCTGGGACAGTCTCGGCGGCACGCCCCCTCCGCCCGGCCACACTGGCCTCTACCACACCGCGTTCCTCTATCCAGACCGCTCCGGTCTCGCCGATGCGGTGCGAAGGGTCCTCAAGGCCGACATACCGATCGACGGCCAGGCGGATCACGGCGTCTCGGAGGCGGTCTATCTGCGCGATCCAGACTGTAACGGCGTGGAACTCTACCGCGATTTCCCCGAGGCCGACTGGCCCCGCGACGCCGCGGGCAATCTGCTCATTCGCAACGCACCGCTCGATCTCGCGGCCCTGCTGGCGGACGACCCCGCGCGCTAGAGCCAGGCCGCACCCCGTACGCCCGAACTGTCGCCATGGCGGTTCTGCACGATCCGCGTGTTGAACCTCGGCCCGAACGTATGCGCCCGCACCAAGGGCGGCACGGTCTCGTAGAACCGCGGCACGTTCGACAGCCCCCCGCCCAGCACGATCACGTCCGGGTCAAGCACGTTGACGATCAGCGCGAGCGACCGTCCCAGCCGGTCCTCGAACCGCCGCAGCGTCTCCTCCGCCGCAGCCTCGCCCGCGGCGGCACGGGCGATGACCTCGGGCGCCGCAGGCCCGCTCTCCGGCGGCACCCCGACCCGGCGCGCGTAATCCGCGGAGAGGCTGCGCCCCGACAGCCAGGCTTCCGTATGGCCCGGCACGCCACAGGAACAGAGCGGACCCGGCCGCTCGTCGTCACTGGGCGTCGGCAGCGGGATATGCCCCCATTCCCCGCCTATGGCATTCAGCCCCTCCACCAGTTGGCCCCGCACCACGATACCGCCGCCGACGCCGGAGCCGAGGATCACCCCGAAGACCACCTGCCCGCCGACGCCCGCCCCGTCCACGGCCTCCGACAGCGCGAAACAGTTGGCATCGTTCGCGATCTTGACCGGCCGTTCCAGCAGCGCCTCGAGATCCATGCGCAGATTGCGGCCGTGCAGCCAGGTCGAGTTGCCGCCGTGCACGATCCCCGTGTCCCGGTCCACGGCTCCCGGCACCCCGAGCCCCACCCGCTCCACCTCACCGTCCGTCCGCCCGGCCAGATCGCGCATCAGGTCCCGGATCGCGATGAGACATCCGTCGTAATCGTGGCGCGGCGTGGGAACCCGCGCGCGTGCCAGTTCCGCGCCGTCCGGACCCAGAAGAACGCCCTCGATCTTGGTGCCGCCAAAGTCGAACCCCAACCGCATGCGCCTCTCCCTCCACCCCTGTCGGCACGTTCTAGGCGGCACCCGACCCCCACGCAACGGGGCTTTGCCAGGCCGAGGCCCGGTGCTAGACGCGGGTCGATCCTGCCGGGAGCCGCTCTTGACCCTCCGCGCCACCCTCAACCGCCTGTGGAAGATCGGCCGCATCGGCATGGTGCCGCCGGCCCCCGCACCCGACCGGCACGGCCTCGCCATCGCCCTCATCGTGCGCAACGAGGCGCGCCACATCCGCGAATGGGCGGAGTTTCACGCGCGCGCCGGGGCGCGCGCCATCCTCGCCTACGACAACGGCTGCACCGATGCCACCATCCCCATCCTGCGCGAAACACTTGGGCGGGCCCTGACCGTCGTCCCCTGGAACCAGGCCTTCACCGACACTGGCCTCGGCCGCGAGATCCACAACCAGGCCCTCGCCTATGCCCATGCCGCCAGCAACTTCGGGGCCGATTTCCGCTGGATGGCCTTCATCGACGCCGACGAATTCCTTTTTCCCACCCAAGCCCCCGATCTTGACGGCGCGCTCGCCCATCTCGGCTCCGCGCCCAACGTCTCGCTGCCCTGGCACATGTTTGGCCATTCGGGCCACGACACGCCCCCACCCGGCGGGATCCTGCGGAACTACCTGCGCCGCGCCGCCGATCCGATGTCCGACCTGCGTGGCGTGCGTGCCTTCAAGTGCATCGTCGATCCCTGCCGGCTCATGGCCGTGGGCGTGCATGCCATGGTGACGGACGGCACCCCGGAGACCGTCAACGACCGCGGCGAGCCCGCCACGCTCAAGACCCGCACGGCGCGCGGCTTCTATTCCACCGACCATCTCCAGTTGAACCATTATTACGCCCGGTCCCGCGCGGAACTCGCCGCCAAGGTCGGCCGAGGGCCCAACCTCACGTCCAAAACCCCGGAATACGCGCGTAAGGTCCACCGGACCGTCGCCAACATCGAACGGACCGAGGTGGAGGACCGCAAGGCTCTCGACTACCTCCTCCGTCGGAGCGGACCCTAGGCCATGCGCTGCGAGCTCATCATCGCCACCTACAACAACCCCCGGGCCCTCGGCCTCTGCCTCGCCTCGGTCGCCCGCCAGTCCGATCCCCCCGATGCCATCGCCATCGCCGACGACGGGTCGGGCCCGCCGACCCGCGCCGTGATCGACGCCTTCGCCGCACGCCACCCCGCCCCGCCGCTGCGGCACGTCTGGCACGCCGATCGCGGCTTCGAGAAGGCCGCGATCCTGAACCAGGCCATCGCCACATCGACCGCAGATTTCCTCGTCTTCATCGACGGCGACGTCATGATCCATCCGAAGTTCATTGCCCGCCACAAGACCCTCGCCCGCCCCGACCGCTGGTCCTCCGGCAGCCTCATCCGCCTCGACGCCGAAGCGACCGCCGCCGTCACCGGGGCCGATATCACGACAGGTCGCGTCTTTACACGCGACTGGCTGGCCACAAATCGCGCCTTTGACCGTCTCGGCAGCCGGCTCAAGGCGATGCCGTTCGCGCTGCCGGTCATGGCGGCGCTCGACCGGTTGTCCCCGGTCCAGCGCGCCTGGTGCGGTGCCAACGCCTCCGCCTTCCGCGCGGCGATCTTGCGCGTCAACGGCTTCGACGAGACGATGAAATGGGGTGGCGGCGACAAGGATCTCGGCGTGCGCCTCACCAACGCCGGGGTCCGCGGTCAGCACCTGCGCTACACCGCCCCCCTCGTGCACCTCGATCACAAGCGCGGCTATGCGGACCCGGCCCACAAGGCCGCCAACAAGGCCCGGATCCGCGCGGTCCGCCGGAGCGGTGCCTTCTGGACGCCGCAGGGGATCGAAAAGCCGGGGGGAACTTAGGGACCGCGTTCCAAAAATAATTTCGACACCCACGCTGCCAGAAACAAAATTCTGCCGAACGCCGTCATCCCGGACCAAATTCCCGCTCCGACCATCGCCACGCCGAGGCCGTCCTTATCTGCGCGACCCCAGCCGCCGCACCCTTGCCCTGTGGCACCCGTAATGCCACTTCGCTCCCATATCGCCCCTCACAGACAGGACCGCGCCATGAAATTTCTGCTGACCGTCCTCGCCGCCGGCTTGATTGCTGCGGGCACCGCCCAGGCTGCGCGCCTCACGGACGCCCCGCTTGTCAACACGACCTGGCTCTCCGATCACCTCGAGGCGGAGCATCTTCTCGTGATCGACGTGCGCGACCCCGCCACGGAAAGCGCGCCCTTCACGCCCGGCTACGTTCCGGGCGCGGTCGCGGCCCCCTATTCGACCTATGGCTGGCGTGCCGAACGCGATGGCATCCCCGGCATGCTGCCCCCCGTCGACGACATCGCCGCAACCATCGGCGCGCTTGGCGTCGATGCGGATACCCATGTGGTGATCGTGTCCCAAGGCTCCGACAGCACCGAATTCGGCCGCGCCACCCGCGTCTACTGGACGCTCAAGGTTCTCGGCCATGAGGCCGTCTCAATCCTCGACGGCGGCATGAACGCCTGGCAGGCCGCCGGTGCGGCGACCGTCGAAGCTCCGGCCGCCCCGCAGGCCGCTAGGTTCGAGGCCGCCTTCCGTCCGGAACTGCTCGCCGACGCCGACGACGTCGCGGCCGCCATCGACAGCGACGTGGCCCTCGTGGACGGTCGTCCCGAGGCCCAGTTCGCCGGCCGCGAGAAGGCTCCCGTCGCCCGTGTCGCAGGCACCATCCCCACGGCCGTGAACATTCCCCACACCGTCCTCTACGACACGACCTTCGTGGACGGCCCTGAGATGACGGCCCTGCGCGAAGCGGCAGGGATCGCCCCGCTGACGGAGATCATCACCTTCTGCAACACCGGACACTGGGCTTCGATCGCCTGGTTCGCCCTCTCGGAGGTGGACGACAACCCGCGCGTTGCGATGTATGATGGCTCCATGGCGGAATGGACCGCGAGCGACGACCGCCCGGTCAGCGTCATCGCCACCCAGTGACGCCTTTTGATCACGGCCGTCCGCTTGCGGCCGTGATCACCTCCTCGATCCTGCGGTGGAGCCTCGTCGTGTCGAACCGCTCCAGCGCGGTCCGGCGCGCCGCCTCCGCCAGCCGCAGGCGCTCGGACGGCTCCGCCAGCAGATGCCGGATCGCGGCCTCAAAGCCGGCCCGATCCCCCTCGGCCACCAGGACTCCGTCCACGCCACTCGTCACTGCATCCGGGATCCCTGCGTGCCGCGTGGACACGACCACAGCCCCGGAGGCCATCGCCTCCTGGATCGCGATCGGCAGACCCTCCTGATTGCCCTCCGCATCCGTCTCCGAGTGCTGCAGGAAAAGCGCGGCCCGCGCCATCTTCTCGCGCACGACCGCGTGGCCCTGCACCCCGTGAAAGGTCACCCGGTCCGCCACGCCCAGCGCCTCCGCCTGACGCCGGCACTCCTCCAGCAGGGGACCCTCGCCGATCATCTCCAGCCGGTGTTGCGGATAGGCCGCCGTCAGCGCGGCAAAGGCCGCTATGGTCACGTCCGGCCGCTTCTTTGGTACCATTCGCCCCACCGCTAGCAACAGATACGGATCCTTCTCCGCCGGTCGGAACAGACCGGTGTCGACCCCGCTCGGGATCACATGGCTGTTGGGATGCGAGATCCCCTTGGCCGCCAGATTGTCCAGAAGCGACTGGGATACCGCGAAATACCCCGCCAGCCGCGGCACCGCCGCCTTGTAGGACAGGACCCGCAGCGGCGAATTCAGGCGCTTAGAGGCGTCGAACCCGCGGAAATACACGAAGACCGGCACTCCCAGCGCCGCCCCGATGGGTGCGAAGCTCGACCCTAGATGCCCGAATTCTGCGAGGATCGCGAAGGTGCCTTGATCGCGCAGGAACGCCTCGACGCGCCGGCGCACATCCCCATAAGGCACGCCCGACGCCTGCCAGCGCAGCGTACTCCACGCCTTGCCGAACTCCAGTTCGGCGCGCGGCCCGATCCCCGGCGGCCGGCGCGTGACATGCAGCATCGGCTTCTCTGCCGCATACCCCGGCTCCACCGAATAGCACACCACCGCCGTCCGGCCGCCGAACAGCTCGTTGATATGCCGCCGCTGCGAAATCTCGGTCGACTTGCCGACGACGCTCGTGACGATGGCGAGCCTGCCCGCGTCGCTCGTCATGGCAAAAAGATCACATCGGTCTGCCGGCCCGCCGCCACCGCCGCGATCCCGGACAGCCGAGGAGCCACCTCGCCGTCAGCCGTCAGGCACCGGGTAAACGTCCCGCTGGTCACGTCGTCCAGATAAGCGAGCTTGTCGGGCCCCAGCAGAGCGGGCGTCACCTCGAGGCACAAACCCCGACAGCACTCCGCCAAAAATGCCTCTCCGCCGCGCAGGATCTCCGCCTCGAACCCTTCCGCATCGATCCACAGCACCGAGGGCACGCGCGCCGCCGCGTCGTCGAGCCGCCGCACCGTCACCGTCTCGGCCCCCCGCCCGACGTCGCGCACCATCGAATGCCGCCCCGTGCTGGCCGGGTCGAGAAAGATCGCGCGCTCTTCCGCCTGTTCTCCCAATCCGCAGGCAAAGGTTTCGATCGTCGCATCCCCCCGGATCTGCGCGAGATTCTCGCACAGGAGCGCGTAATTCGCCGCCACCGGCTCGAAGGCCGCGATGTCGCGGAACCCGGCCTGATGCGCATTCAGACAGGTCGTGCCGACGTTGGCCCCCACGTTGACGAAACGCAGCGACCGTTCCGGGACATGACGCGCGAACACCGAGAACAGATCGTTCTGGAACGCCCCCGTCTCCAGCACCGCCTGCGTGATGGATCGCCCCGCCAGCGCGATGCGGATGCGGTATCGCTCCAGATAGGCGCATTCGATCGTCGAGACGCCGAGCCGCTGCCCGAGTGCCATGAAATCCGCGGCCCCCAGTGCCCCGCCGCCCTTCAGGGCCGCGCGCAGATATTTCGCCCGCCGCCCAGGCCGCAGCGCCGCCATCAACAGCGCCACGCTCTCATTCATCCCGCCGGGTCCATCTGCTCGCGCCATCGACGACGATCTTCTTGATTCCACGCACCTCGCGCCAGTCCCGCCCGATGTCCGTGATCACCTCATCTCCGGCCTCCGGCGTCAGGAACCGACACCGATGCTCTTGCAGATACGCGATCAACGCCCGGTTTCCCGGTGGGCGCATCTGCTTTTCCGGATCGAGCGCCGGATCCATCAGATCCGCACAGCGCCGAGCAAAATTTCCCTCAAGGAACCGCGGGCTGGTCCCGAACACCTGAAACGCTCGATTGCCCACCGGTAGGCCTAGGATCCGGACCTTCCTGCGCCGCACGTTGAAGGCATCCGTCCCGTTCCAGCCCGTCTCCCGCGACACCAGCGCCACCGCGCGCGTCTCGCCTGTCATCAGCGGCGCGATCCGCTCCGGCCCCACCACCTCGTTGAGCGTCCAGTCGTCCTCGAGATGGAACACAAGGCGGGCCGTGGTTGCCGCCCACACCCGCTTGACCGCCGCCCCGAACCCCGCCACCTCCGGCTCGAAGATCTCCGCGACCGGAAATCGCGTCCGAATAACGCTCAAACACGCGGCATGATCCGCCGCATCCCCGAAAACCGGATCGAGGTTGACCAGCACCCGTGCCACCCGAAACCGCGCAAACAGCCTCGCCTCGAACGAGGCAAGCGTGCGCTCCAACAGATCGGGCCGCCGGCCGGCGACCAGCGTAATGTCGATCGGGTCCGGGACCGCCTCAGGCGTCAAAACCGTACCGCGCCGCGATCTCGCGCCCCGAAGCGATCGTCTCCGCCGCCAGACTGTCCGAATACCCCCCGACCTTGCCGCGCCGCACCTTGCGCGCGCCGTCGTCCACCGGGTTCTTCCGCGCCGCTTCCCGCGCCCGCATGTTCGCGAAACTCGCAGCCTCGACCAGCGCCTCCACCCCGTCCGGCGCGTGTCCCAGAAAGCGCAGCACCTCCGCAAACCCCGCCCGCGGATCCGCGCGCAGCGCCTCATAGGTGACGATCATGCAATCCTTGCGCCCCGCCAGATGGTCGATCCAGGCCCGGTTGAACCGTCAGACCGCCTCCAGCCCATAGGTCGGATGCAGCACGAACGCGTCAATGCCCGACGGCGGTAACCGCCCGTCCCACCACAGCGGCACCAGCCGCTGGGCCCACTTGCGCGTGCCGCGGGCGAAATCCTTGTGGGTGACCTGATAATAGAACGAGACCGCCGTATCGAGCGGATTGCGGTGCAGGAACAGCACCGGCCTGTCCGCCAGCTCCGGCGGGATCCCACC
>JBBQYB010000127.1:0-9417 GCA_038209095.1 Rhodobacterales bacterium
AGAACCATGTCCCCGAAACCAGTGAGAGGCTGTCTAAGCCCCCAACCCGAGTCGCACAAGCGGAAAATAACCCGCCGTCACAGATTTTTTGCAAAACACCCGAAACACCTCAAACCGCCCCAGACCGCGACCCCAAACGCCTGGGCTGCCGAACCCACCCCCGAACCGGACGGTACAAGATCAAGATCCCCACGATCCCCGCATAGACCAAAGGCTCCGGCGGCCAGGCCTTGACCAGCCAAACGAAATGAACCGCACCCAGGGCCGTCGCGGGATAGGCCAGACGGTGGAGCCCCCGCCACCGTGCCGCCCCCATCCGCCGGATCGCCCAGTCGCTCGACGTCGCGGCCAGCGGCACGAGCAGCACCATGGCCGCCATCCCGAGCATGATGTAGGGCCGCTTGATCAGGTCCTCGCCGATGCGCGGCCAGTCGAGCTGCCGGTCGAGCGCCAGCCAGATCGTCAGATGCATCGTGACGTACCAGAACGCCATCAGGCCCAGCATCCGCCGGAACCGCAGCAGACTGACGCCCGCGAGATCGCGCAGCGGCGTCACCGCCAGGGCCGCGATGAGAAGCTGCAACGCGATCAGCCCGCTCTGATGCGTCAGCACGGCGACCGGATCGGCTCCGAGCCGATTCTCGATCGCCAGCCACAGATAATAGATCGCCGGGACGAAGCCCAAGGCATAGAGCGGCCAGACCGGAACCCGCCGCAGAGCCCCGTTGATATGGCTTGCCATCGCCATCAGAAGAACTGCTTGAGGTCCATGCCGGCATAAAGGCCCGCCACCTCGTCCGCATAGCCGTTGAACATCTCCGTGTCGCGGCGCCCCCCGAGCAGCCCCGCACCCACGACCCGCTCGGTCGCCTGGCTCCAGCGCGGATGGCTCACCTCGGGATTCACGTTCGAATAGAACCCGTATTCCCGCGCCGCCTGGAGGTTCCAGGTCGAGGCCGGCTGATCCTCGGTCAGGGTGATCCGCACCACGGACTTGATGGACTTGAAGCCGTACTTCCACGGCACCACCAACCGCATTGGCGCGCCGTTCTGGTTCGGCAGCGGCTCGCCGTAAAGCCCCACCGCCATGATCGTCAGCGGATGCATGGCCTCGTCGAGGCGCAGCCCCTCCACATAGGGCCAGTCGAGCGGCTGGAAGAACCCGCGCTGCCCCGGCATCTCCTCGGGCCGCACCAGGGTCTCGAAACCGACGTACCGCGCCGCGGACTGCGGCTCGACCTTCGCGAGGATCTTCGACAGCGGGAACCCGATCCACGGGATGACCATGGACCAGCCCTCGACGCAGCGCAGCCGGTAGATCCGCTCCTCCAGGGCCGCCGGCACGAGATCCTCGAGGCCGTAGGTGCCCGGCTTCTCCACCAGACCGTCCACGACCACCGACCAGGGCTCCGTGGTCAGGCTGCCTGCGTTGCGCGCGGGATCCGCCTTGTCGACGCCGAACTCGTAGAAATTGTTGTAGGTCGTGATGTCCTCGAACGACGTGGGCTCGGCGTCGGTGGAAAACCGGCTCTCGGCCCCGACGAGCGTGGCAGCCCCGCCTACTCCAGCGGTCAGGGTCCCTGCGGCGAAGGCCGCGGCTCCCGTCAGAAGCGTCCGGCGATTGAGATACTCCGCTTTCGGCGTCACGTCGGAATGGCCGAACTTCGGGCGGTGGCGGATCAGCATGGCGATTCTCCTGTTTCAGGCCTTGCCTGCAACACTAGCGCGCTCCGGCGTGCTGGCCCTCACAATCGCGTAGTTATTCGGTCCCAGGACCGCCATTCGATCACGACACGCATAAAAGTTTCGTGATTGGACCTGCGCCCGCACCGCGGCTTGGCCCGCACAGCGCCCGCTTCAACCCCGCCCCACGGGATTTTGCGCCCATCCAATTGTCACATAATGCCCTAAAGAGAGGCACGCGGCTGAGACATGCTGCGCAACAGACCATCTCATGGGAGATTTATCATGATCCGTTCCACCCTTCTCGCTGCCGCGGCCGTCATCGGCCTCGGGGCAGCCCCAGTCTTTGCCCAGGATGCCGACATCGTCGACACTGCGGTCGCAGCCGGCAGCTTCGAGACGCTCGTCGCAGCCGTCCAGGCCGCGGACCTCGTCGAGACGCTCAAGGGCGAGGGTCCGTTCACCGTCTTCGCGCCCACCGACGAAGCGTTTGCGGCCCTGCCCGAAGGCACCGTCGAGACGCTGCTCCTGCCCGAGAACAAGGATCAGCTCGTCGCGATCCTGACCTACCACGTGGTGCCGGGCAAGGTGATGGCGGCCGATCTCGCGGGCAAGGAAATGTCCGTGGCGACCGTCAACGGCGCCGAAGTCGCCATCGATGCCACCGATGGCGTCATGGTCAACCAGGCCAATGTCGTGACCGCCGACATCGAAGCCTCAAACGGCGTGATCCACGTCATCGACGCCGTCATCCTGCCGGAGTGATCCGGACGCTTCCAAAGGTCGGAGCGCCCAGCGCGCTCCGGCCCCTCCCGGACGCGTCCGGCCTCGCCTGCGATTGACGCACACCGACGCCCTGCCTATGCTCGATTTCGTTCGGCACGCCCGATCTTCTCTTCCGTCCCAGGACAAGGTCACCCCGATGCATCGCCGCGGATTTCTTCAGGCCGGCGCGCTCGCGGCGCTGGCGTTCGCCGTGTCGGCCTGCGCAAGCCCCACCGGCCCCCGCAGGCCGGCCACCGGCGGCGACGACGTCCTCGGGATCGCACGCGCGAACGGCCTCGACCGCTTCCTGCGCGCGGTCCGGACCGCCGAACTCACCGATGCCCTCTCCGGTGCCGGACCCTTCACGATCTTCGCTCCTTCCGACCGGGCCTTCGGCGCGTCCTCCGCCGGCAGGCTCGACAACGACGAATTGCGCGCGCTCCTCGCCTATCACGTGGTGCCCGGCCAACTCACCTCCGACTTCCTCGAAGGCCGCGACGTCAACCACACCACCCTCCTCGGCACGAGCCTCAACATCGACGGCACGTCCGGGTTGCGCGTGAACGGGGCCAACGTGCTGGCCTCCGATCTCATGGCCTCCAACGGCGTCGTCTTCATCCTCGACCGCGTGTTGACGCCGCGCTGACGCGACCCTTGCGCGGGCCCGGCCCGCGCGCTATAGGCCGCGCTCACTTTGACGCGCCCGGCTCACACTGGGCTGCCGTGGCGCGTCCCGAACGTATCTTCGAGGAGAACAAAATGCCCAAGATGAAGACCAAATCCGGCGCGAAAAAGCGATTCAAGGTCACCGCCACCGGCCGCATCGTGGCCGCACAGGCCGGCAAGCGGCACGGCATGATCAAACGGTCGACGAAGTTCATCCGTCAGGCGCGCGGGACAACCATCCTGTCCGCCCCCGACGAGAAGATCATCAAGACCTACATGCCCTATCACCGCTAAGGAGGCCCGCACATGTCCCGTGTCAAAGGGGGGCCCACCTCCCACGCCCGTCACCGCAAGGTCATCAAGGCCGCCAAAGGCTACTACGGCGCCCGCTCGACCAACTTCCGCACGGCCAAGCAGGCCGTCGACAAGGCGATGCAATACGCCACCCGCGACCGCAAGGTGCGCAAGCGGACCTTCCGTGCGCTCTGGATCCAGCGCATCAACGCCGCCGTGCGCGGCCATGATGCGGATCTGACCTATTCGCGCTTCATCAACGGCCTCGATCTCGCCGGCATCGACGTGGACCGCAAGGTGCTCGCCGACCTCGCCGTCCACGAGCCCGAGGCCTTCGGGGCCATCGTGAGCCAGGCCAAGGCCGCCCTCGCCTGACCCTCGGTCCGCGGGGCCCTCCCCGTGGAGGCCGCGCGACACAAAGCCGGGTCTTGCCGACCGCAGGCTTTGAAGCTACGCACGTCTCGGGGGCGATTAGCTCAGCGGTAGAGCGCTTCGTTCACATCGAAGATGCCGGCGGTTCGAATCCGTCATCGCCCACCACGCCTGCTCCGGGTGATTAGCTCAGTTGGTAGAGCGTCTCGTTTACACCGAGAATGTCGGCGGTTCGAGCCCGTCATCACCCACCATCACCGCCCGCCAGTCCGCACGCAGCGTCAAGTCAGCGCCACACCCACAGGGAAGATCGGACACGCCATGCTTTGGGCCCGGATCGAGACGACCGACGGACGCATCCTCACGGGCACCGTCGCGGACGGCACGCTCACGCCCTTTGAGGCGCTCGGCTCCGCGACCCCCAGCGGTGCTCCGGTGCCACTCGGGGGGACCACGATGCTCCCGCCCTGCGTGCCCGGCAAGTTTATCGGCCTCTGGAACAACTTCCACGCCGCGGCTGCGCGCAATGGCCTTACCCCGCCCGACCATCCGCTCTGGTTCCTCAAGCCCGCGACGGCCCTCGCCGGCCCCGGCGCCGTCGTGACCCCGCCGCCCGACATCGGCCGCGTCCTCTTCGAGGGGGAACTCGGCATCGTCCTCGGCCGCCGCTGCCGCAACGCCACCGAGGCGGAGGCCGCCGAGGCCATCTTCGGCTACACCTGCGTGAACGACCTCACCGCCCTCGACATCCTCACCGCCGACCCGAGCTTCCCGCAATGGACCCGCTCCAAGGGCTACGACGGTTTCGGCGTAATCGGCCCGGTGATCGCGACCGGCCTCGACTGGCGTGCGCTGACCGTGCGCGTCCTCGTCAACGACCGCGAGCGCCAGTCCTACCCGGCGTCCGACATGATCCTGCCGCCCGCCGCCATCGTCCGCCTCCTGTCGCGCGACATGACCCTCCTGCCCGGCGACGTGATCGCCTGCGGCACCTCCCTCGGGGCCCGCCCGGTCAAACCCGGCGATGCCGTAACGGTCGTCATCGACGGCATCGGTGCCCTGCCCGTCACCTTGGCCCCGGTCGTTAACGCGGATTGAAATTCGATTAACGCGCGACGGAAGATCGTTTTATAACAACGGCATACCAATTTGTCCACGCGTGGACAGAACCTCTGTCCGCGCCCTTCCCGTCCATCGAGACACCCAAGCCTCAGGCCTCCGCCTGCGCCTCCGCCCGGCTTTTGCCCGCCACCTGAAGCGCCAGGGCCGCCGCCATGAACCGGTCCAGATCCCCGTCGAGCACCCCGGCGCTGTCGGAGGTCTCGACGTTGGTCCGCAGATCCTTCACCATCTGATAGGGCTGGAGCACATAGGAGCGGATCTGGTTGCCCCAGCCCGCATCCCCCTTGGCCTCGTGCGCCGCGTTGATAGCCTCATTGCGCTTGCGCATCTCCATGTCATAGAGCCGCGATTTCAGCGCCGCCATCGCGTTCGCCCGGTTCTGGTGCTGGGACTTCTCTGACGACGTCACCACGATCCCCGTCGGGATATGCGTGATCCGCACCGCCGAATCCGTCGTGTTCACATGCTGCCCGCCCGCCCCGGAGGACCGGTACGTATCGATGCGGATGTCGTTGGGGGCCACCTCGATCTCGATGTTGTCGTCCACCACCGGATAGACCCAGACGCTTGAGAAACTCGTATGCCGCCGCGCCGCGCTGTCGAACGGCGAGATCCGCACCAGCCGGTGCACCCCGCTCTCCGACTTCAGCCAGCCGTAGGCGTTCTGTCCCTTGATCTGATAGGTGACCGACTTGATCCCCGCCTCCTCGCCGGCACTCTCGGCGATCAGCTCCACCTTGTAGCCATGCGCCTCCGCCCAGCGCACATACATCCGCGCGAGCATCGCCGCCCAGTCGCAGCTCTCCGTGCCGCCGGCACCTGCGTTGACCTCGAGGAACGTGTCGTTGCCGTCCGCCTCCCCGTCGAGCAGCGCCTCGATCTCCTTCTGCGCCGCCGCGTCGCGCAGTGCCCGGATCGCCCCTTCGGCATCCGCGATCACGTCCGCGTCGCCCTCCGCCTCGCCCATGTCCATCAATTCGCGCTGATCCGCCAGTTCCCGCTCCAGCCCGACATAGCCGTCGATCGCATCCGACAGCACCTGCCGGTCGCGCATCAGCTTTTGCGCCTTGCCCGGGTCGTTCCACAGGCTCGGATCCTCCGACATCGCATTCAGCTCTTCCAGCCGATGCGGCGCGGTCTCCCAGTTCAGCCGCTGGCGCAACAGGGCCAGCGACTTCTCGATTTCCGCGACCAGATGTTCGGTCTCCGCGCGCATTCAGGATCCTCGACATGATGCGGGCGCACCCGCGTAGCCTCTTTACCCGGCCCTCGGTGGCCGGTTCAAGCAGGGGATGGGCCGCCTCAGTAGAGCCCGCCGCTCGACAACGCTCCTGCCGTCGGATTGCTCGGCAGCGCACGGGTCTGGCCCCGGACCTGCACGCGCTCCACCTCGGCCGCGGTCTCGCCCGCGGTGAACAGCGGCACGCCCGCGCCCATCTGCCAGCCGCCGTCCACGGTCTGGGCGAACTGGCCCACGCCGATGCGTTCCTGACCGTCGCGCACGTATTCCACCTGGACGCCCTCGCCCCGGCTGCCGTCCGCCAGGCGCTGGCCGGTCCGGCTGTCCACGCTGATGAAATAGCCCCCCGCCGGCGGATCCCAGCTCACGGGGCCCTCGCCCTCCATCGCGGTCTTCATGAACGCCGCGAAGATCGGCGCGCACAATGTCCCGCCAAAGGCGCCCTCGCCCATGGGTCGAGGCGTGTCGTAGCCCATGAAACAGCCCGCTGCGATCCGGGGCGAATAGCCCACGAACCACACGTCCTTCGCCTCGTTGGTCGTGCCGGTCTTGCCCGCGAGGTTCAGCCCAAGCGCTCCCACCGTCCGCGCCCCCGTGCCACGGTTGGCCGCACCCTGGAGCATCGACGTGATCTGATAGGCGGTGATCGGGTCCATGATCCGCTCGGAGTCCGACCGCACGACGGGCTGCGCGTCGGCCGTCAGCCCCGCGCCCGCGCAATCCTCGCAGGGGCGGTTGTCGTGCCGATAGATCGTGTCGCCGTAGCGGTCCTGCACCCGGTCGACCAGCGTCGGCGTCACCCGCAGGCCGCCGTTCGCGAACATCGCATAGGCTGCCACCATGTCGAAGAGCGTCGTCTCGCCCGCGCCCAGCGAATAGGACAAGAGCTTCGGCATGTTCTCGTAGACCCCGAACCGCTCGGCATATTGCGCCACGGTGTCCATGCCCACGTCCTGCGCGATCCGCACCGTCATCAGGTTGCGCGACTGCTCCAGCCCCGTGCGCATCGGGGCGGGTCCGTAGAACTTGTCCGACGAATTGGTCGGTCGCCAGATCTCGCCACCCGACAGCACCTCGATGGGCGCATCCACCACGATCGTCGCGGGGCTATAGCCGTTGTCCAGCGCCGCCGCATAGACGAAGGGCTTGAACGACGATCCGGGCTGGCGCAACGCCTGGGTCGCCCGGTTGAACACGCTCGACTGGTACGAGAACCCGCCCTGCATCGCCAGAACCCGTCCCGTCACGGTGTCCATGGCCATGAACCCGCCCTGGATCTCCGGGATCTGCCGGAACGACCAGATCGGCCCGTCCTCGCCCGCCACTTCCGCCACATGGATGACGTCCCCCACGTCCCACATGTCGTCGGGGCCAGTCGCCGCGCGCAGCCGCCCGCCATCGCGCAGCCGCGCCCAGCTCGCATCCGCAAAGCTCACGAAATGCCCGTCCGCGTCCTCCAGTACGCCCTCGATCCCGATGCGCGCGGACTGCTCGCCGATCCCGAGGATCACCGCGAGCCGCCAGCCCTCGATGTCCCGCGGGGCCTGGGTCTCCGACAGCGCCTTGCGCCACGACGCCTCGTCCCCGCCCGCAAGCAGGCTCGGCTCCACAAGCGCCACCGGACCCCGGTAGAGCCGCCGCTCGCGATCGAAGGCCTCCAGCCCGTCGCGCAGCGCCCTGGCCGCCACCGCCTGGAGATCCGGATCGACGGTCGCGCGGATCGTCAGACCGCCGGTGAACAGTTCCTCGTCGCCAAGCCGCGCCGACAACTGCCTGCGGATCTCGTCGGTGAAATAGTCGCGCGGCGGCATGGCGCTGCGGGCCGAGACGATGTCGCCGCCCTGCACCGTCACCAGATCCTCCACCATCGCCGCCGTCGCCACTTCGGCCGTGATGAACCCGTTGTCCCGCATCTGCCCCAGCACGTAATTGCGCCGCGCCAGCGCACGCGGCTTCTCGCGCACGGGATGCAGCACGCTCGGGGCCTGGGGCAGCGCCGCGAGATAGGCGATCTCCGCCAGCGTCAGCTCGTCGAGGGATTTCGCGAAATAGACCTGTGCGGCCGCCGTGACGCCGTAGCTGTTCTGGCCGAGGAAGATCTCGTTGAGGTACAACTCGAGGATCTTGTCCTTCGACAGCGTCGATTCTAGCCGGGTGGCGAGGATGATCTCCTTGATCTTCCGCTCGCCCGAGCGATCCCCGGTCAAGAGGAAGTTCTTCATCACCTGCTGGGTGATCGTCGAGGCGCCGCGCAGCCGCTCGCCCTGTGCCGCCTGGACGATGGCCGCCGCGATCCCCACCGGGTCGAACCCGCCATGGTTGTAGAAGTTCTTGTCCTCCGCCGAAATGAACGCCTGCTTGATCGTCTCGGGGATCTCGTCGATCGGCGTGAAGATCCGCCGCTCCCGGGCGAACTCGTCCATCAGGGCACCCTCGCCGGAATAGATGCGGCTGAGCGTCGGCGGCTCGTACCGCGCGAGCTGCGCATGATCTGGCAGATCCCGGCCGTAGATGTAGAAGACCCCGGCCAGCACGCCGAGCCCCATCACCGATCCTATGGCGAGCCAGCTGAACAAAAACCCCAGAAAAACGAATATTCCACGCAACACGGCTCGGCCCCATCTCTTTTGTCCATGGTACAGAACGCGCGGCGAAACGTCAAAAAGCAAAGGTCGCCTGATCACTTGCGCGCGACACCCATGGCCGCGGTCTCCGGTCAGCGGGCCGGCGCTTCCTCTCGGCCCCTCGAAAAAGCGTTTGTCATTCGACCCGGGCCGAGGCTATGCTTGCATATCTCTCGGGATGTTTCTTTCGGGCGATACTCGTATTCGTCGCATAATTGCGGATTCGGCACAGGGCTCGGGTCCCAAGACCGGGACGAAACCGCGACAGGCGTTCGCGCCATATTGAAATTCCCGGACATCAGTCCGGAGTAACGGGCGATGCCACGCGAGATGCGCCGGCGTCGCCGGAGATGAACCGCGGTGGGACGCGCCACAACCGGATCGGTCTTGATGTCAGGGTCCAGCGTGGGCCGGGCAGGATCGTACCCCCGGGGCACCCACCCTTTCCACCAGAACATGTGCGTACCGCGCGGCCCAGCGGGGCCGGGGCCGGTGCGCCTTTCCGAAAGACCCCATGACCAAGAAAATGCTGATCGACGCCACCCACGCGGAAGAAACCCGCGTGGTCGTGGTGGATGGAAACAAGGTTGACGAGTTCGATTTCGAATCGCTCAACAAGAGGCAACTCGCCGGCAACATCTACCTCGCCAA
>JBBQYB010000128.1:0-9307 GCA_038209095.1 Rhodobacterales bacterium
GTCCGACGGCCCGTCCTGCCCCTTCGAGGCGCGGGTGCGGGCCGTGATGGCGGTGATCGAGCGCCACGCCGACAGGCTGGGCCGCAAGGTCATGTTCGCCTTCAACCTCACCGGCGAGATCGACGAGATGCGCGCGCGTCACGACATCGTCCTCAAAGCCGGCGGCACCTGCGTGATGGCGTCGCTGACCGGCGCAGGCCTCTCGGGGATGCTTGCGCTGCGCCGGCACGCAGTCCTGCCGATCCATGCCCATCGCAACGGCTGGGGGGCGCTCTCGCGTCATCCCGCACTCGGCTTCGACTATGTCGCCTGGTCCAAGATCTGGCGTCTCGCGGGGGCCGACCACATGCACGTCAACGGCCTTCGCAACAAGTTCTGCGAGCCGGACGCCAGCGTGATCGCCTCGGCCCTGTCGCTCGCGGACCCTCTGTTCCCGCAAAAGCCCTGCACTGCGATGCCGGTCTTCTCCTCCAGCCAGACCGTCGCCCAGGCCGCCGATACCTACGCGGCCGTAGGCTCGGTCGATCTGATCCACGCGGCGGGCGGCGGCATCATGGGCCATCCCGGAGGCCCGGCCGAGGGGGTGACGGCCCTGCGCGACGCCTGGGAGGCCGCGGTGGCACAGGTGCCCGCGGCAGAGTTCGCGGCCACCCGTCCCGAACTGCGCAAGGCCCTCGAGGTGTTCGGATGACGGCCTTGCCACAGCGCGTGGTCGCCTGGTACGGCGACGACTTCACCGGTGCCGCGGCGGTGATGGAGGTCCTGGAATTTGCAGGTCTCTCCGCCGTGCTGTTCCTCGATCTGCCTTCCGAGGCGCAACTGGCGCGCTTCCCGCAGGCGCGCGCCATCGGCGTGGCGGGCGATGCCCGCGCGCGCCCCCCCGCTTGGATGCGCGCGACCCTGCCCGCGCTGTTCGACGGGCTGCGCGCGCTTGACGCCGCACTCCTCCACTACAAGATCTGCTCCACCCTCGACAGCGCGCCGGACGTGGGATCCATCGGCGTCGCGGCCGACACCGCCGGAGGCTGGGCCGCGATGGTCGTGGCCGCCCCCGAGATCGGGCGCTGGCAGGCCTTCGGCACCCTCTTTGCCCAGGCAGGCGGCGATGTGGTCCGCCTCGACCGCCATCCCACGATGCGCCACCATCCCGTCACCCCGATGAACGAGGCCGACGTGCGCCGCCACCTCGCGCACCAGACCGACCGGCCCATCGGCCTCGTGGATCTCCTCGACCTCAAGGCGGGGCAGGGCCAGCAGGCCCTCGCCCGCGCCCGCGCCGCAGGGGCGGAGATCGTCGCCTTCGACGTAATCGACGCGGAAACCCTCGGAGAGGCCGGTCGCGTCATCTGGGAGGCCCGTCCCCCCCTCGTCATCGGCTCGCAGGGCGTGGAATACGCGCTCATTGCGGCCTGGCGCGCGGACGGGCTCCTAGGTCCGCCCCGGACCGCTTCCCCCCTCGCGCCATCCGCCCGCATCTGCGTCGTCTCGGGCTCCTGCGCACCTGCGACGGCCGCCCAGATCGCCGCGGCGCAGGCGGCAGGGTTCGACGTCGTGGACGTCGATGTCACAGCCGACTGGGCCGGGGAATGCGACCGCGCCGCCGCCACCGCAATCGCGGCCCTGGAGGCGGGGCGTTCGGTGATCGTGGCGACGGCCCGGGGCCCGGTCGATACGCCGCGCGCTACGGAGGCGTTCAACGCGAACATCGGATCCGGTCTCGGGCGCGTGCTCGACCGGGTGCTGCACGAGACCGGCGTCGGGCGGGGCGTGATCGCGGGCGGCGACACCTCGAGCCACGGCGCCCGCGAATTGCGGATCCACGCGCTGACGGCCGTCTCGGCCGCCGCACCGGGTGCTGCCCTTCTGCGCGGATGGTCGGACGATCCCCGGCGCGACGGGATCGAGCTTGCCCTCAAGGGCGGCCAGATGGGCCCGCCGGATTTTTTCGTGCAGATGCGCGACGGCGCACCCGCGCCCGTCTGAAAGGAGAAACCATGACCAAGATCGCACTGATGGGCGCCGGCGGAAAGATGGGCGTCCGGCTCGCGTCGAACCTGATCGGCTCGGGATACGACGTGGCCCCCGTCGAGGTGGCCGAGGCCGGCCGCGCCCGCCTCAAGGCCGCGACCGGCCTCGAGTGCCTCGAACAGGGACAAGCCCTCTCCCGCGCCGACATGGTCCTGCTCGCCGTCCCGGACCGCGCCATCGGTGCGGTGGCCCACCAGATCGTCGGCGGCCTCGATCCGGGTACGGCCGTCATCATTCTCGATGCCGCGGCCCCCCATGCCGGCGAATTGCCCGACCGTGCCGACATCACCTATTTCGTGACCCATCCCTGCCATCCGCCGATCTTCAACGACGAGACGGACATGGCCGCCAAGACCGACTATTTCGGCGGGATCGCGGCCAAGCAGCACATCGTCTGCGCCCTGATGCAGGGCCCTGAGACGCACTACGCCCTCTGCGAGGCGGCGGCCCGCGCCTTCTACAAACCGGTCATGCGCGCGCACCGCGTCACCGTCGAACAGATGGCGATCCTCGAGCCAGCCCTGTCGGAGACCATCGGGGCCACCTTCGCGCTGATGCTGCGCGAGGCGACCGACGAGGCGGTGCGGCGCGGCGTGCCCGAACAGGCAGCAATCGACTTCATGCTCGGGCATCTCAACATCGAGCTTGCCATCGCCTTCGGGGCCTTCCCCGAGGGCAGGTTCTCGGACGGTGCCCTGCACGCCATAGCCCAGGCCCGCCCGCAGATCTTCCGCGACGACTGGCTGGAGCGCGTCTTCGATCCTGCCGCCGTCCTGAAGTCCGTCAAGGACATCTGCCACCCCGATGCCGCCTGAGAGCGGCACGGCCCGCCATCATGACAACCAACAGGGAGAGACGACAATGACACGACTTCAACGACTGGCCGGCGGCACCATCCTCGCCGGCATCGGATTGGGCATGGCCACCGGAGCGTCCGCGGCCACCGTCTGTTTCGCCTTCCAGGACCTCGAGACGGAGTTCTGGGTGGCGGGGCACCGCGCCATCACCTCGACCCTCGCCGAGGCCGGCCACACCGTGATCGAGCGCAACGCCAACGAGGACGCCAACCGCCAGCTCGAACAGGTGCGCGACTGCATCGCCCAGGGCGTCGACGGCATCATCCTGATCCCCCAGGACGGCGAGAGCGCCGTGACCATCGTGGCCGAGGCCCAGGACAACGACGTCCCCATCGCCGTCTTCAACCGCCCGCCCTCCGATCTCTCGCGCGGCATAATCGTCGTGGCCGACAACGCGACCATCGCTGAACAGGCGGTTGACTTCATAGCGGAACAGGCCCTGGCCGCGGCCGGGCCCGACGAGGTCCTGAACGCCATCATCATCGTGGGCGATCTGGGCGATCCGAACGCCATTGGCCGCAAGGACGGCTTTTATGCCGCCATGGCCAAGCACGAGGGCCGCTTCAACATCACCGAGGTCGCCTCGCAGTGGGACGCGGCCACGGCGCTGGCCAATCTTGAGGCCGCCGTCACCGCCAATCCCGACGTGGATCTGCTGTTCACGTCCTCGGACTTCCTCTTCCCGACCATCCGCTCGGTGTTCGAGCCGCGCGGCATGTGGAAAACCGTCGGCGAGGAGGGCCACGTCTGGATGGCCGGGCTCGACGGCGACGCGACCGCCTGCCAGCTCATCCAGACCGGCTTCGTCGATGCGACCGGCGTGCAGGACCTGTTCTTCGAGGCCGAAGCCTCCTTGAACGCGATCCTCGCCGCGATCGAGGCCGGCGAGGCGCAACCGAACGAGGTCGTCCAGGATCCCGGATTCGCCCTCACCACGGCGAACTTCGGTGAGCGCGAGATGGACATGTGGGGCTGCGTCCTGCTGGCTGACGGCTTCCTCGACAAATGACCGCGAACGTGCCGGCCGGGGCAGATCCCCGGCCGGAACCTGTCCGGGATCGGGCTCTGCCGCGCTCATCGGGACGCCGGATCGGCGATATCCTGTTCTCGGACTACTTCGTGCTCTACCTCTCCATCGCCTATTTCCTGGCGCTAATCCCGTTCCTTCCCACGCTCTCCACGCCCGCCAATCTCGCGAACCTGCTCTCGAACATGTGGCCGCTGCTGGTCGTGGCGATCGGCCAGACCTTCGTGCTGACCATCGCCGGCATCGATCTTAGCCAGGGCGCCGTGGCGGGGCTCACGAGCGTCGCGGCGGCCCTCCTGCTCGCCACCGCTGCCCCGGTGGCCGTCCTCGGCAACGCGCCCGTCTGGGGTGTCTTTCTCGGCGAGACGGGCGGCCTGCTGGCCGGTGCCCCAGGGGCCACCACGATCGGGGTCGCCCTCATCCTCCTCATTGGCGGCCTCATCGGTCTCGCCAACGGGCTCGCCGTCGCGGTGCTGCGCATGCCCGCCTTCATGGTCACCCTCGTCACCATGATCGCGGTGGGGGCCTTCGCCATCTGGCTTACCCAGTCCAACAACATCCGCGACCTTCCGGACAATTTTATCGCCCTCGGCAAGGGCACCCTCGTCTCGCTCTACTTCGGCGAGGCGGAGACGAGCGAGGTGGCTCGGCGCGCGCTGCACGCCTTCGTCACCTGGCCCATGATCATCGCCCTCGGCGTGGCGGTTGCAGCGCACATAGCCCTCAACCGGACCGTCTTCGGGCGCTACGTTTTCGCCATCGGGATCAACCGCAAGACGGCCGAGATCTCCGGCGTACCCGTCCGGCGCGTGATCGTGACGGTTTTCGTGATCTCGGCCGTCTGTGCCGCCATCGCCTCCATCCTCTACACCGCCCGGCTGGAGACGGGCCGCCCGACCCTCGGGTCGGGCAACTTCCTCCTCGACGTGATCGGTGCCACGGTGATCGGCGGCACCAGCCTCTTCGGCGGCAAGGCCAAGATCGTCTGGACGTTCTTCGGCGTCCTCTTCTTCGTGCTGCTCTCGAACACGCTCAACCTGATGAACCTCTCGGCCTTCCACATCGACATGGTCAAGGGCGGCGTCATCCTCGCCGCGGCCTTCCTCGACGTGACCCGCACCCGCCTGATGCTCGAGCGCACGCCATGAGCACGCTGCTCGCCTTCGACGGCCTCTCGCGGGACTGGTTCGGCGTGCCGGCCGTGTCGGACCTGACGCTCGACATCCCCGAAGGCTCCACCCTCGGCCTCATCGGCCAGAACGGCGCCGGCAAGTCGACGCTGATGAACATGGTGGGCGGCGTCGTCCCGCCCTCGCGCGGCAGCATGCGCTGGAAGGGGGCGGAGTACGCCCCGCGCTCGCCCGCGGACGCGACCCGGCGCGGCATCGCCTTCATCCACCAGGAACTGAACCTCTTCACCAACCTCTCCATCGCCGAGAACGTCTTCATCGACGGCTTTCCCCGGCGCTTCGGCCTGATCGACGCGCGGCGCATGCACGACGTGACGGCGGCCCTGCTAGAACGGCTCCAGCTCACGCACCGGCCGGAAACGCCCGTGGGCGATCTGGCCCCGGGCGAACGCCAGATCGTGGAGATCGCAAAGGCCCTCCACCGCGCCGCCGATCTCATCATCTTCGACGAGCCCACCACCTCGCTGACCCCGCGCGAGACGGCCCGTCTCTTCGATCTGATCGGACGGCTCAAGGCGGAGGGGCGCACGGTCGTCTACATCTCCCACATCCTCGGCGACGTGGCCCGGCTCTGCGACACGGTGGCAGTCCTGCGCGACGGGCGCATGGTCGACACCGGCCCCGCATCCGCCTTCGACACCGAGCGCATGATCCGCTCCATGATCGGCCGCGATCTCGCCGGCATGTACCCCGGGCGCACCGCCGCCCCTGCGGCCGAACCCGTCTTCGAGGCGCGGGGCCTCACCCTGTCCGGCGTCATCGAGGACGTGAGCTTCACGGTGCGCCAGGGCGAGGTACTGGGCCTTTTCGGTCTGATGGGCTCCGGGCGCAGCGAGCTTGCGCGCGTGATCTTCGGGCTCGATCCGCTGGAGCGCGGCTCCCTCACGCTCGCAGGGCGCAACCTCGCGGGCGGTCCCGCGGCGCGCATCGCCGCCGGCCTTGCCTTCGTCACCGAGAACCGCCGCGAGGAGGGTCTCCTGCTCGAGGCCCCGGTGGCGCAGAACCTCAGCCTCGTGGCCCTGCGCGACTTCGCCCGCGGCGCGCTCGCCCTTCTCGACGAGACCCACCACGCCAGCGCCACCGCGGATCTCGGGGCGGACCTCGCGATCCGCGCGAACGACATCCACCGCCAGTCCGTCAAGGCCCTGTCGGGCGGCAACCAGCAAAAGGCCGTCATCGGCAAGTGGCTGATGTCCGGACCGCGGCTCTTCCTCCTCGACGAGCCGACGCGTGGCGTGGACGTCGGAGCCAAGTTCGAGATCTACGGGCTCATCGACCGCCTCGCGGCCTCCGGTGCGGGCATCCTCTTCATCTCATCGGAACTGGAGGAGCTGACCGGCATGTGCGACCGGATCCTGGTCATGCGCCGGGGCGAACTCGGCCCCGCCTTCGTCCCGCCCTTCGAGCGGATGCACATCCTCGCGGCTGCGTTCGGCGAGGCCGTGGCGTGACGGGGGCCCTCGATCTCGCCCTGAGGCAGGCGACGTTCATCATCTTCGCCTGCGTGCTCCTCTATTTCGGCCTCCAGGCCCCCGGCTTCCTCACCCCCGAGAGCCTCGGCAACATCGTCAAGCAATCGGCTTTCATCGGAATCGCCGCGATCGGGATCACCTTCGTCCTGCTGACGGCGGGGATCGATCTCTCCGTGGGCTCGGTGATGTATCTCGCCCCGCTCATTGCGGGCCTCGCCATGCGCGATTTCGGCGTGGGGGTCGGGGGCGGCCTTTTCATCGGCGTGGCGGCCGGCGCGCTCCTCGGGGCGATCAACGCCTTCTTCATCGTGCGCCTCAACATCGTGCCCTTCATCGTCACCCTCGCCACCCTCTTCGCCTTCCGGGGCTTCGGGGCCTTTCTCACCAGTTCGCAGCAACTTGACTTCCCGCCCGCCATGCGCGCATTCGGCCAGGCGACCGTCCTCGGCATCCCCGCACCGATCCTCTTCTTCGCGGCCACGGCGCTACTGGCCCATGTCGTGTTGGCCCGGACCGAGTTCGGCCGCCAGATCTACGCCGTCGGCAACGATCCCGAAGCCGCGCGCAAGGCGGGCCTGCCAGTGGGCTCGGTGCGCGCCCGGGTCTACGTCATCTCCGGGGCCTGCGCCGGGCTCGCGGGCTTCGTGCTCATATCCCAGATCGGCCGGCTCGACGCAGGCTTCGGCGAGGGGCGCGAATTCGACGTCATCGCCGCCGCCGTCCTCGGCGGAGCCAGCCTCTTCGGCGGCGTGGGCTCGGCCCTCGGGGCCGTTGCCGGGGCCACGCTCATCCAGACGGTCAAGACCGGCCTCGTCTTCACCGGCGTCAACCTCTACCTCCAGCCGATCCTGCAAGCCGCGATCATCTTCCTCGCGGTCCTCGTCGACAGCCTGCGCCAGCACCGGCTGCGCGAGGCCAAGCGCCGGGTGATCCGGCCGGCTGGCGAGACCGGACCTTGACACCCGCCGCCCTTCCGCGCTCCTGAGGTCCGGCCCCGCCAAGGAGACCGCTCATGCCCCGCGCCCGCGATCTCGGCCTCCCATTTCCCGGCACACCCGGACCGTTCAATGCCATCACCGACGTCCCCGGCGTCGAGGTCGGGTTCGAGAGGATCCTCGACCCGCACCGCTGGCTGCGCACGGGTGTGACCGCCATCCTGCCGCGCGGCCGCGACCCCGCACCGCGCCCCGTCCGGGCAGGCCACTTCGCGCTCAACGGCAACGGCGAGATGACCGGCACGCACTGGATCGGGGACGCGGGCCATTTCCTCGGCCCGGTCCTGATCACCAACACCCATGCCGTCGGGGCCTGCCACACCGCTGCGACCCGCTGGATGATCGACACCCACGCGGACCACTTCTCCGACCACCAAGCCTGGGCCATGCCGGTGGTGGCCGAAACCTACGACGGCGTGCTGAACGACATCAACGCCATGGCCGTCACCCCCGCCCACGCCCGCGCCGCCCTTGAGGCCGCCCAAAGCGGACCCGTGGCCGAGGGAGGCGTCGGCGGTGGAACCGGCATGATCGCCTATGAATTCGCGGCGGGCACGGGTACGGCCTCGCGCAAGGTGGCCCTCGGGCCCGGCTACGTCGTCGCGGCGCTGGTGCAGGCCAACCACGGGATCCGGCCCTGGCTCACCATCCTCGGCAGATCCGTGGGCCGGGCCATGCCCGATCACCGCTTCCTCGAGCGCGAGACCGGCTCGATCATCGTCATCCTCGCAACCGATGCGCCCCTGTCCGCGCTGTCGCTGCGCGCGCTGGCACGGCGTGCGGCCCTCGGCGTCGGGCGCGGCGGATCGCCCGGCGGCGACAGCTCGGGCGATATCTTCCTCGCCTTCTCCACCACGGACCCGCTGCCCCTCTCCGGGGACGCCTCGTGGATCGAAACGGTGCCTCAGATCACCGCTCCCCACCTCGACCCGTTCTACCTCGCCGCCGTCGAGACCGTCGAGGAAGCCGTGGTCAACGCTCTCACCGCCGGCACAGCCGCCCCCACGTTCAAGCCCCGCGGCCGCATCTGCCGCGCGATCGACCCCGAGCAACTGCGCACCCTGTTCGGCTCCTGACCCCGGGCGGCCGGCCCGTCCGGCTCGCGGACGCCCGGACCATCGCTGTCCGTTCAAGGGAACGGATTGCTCCTCTCGAAGTTAGGGCAGCGACCCGCGTCAAGGAGAGGAGCCCCATGGAAAACGCATCCAACGCGCCCCTGCGCCATCGATCCTCGTTGAGGCCCACGGATCCGCGACAGGTGTTCCTGCCCCTCGGTGTCGGCGCGCTCCTCGGTCTCGGCGGCTATGTCTGGTACGAGAAGTCCCGGCGCAACCCGGTGGGCTTTCGTCCGGACGACAGCGCGCCACGCCGAAGCGCGCGCGACACCCCTGAGACCGGCACCGTGGTCGGCCGAACGGTGACGATCAACAAGCCGCGCCCGGAGCTATACGCCTTCTGGCGCGACTTCGCCAATCTGCCCCGCTTCATGTCGTCGGTCCGGGAGGTGAGGTTCGACGGCGACACGGCAACCTGGACCCTCGCGGCCCCGGCGGGACGCACGGTCTCCATCGTGATCCGAATCGTCGAGGACCGCGCCGACGAACGGATCGTCTGGACCTCGACGGAGCGCTCGCAGATCGCGGCCGAGGGATCGGTGACCTTCCGCGACGCGCCCGCCGGACGCGGCACCGAGGTGGAGGCGGTCATGACCTACGATCCACCCGGCGGAGAGGCCGGT
>JBBQYB010000129.1:0-9221 GCA_038209095.1 Rhodobacterales bacterium
CAGCGCCAGCGCGGTCCGGCGCATCTGGAAGGCGCATGGCCTCGCCCCTCACCGCTGGCGGCAGTTCAAGCTCTCCAACGATCCCCGGTTCGTCGACAAGCTGCGCGACGTGGTCGGCCTCTATGTCGACCCGCCAGCCCATGCCATCGTGCTCAGCGTCGACGAGAAGAGCCAGATCCAGGCGCTCGACCGCAGCCAGCCCGGCCTGCCGATGAAGAAGGGAAGGCTCGGCACCATGACGCATGACTACAAGCGGACCGGCACGACGACGCTGTTTGCCGCTCTCAACGTCCTCGACGGCACCGTCATCGGCCGGAACATGCAGCGCCACGGGCATCAGGAGTTCATCCGATTTCTCAACGCCATCAATGCCGAAGCGCCGCCCGGAAAGGCCGTTCATGTCATCCTCGACAATTACGCCGCCCACAAGCATCCCAAGGTGCGCGCCCGGCTCGACCGCCATCAGCGTTTCACCTTCCATTTCACGCCGACCTCGTGCTCCTGGTTCAACGCCGTCGAGGCCTTCTTCGCCAAACTGTCGAAGCGCCGCCTCAGGCGCGGCGTCTTCCATTCGATCGTCGACCTCCAGGCCGCCATCAACCGCTTCCTTGCAGAGCACAACCAGAACCCCAAGCCCTTCAAGTGGACCGCCAACCCCGACAAGATCATCGCCGCCGTCAAGCGTGGGCACCAAGCGTAAGATTCCATCTACTAGCGTACTTGGCACGATCCCGAGCGCCCGCAAGGCGTTGAGGATGACCGCGACGTCGATGACTTCCTGAAGGAGGGCACCCTCGACGGGCGTCAGGTATCCGAAGGCCGCGGCCACCATCCCGAGGACCGACAGACTGATCGCCGCGACCACGCTCTCGACGGCAATTCGGCGAGATCTCTGTGCATCCTCGATCCCGGGCAGGAGGCGGTCCAGGCGATCCACCAGCAAGACGACATCCGCCGCCTCGGCAGAGGCCGCCGCCCCGCGCGCGCCCATGGCAACCCCGATGTTCGCCGGGCCCATCGGCACGCCGCGTCAATGTCGTCGAGCGCCCGGGACATCACCCTAGCCAATTCGGCCGCATGCGGCAGCAGGCTCGCGCGGTTTCCGTGTCGCTCGAAGAGAGGCCCCTCCGAACCACGCCTCCAGCGCGCGCACCTGATGGCTGACCACCGACTGGGTGACGCAGAGCACATCCGCCGCCCGGCCGAAGCTGCCGCGCCGTGCAACGGCCTCGAAAACACGCAATGCGCCGAGTGGTGGTTGGGACATGAGCACCTTCCATGACCTGACCTAATGCTTCGATGAGAAACCCTCTTTTGACAAGTGGTCTGGTTAGCAAGAAATTAACTTTGCAACAGACCGGAGGATCAACAATGAACGTGTTTTCGCGTGAACGTCTTCAGGACTTCACCACGAACGGACCGAAGGTTACCCCGACCTTCTCGGCCGCCGAGATGCAGCGCCGCCTCGACGCGGTCCGCGCCACCATGTCGAAGGCAGGCATCGATGCCGCGCTCTTCACATCCTATCACAACATCAACTACTACTCGGACTTTTTGTACTGCTACTTCGGCCGACGGTACGGCCTCGTCGTCACCCATGACACGTCGACCTCCATCTCGGCCGGTATCGACGGCGGCCAGCCGGCCCGGCGGACCTTTGGCGGCAACGTCACCTACACCGACTGGCAAAAGAACAACTACTTCCACGCGGTGCGCCAGCTCACCGGCGGCGTAAAGCGCCTCGGAATCGAATTCGATCACGTGAACATCGACACGCTGAACCTGTTGAAGACGGAGTTCCCCGGTATGGAGTTCGTCGACATCGCCGCCCCGGCGATGCGCCTCAGGATGATCAAGTCGAGCGAGGAGATCGCCCACATTACCAAGATGACGCGGATCGCCGATATCGGCGGTGCCGCCTGCGTCGAGGCAACGAAGGTCGGGACGCCGGAACACGAGGTGGCGCTGCATGCCACCGCCACCATGGTGCGGGAGATCGCCCGGGTCTGGCCGGATGGAGAACTGCTCGACACCTGGACCTGGTTTCAGACCGGCCTCAACACTGACGGGGCGCACAACCCGGTCACGAGCCGCAAGATTGAGACGGGTGACATCCTGTCGCTGAACTGCTTCCCGATGGTCGCTGGTTACTACGTCGCACTCGAACGCACGCTCTTTGCCGAGAGTGCCTCGGACGAGCACATCCGGCTCTGGGAGATCAACTGCCAGGTTCATGATCGCGGCAAGGAGCTGCTGATTCCCGGTAACAAGTGCTCGGATATCGCCCGGGAACTGAACGAGATGTATGCCGAAAAGAACCTCCTGCAGTATCGGAGCTTCGGCTACGGCCATTCGTTCGGCGTGCTCTCGCACTACTACGGTCGCGAAGCGGGCCTCGAATTGCGCGAGGACTGTGACACCATACTAGAGCCCGGCATGGTAGTTTCGATGGAACCGATGATCACCATCCCCAACGTGCTTCCCGGAGCCGGTGGCTACCGCGAGCACGACATCCTTGTGATCACCGGCGAGGGCAATACCAACATCACGCGGTTCCCGTACGGACCGGAGCATCTGATTGTCAAATGATGCGGACGCCGGCGTAAGCGATCGCGCCACCGCCTCGTTTGGCGTGCCGATCTAGCACGCTTGGCGCTCCAGTCGCGTCGCCTGACGTAGGTCCATCCGCATCCGACCGAGGGGCACGTCCTGCGGGACGTGGCCCTTACGCGTCTGTCTACCGTCCGCGTGACCGCATTCGGTAAATTTCCGGCGTGACCCCTTCCTTTTCCCGAAACACCCGGATCAGGTGCGATACGTCGCAGAATCCGGTGTCGTTGGCGATCTGCGTGATCGAGCGGTTCCTGCTCTCGAGCAGATGCCGCGCCTGGGCGATGCGGATCGACTTGTCGGCTGCGGCCGGCGCCACGCCCAGCGCCTCGCGGAAATGTCGCTCCAGCTTACGCCGTCCGACCCCCAGCCGCGTGGCGAGCCGCTCCACGCTCAGGGGTGCGTCCATCGACTGGCGCATCAGGCTCAGCGCCTTTTTCACCAGCGCGTCGCGGGTGACCAGCTCCGTCGGCAGGCCGGGCTGCGCAACCTCGCCCTGGAGCGCATCGTCGATGATCATGATGTGCAGGCTCTTGGTCGCGGCAGCTCGGCCAACATGCCGATCAACGAGCCAGGCCGCGAGATGCGCAGAACTCGCCCCGCCCGAGCAGGTCAGCCGGTCGCGGTCCACCACGAAGATCCTGTCGGACACCGGCGTGATCCCCTCGAACTGCTCGAGGAACTCGTGATGGTGGAACCAGCTGACACAGCACCTGTAGCCTTGCATCAGCCCGGCCCGGTACAGGATGAATGCGCCGGTACAAACCCCGATGAGCGGGATGCCCTCCTCCGCGGCACGGCGGAGGAAGGCTACGAAATCGGGATGAAGCCGTTCCATCTCGTCGACAAGCCCGCCCACCACGACAATGTAATCGAACCGCGTCGGATCGCCGAGCCGCTCCTCGGGTTGGACGCTGATCCCGGCGCTCGAACGGATCGCATCCATCGAGGCAGACAGGACCCGCCAGTTGCACAGGATCGGCCGTGACCTGTCGCCCTCGTCGGCCGCGAGCCGCAGCACGTCGACGAAATTCGCGAAGGCACACAGGGTGAAGCGTGGTGCGAGGATGAAGCCGACCCGGAGCCGCGCTACTGTTGAAACGTCCAAGGGGCCGACCTTAGTGAGAATCGTTTGTCTGTCGCAAGGATACAGCGGTTTTGACGCAATTCTACGGTGAAAACGCCTTGTATTCCTGCATCAAGGGCTCGTCACCAACCGCCGCCGGGAGATCGCCGCCGATGACCCATTTCTCCGCTATGTCCGTCCTGCGAAACGCACTGACCGGAAACAAGAACTGGCAGGAACAATGGCCCGACGCCGAGCCGAAGCGCGAATACGACGTGATCATCGTCGGGGCCGGCGGCCATGGCCTCGGCACGGCCTACTACCTCGCCAAGGAGCACGGCATCACCAATGTGGCGGTGATCGAGAAGGGTTGGCTCGGCGGCGGCAATACCGGACGCAATACGACCATCATCCGCTCGAACTATCTTTATGACGAGAGCGCCAAGCTTTACGACCACGCGCTCGATCTCTGGGAAGGCCTGAGCCAGGAACTGAACTACAACGTGATGTTCTCCAAGCGCGGTGTGATGATGCTCGCGCACAACGTCCACGACGTCCAGAGCTTCCAGCGTCACGTGCATTCCAACCGCCTGAACGGCGTCGACAACCAGTGGCTGACACCGGAAGAGGCCAAGGCCTTCTGCCCGCCGCTCGATATCTCCCGCTCGGCACGCTATCCGGTTATGGGTGCGGCACTCCAGAGGCGGGCTGGCACCGCCCGGCACGATGCTGTTGCCTGGGGCTATGCGCGCTGTGCGGCGGCACGCGGCGTCGACATCATCCAGAACTGCCCGGTGATCGCCATCCGTCGCGGCGCGAACGGTGCCGTCGAGGGCGTCGACACTGCAAGGGGATTCATCCGGGCTAAAAAGGTCGCGGTCTCGGCGGCCGGCCATACGTCGGTGGTGATGGACAGCGCCGGCGTGCGGATGCCGCTCGAAAGCTATCCATTGCAGGCGCTGGTTTCCGAGCCAATCAAGCCGGTCTTTCCCTGCGTCGTGATGTCGAACGCGGTGCATGCCTACATCAGCCAATCCGACAAGGGCGAGTTGGTAATCGGGTCTGGCACGGACCAGTACGTCAGCTACTCCCAGCGCGGCGGACTGCCGCTTATTGAGCACACGCTGGCCGCGATCTGCGAGATTTTTCCGATCTTCACCCGGATGCGCGTGCTCCGCAAATGGGGCGGCATCGTCGACGTGACCCCGGACCGCTCCGCGATCGTCGGCAAGACACCGGTGCCGAACCTCTACGTCAACTGCGGCTGGGGCACCGGCGGCTTCAAGGCGACACCCGGTGCCGCGCATACCTTCGCCTGGACCGTGGCCAAGAACGAGCCGCACCCGATCAATGCGCCCTTCACACTCGAGCGCTTCACCACCGGCCGGCTGATCGACGAAGCCGCCGCCGCCGCCGTCGCGCATTAGGGAGACCCGTCATGCTGCTGATCCATTGTCCCTACTGTACGCGGAAGCTGCCCGAGCTGGAATTCGCCTATGCCGGCGAGGCCCACATCGACCGCCCCAAGGATCCTTCGGCCCTGTCGGACGAAGAATGGCGCGACTTTCTCTTCATCCGCAACAACCGCCGCGGACTGCATTTCGAGCGCTGGCGTCACATCCACGGATGCGGCCGGTTCTTCAATGCAGTGCGCGAGACGGTCAGCGACACGTTCCTGACCACCTACAAGGCAGGCCAACCGAAGCCCACCGAGGCAGCGCTCAAGGAGATGGGACGATGACCACGCATCGCATCCCAAGCCGCGGCCGTATCGATCACGCCCGGCCGGTCCGTTTCAGCTTCGACGGAACCACCATCGAGGGCCGCGCAGGCGACACCGTGGCCTCCGCCCTGCTCGCCAATGGCATGCACCTGATGGGCCGCTCATTCAAATATCACCGTCCGCGCGGGGTTGTCACCGCAGGCTCGGAGGAGCCGAACGCGCTGATCGGCACCCGCCGCGGACCGGGCCGCTTCGAGCCGAACACCCGCGCCACCGTTCAGGAGATCTACGAGGGTCTCACCACCGAAAGCCAGAACAAGTGGCCCTCGCTCAAGTTCGATGTCGGAGCCGTCAACGACAGGATGGCGATGCTGTTCTCGGCCGGCTTCTACTACAAGACCTTCATGTGGCCCAAGAGCTTCTGGGACCGGGTCTATGAGCCGATCATCCGGGCATCGGCCGGCCTCGGCAAATCGCCGTCCGAGGTCGATCCCGACACCTATGCCTCGCGCTATCTGCACTGCGACGTGCTCGTGATCGGTGCCGGGGCCGCAGGCATCGCGGCAGCCCTTCAGGCCGGGCGCAGCGGCGCGAAAACGGTCCTCGTGGACGAGGGCTCGGAACCGGGCGGCGGCCTGCTGAGCGAGCCCTCCCTCGAGATCGAGGACCAACCCGCCTGGGACTGGCTGGCCGGGGCGCTTGGCGAACTCCGTTCCATGAAGAACGTGCGGTTGATGTCGCGCTCGACGGCAATCGGCTACTATCACCAGAACATGATCGGTCTCTGCGAGAAACTGACCGATCACCTTGACCGCCTGCCGGACGGTGCGCCGCGCGAACGGATGTGGCGCGGCCGCGCCGGCCAGGTCGTCCTCGCCCAGGGAGCCCTCGAGCGCCCCCTGGTGTTCGACGGCAACGACCGTCCGGGCGTCATGCTCGCAGGCGCGGCCCAGACCTATCTCAACCGCTACGGTGTCAGCGTCGGCCACCGCGCCGTCGTCGCGACCTCGCACGACAGCGCCTGGTACACCGCCTTCGACCTCGCCGATGCCGGGGTCACGGTCGCAGCGATCCTTGACACCCGTAACGACGTGGCCCCGGATCTCCTTGAGGCGGCGAAATCGCGCGGCATCGAGACGCTCACCGGCTACACCGTCACCGGCACCAAGGGCCGCCTGCGAGTGTACTCGGTCCGGGTCAACAAGGTCGGCAACGGCAAGGTCGGTCCGGCACGCAGCCTCGCCTGCGACGTGCTGCTGATGTGCGGCGGCTGGACCCCGTCGCTCCACCTCTTCTCCCACACCAAGGGATCGCTCCACTGGGACGAGACGGCGGAGGTCTTCCTGCCCGGCCACAAGGCCGAAGCCTGCCACATTGCCGGTGCCGGTCGCGGCCTCTGGGGCATGGCGGCGGCGCTGAACGACGGCGCCACCGCCGGAGCCGAGGCGGCCCGCGCCGCAGGCTTCACCTCCCAGCCGGCCAGCTACAGCCTCGCCCAGGATCGCGCCGGGCGCGGCGTCACCCACAAGGAATTGCCCACCGACCTCGATCCGGGCAAGGCCAAGGCGTTCATCGATTTCCAGAACGACGTCACCGCCAAGGACATCCGCCTCGCCGTCCGCGAAGGGATGCGCTCGATCGAACACGTCAAGCGCTACACCACGAACGGCATGGCCACTGATCAGGGCAAGATGTCGAACATGAACGGTCTGACCATCGCCGCCGACGCGATCGGAAAGCCCGCCCCCAAGGTCGGTCTGACCACCTTCCGGCCACCCTATACGCCCACCACCTTCGGGGCCTTCGCCGGCTACCACCGCGGCGGTCAATTCGAGGTGACCCGCAAGACGCCCATCGACGCCTGGGCCGAGGAGAACGGTGCCGTGTTCGAGCCGGTCGCTCTCTGGCGCCGCGCCTGGTACTTCCCGAAGGCGGGCGAGAACATGCACGCCGCGGTGGCCCGCGAATGCACCGCCACACGCGCGTCCCTGGGCATTTTCGATGCATCGACCCTCGGCAAGATCGAGATCACCGGACCCGACGCCGTCGAGTTCTTGAACCGGATGTACACCAACCCCTGGACCAAGCTCGCCACCAGCCGCTGCCGGTACGGGCTGCTCCTGGGCGAGGACGGCTACATCCGCGATGACGGCGTGATCGGACGACTCACCAGCGACAAGTTCCACGTCACCACCACGACAGGCGGTGCGGCACGCGTCCTCAACATGATGGAGGACTATCTCCAGACCGAATGGCCGGATCTGAAGGTGTGGCTCACCTCCACGACCGAGCAATGGGCGACCATCGCCGTCAACGGCCCGAACGCGCGCAACCTGATCGCGCCCTTCGTCGAGGGCCAGGATCTGTCCGACGCCGCCTTCCCGCACATGTCCGTCGCGGAATGCACGGTGGCGGGGTATCCCGCACGGCTGTTCAGGGTCAGCTTCACCGGCGAGCTCGGCTTCGAGATCAACGTGCCGGCCCGCCACGGCCGCGCGCTCTGGGAGAAGCTCTGGGAGGCCGGCCAGACACACGACATCTGCGCCTACGGGACCGAAACGATGCACGTGCTGCGGGCCGAAAAGGGCTTCATCATCGTGGGCCAGGACACCGATGGCACGGTCACGCCCAACGACGCCGGCCTCGGCTGGGCCATCGGCAAGGCCAAGCCGGATTTCGTCGGCAAGCGCTCACTCGCCCGACCCGACCTGGTCGCCAAAGGGCGCAAGCAACTGGTCGGTCTCTTGACCGACGATCCCACCGTGGTGCTGGAGGAAGGTTCGCAGATCGTTGCCGACCCGAACCAGCTGAAACCGATGAAGATGCTCGGCCACGTCACGTCCTCCTATTGGAGCGCCACCCTCGGACGCTCGATCGCCATGGCGGTCGTCGAGGGCGGCTTCGACCGGATGGGCGACACCCTGCACGTGCCGATGCCCGGCCGGACGCTGAGCGCCAAGGTCAGCGGCACGGTCTTCTACGACCCCGAAGGCGGCCGCCTGAAGCTCTGACCCAGAGAAGAGACCCATGAACGCACAGCTTCCAATCGCTCCGGCTGCCAGCGCAGGCGCGGTGACGATGACCCTCCTGCCCGCGGCCGCGCGCTTCAACCTGCGCATAGACCCCGGCCACCTCGCCGCCGCGTCCGGGACCTTCGGCCTCGCACTGCCGGCCGTGATCGGCGAGGGGGCCCAGGACGGTATCCGCCGCGCGCTCTGCCTCGGCCCCGACGAATGGGTCCTCACCGCGAGCGAAGCCAAACGCGACGCCATCGAAGGGGCCTTCACGGCCCTCTATGCCGACTTGCCCCACAGCCTCGTCGAAATCAGCGACCGCGAGATCGCCGTCCGCCTCGAGGGTCCGGACGTCCTGACGCTGATCAGCGTCGGCTGTCCGGTGGATGTCGAGGGCTTTGCTGTCGGCTCGGGCGCGCGCACAATCTTCGACGGCGTGCAAGTCGTGCTCTTTCGCGACGGACCAGAGCACTTCACGCTCGAGGTCTGGCGCAGCTTCGCACCCCATGTCCTCGACCTGCTGGAAACCGCGCGCCGGGAACTCGCCGCTGGCCTCTGAGATCCGGACCCCATCTACATCTCGCAGCCTCGTCTGTGGATTGACCGGGACGGATGAGTCCGGTTGGGGATTCCCATTGAGTGCCTCGCATGCGACGCTGTGGCATTTGCACAGGACTGTCCATCACTCTTGGTGAGGCTGACCGCCAGCGGCTCGAAGCCCTCGTCTCTGACCGGAACACGCCGCAGAAACATGTCTGGCGCGCCCGGATCGTGCTGCTCAGCGCCGACGGCGTCGGTACGAAGGCCG
>JBBQYB010000130.1:0-8926 GCA_038209095.1 Rhodobacterales bacterium
CATCGACCCGAGCGGCGCGGAGGTGGAGGGCCCGCTTTCGGGCCGCCAGATCGGCATGGAACTCATGGAACTGCGCGCGACACCCCAGCGCATCTGCGTGGCCGGCGGCCCGGAAAAGGTGGCCCCCATCCGCGCCCTGCTCGCGGGCGGCTATCTCACCCATCTCGTCACCGACGCGCCCACCGCCAGCGCCCTCGCGGAAGCGCCATGATCGCGGACGGTGCCGGCCCGGACGAACTGGTGATCGGCCTCGACAGTTCAACCCAGTCCACCAAGGCCGTAGCCTGGACCCGGACCGGCGACGTCGCCTCCGAGGGTCGCGCCGCCCTCGCCATGACCTCCCCCCATCCCGGCTGGGCCGAACAGGATCCCGAAGACTGGTGGCGCACCGCCTGCGCCGCCCTCTCCGCCGCCACGCGCGGTCTCGACCTGGCCCAGATCAGGGCACTGGCCATCTCCAACCAACGAGAGACGAGCGGATATCTCGATGCCTCCGGCACACCCGTCCGCCCCGGCATCGTCTGGCTCGACGAACGCGGCCGCTCCGAGCTGCCGCGCCTCAGTGCTGGCTTGGGTGCGGCCACGCTGCACCGCATCACCGGCAAGCCCTTCGACCTGACCCCGACCCTCTCGCGCCTCGCCTGGCTCCAGCGCCACGAGCCCGAGGCGATGGCGCGCACTGCCCATGTGCTCGATGTGCAGGGCTATCTGGTCCGAAGGCTCACCGGGCGCACAGTCACCAGCTGGACCAGCGCCGATCCCTTCGGGATCTTCGACATCACCGCCAAGGCCTGGTCCGCGCCGATCCTCGCGGAACTGAACCTTCCGGCGGAAAAACTCGCGTCCCTCCAGGCTCCGGGCAGCCTCGCAGGTCTCGTGACGCCGGAGGCGGCCGCCGCCACCGGCCTGCCGCCCGGACTGCCCGTGATCCTCGCCGGCGGCGACGGCCAGTGCGCGGGCCTCGGCGTCAACGCCATGGGTGCCGGTGCCGTCTATCTAAATCTCGGGACCGCCCTGATTACCGGCATGTGGGCCCCCGAGCCGCGTATCTCGAACTACTGGCGCACCATGGTCTCTCCCACCGGCGAGGGCTATTTCCTGGAGGGTGTGCAACGTGCAGGGGCCTTCCTTCTGAACTGGCTCATCGACACCTTCGCGGGCGGGCGCGCCGATCCGGGCGTCTTCGCCCGCCTCGACGCCGAAGCCGCACGCATTCCGCTGGGATCGGAGGGCGTCACCGTCAGCCCTTATCTTTCGGGGTGCATGGATCCGCACTGGGATCCGGACGCGCGCATGGCGATCCTCGGCCTCGCCCCGCACCACGGCCCCGCCCATGTCTATCGTGCCGCCCTCGAGGCCCTGACCCTCGAGAGTGCCCGTGCGATCGCGGCCATGCGCGCCGAGGGCCTCGCGCCTGCGCGCATCATCGCCGTGGGCGGCGGCGCGCTGAACCATTTGTGGACACAGATGTTTGCGGACGCGACCGGCCTGCCCGTCACCCGGGGCATCTCGCCCGAGGCCTCGTCGCTCGGGGCCGCCATCTCCGCCGCGAAAGGCATCGGCTGGTATCCCGACTTCGCGACCGCCGCGGCGGCCATGACCCGCACCGCCGAGACCGTCACCCCCGACCCTGCCGCGGCCTCCGCCTGGACGACCCTCTCGACGCGCCAGGCCCGGACCTACCGCCGCGATCTGACGGGCTGATGTCCCCGAGCCTCGCCCTCGTGACCTATCTCGTTCCCGATTACGATGCCGGCATCGACCATCTCACCCGAGATCTCGGCTTCGATCTGATCGAGGACACCGACCTCGGCGACGGCAAGCGCTGGGTCGTCGTCGCGCCCCCCGGAGACGCCGGCACACGACTCCTGCTCGCCCGGGCGGTCGGCCCCGCCCAGATCGCCGCCATCGGTGCTCAGGCCGGCGGACGGGTCCTTTTCTTCCTGCACACCGACGATCTCGACCGGGATCACGCTCGCCTGATCGCCCGAGGCATCGCTTTCGAGGCCCCGCCCCGGTCCGAGCCCTATGGCCGCGTCGCGGTCTTTCGCGACACGTTCGGCAACTGCTGGGACCTGATCGAGCCGCGCGCCCCCGACTAGGCGGTCACGGCCCCTTCCACGCCCGGCGCATCCTCGGCCCTGTCGAACCGTACCCGGACATAGGACCCCGGCGCGGGTTCCAGCGCCCCGAGCCGCGCCCCCGGCACCCGCGCCGCCACCAGCCGCCCCGAACGCGTCTTGAGCCAGGCGTCCCAGTCCGTCCACCAGCTGCCGGCACTCTCCGTCGCACCCTGGAGCCAGGCGTCGAGCGTCCCGGCCTCCATGTTCGGATTGCTCCAGAACTGATACTTGCCCAGCACCGGCGGATTGACCACGCCTGCGATGTGCCCAGACCCCGACAGCACGAACCTGACGTCCGCGCGGCTGATCTCGTTTGCTCCGCGATAGACCGAGGCCGCCGGCGCGATGTGATCCTCCTTGGTCGCCACGTGATACACCGGCCCCCGGATGTCCGACAGGCGCACCAGATCGCCGCGAACCCGTAACTCGTTCTTCGCAAAAGCATTCCGGATGTAGAACTGCTCCAGATAGAACTGGTGGACCTTCGCCGGCATCGCAGTCGAATCCGCGTTCCAGTACAACAGGTCGAACGGAAACGGCTCCTTGCCGAGCATGTAGTTCGACACGATGTAACCCCAGATCAGATCGTTCGCCCGCAGCATGTTGAACGCGCTCGCCATGCGGTCGGCGGGCATGAACCCCTGCTCCATCTCCTCGCTGATGACGCCGATTGTCTGGTCGTCGACGAAAATCTGCAACTCGCCCGCATCCTCGAAATCGAGCTGCGCGGTGAAGAACGTGGCTGAGGCCACCCGCTTGTCGCCGGTCTTGCCCATACCCGCCAGCATCGTGCCCATCAGCGTGCCGCCGATGCAATAGGAGGCGACGTGCAGGCTCTTTTGCCCCGTCTCCTCCAGCGTCCTGTCGATGGCCTCCGACGCGGCGTCCATGTAGCTCTCCCAAGTAGCCCCTGCCTGGCGCGCATCGGGGTTGATCCAGGAGACCATGAAGACCGTGTGCCCCTGATCCACCAGCCACTTCACCATCGACTTCTTCGGATTGAGATCGAGGACGTAGTACTTGTTGATCCAGGGCGGCACGAACAGCACAGGCTTTGCGTGCACCTTCTCGGTCGTGGGCGCGTACTGGATCAGCTCCATCAGATCGCTGCGCCAGATCACGGCACCCGGCGAGACGGCCGTGTTGCGCCCCACCTCGAAGGCGTCCATGTCGGTCTGGCGAATGAGCAGCTTGCCCTTGCCCCGGTCCAGATCCTCCAGCATCATCTTCAGGCCGCGCACCAGATTGTCGCCCTTCTGGTCGATCGTCGCCTGCAACACCTCAGGGTTCAGCGCAAAGAAGTTTGCGGGGTTCATCGCCTCTACGAAGTTGCGCGTATAGAACGCCGCCTTCTTGCGGTCCTTTGGGTCCATCTCGCCCACCGACGTCACCGTGTCCTGCACGAACCCCGAGGTCAGCAGATAGGACTGCTTGATATAGTCGAAGACCGCATTCTCGGACCATTCGGGATGGGCGAACCGCTTGTCGGCCTTCGCCATGTGCGGCAGATGCAGGGCCTCGCCGCTTTCCCTCGCCCCCAGCCATTTCAGCATCGACGCCTGCCACAGCGCGCTCTGCGCCGCCCAGTACTCCAGCGTCATGTCCGCGACCTGCTGGGGGTTGTCCCACATGGTCCGGTAGAGTTCCGCGAACGTGGGCCAGGTGTTCAGCGGATCGGCATGGGTCGACCCTCCGGCCTGGTCGGCCTGCGCCGAGATGAACCGCTGCCAGATCTGGCCCGAGATGTCGAAGACCTCGGCCATGTTGTGCGCCACGTGCTGGCCCTGTTCCGCCAACGTCGGCGTCTCCTTGTCGTCGGTCATGCGCGTCTCCCCCGAGGCTGCGCGACGTGGCCCGCCGCTTTGACGCCCATGATACGGACAACTGCTCCGCATCTCCACCGGGATCTGCGTTTCTGGACGGGAGCGTCCCGCCCCTCTATGGACCTGGGACGTCTCAGGGATCCGCAGATGCGCGCGCCGTTCCTCTTCTGCCTGCTCGCGGCCTGCGCCGCCCCTGGCGACGCCGATCGCCCGGTCTCGGACCGCGTGCGCGCGGCACCGCCCCCCGCGCTCGCGGCCACCGCGACCTTCGAACTTCCCCGCGCCACCGGGCTCGCCGATGCCGCCGCCGGTGCCGCCGAGCGCGACGCCCTCGCTGCCCGGGCCGCAGCGCTGCGCGCCCGAGGTGCCGAGCTTTCCGGCGCGGATGTCGTGGAGCCCGACGCCCGCGCCCGTCTCGATCAGCCCGCCCCGGATCGGCCCTAGTCTTTTCGGTGCGGATGTAACAAACTCGCGCCGCGAGCCGAACCGAGAACGACACCGGCGACAGGGAGCCTCCGCGATGCAGTCCACCCCGATCCGACTGGCGATACTCTGCGCCATGGCCATGGCGCCGCAAGCGGCATGGTCCGCCACCGAGCCCGAGCGCATCCAGGTCACCGGCGAGATGATCGACACCTGGTGCTATTTTTCCGGCGTCATGGGCGGCCCGGACGCGGTGGTGGGCTCCGCGCACCACACCTGCGCGCTCTGGTGTGCGGCCGGCGGCATACCGGTCGGCCTCCTTGCAGATGACGGGACCGTCTACATGATCCTGAAGCTGGAGGGCGCGGATCCCCTCGCGGAGGCCGACACCCTCCTGACCGTCGCCTCCGACCGCCTCACGGCCGACGGCATGCACCACGTGCGCGACGGCGTGAACTATCTCATCGTCAGGGACGTCGTCGCGAACGAGGGAATCGTCAACCTCACCCACGAGACCTTCGGCCCGGTCCCGGGCTTCGCCATCCCGGAGCCCGCGCAATGATCCGCACCCTCGCAGTCGCCCTCGCCCTCGCCCTCGCCTCCCCCGTCGTCGCGCAGGATTTCTCGGCCGGCAGCGAGGCCAGTTCCTGGGGCCTTGCGGGCGAGGCCCCGGCCCGGTTCGAGGCGCAGGTCGTCGACATCCTGTGCGAGCTTGCCGGCGACTGTCCGCCCGATTGCGGGGCCGGTGCCCGTCATCTCGGGCTCAAGCGCACGGCAGACGACGTGCTGGTCCTGCCCATGAAGAACGGCCAACCGATCTTTACCGGGGCCGTCGCCGATCTCGCGCCGCTTTGCGGCCAGACGATCGAGGTCGACGGCCTCCTCGTCGGCCCCGAGGCCGCCAAATTCTACCAGATCCAGCGGATACGTCCCGAAGGCGTCACCGAGTTCCAGCCCGCGGACGCCTTCACCTCCGCATGGGCCGAAGCCAATCCGGAAGCCGCCGCGCAGGGTGGCGACTGGTTCCGCAACGATCCGGGCGTCCGGGGCCAGATCGAACAGAACGGCTATCTCGGCCTCGGTCTCGAGACCGACAAGGCCTTCATCGCGGATTGGTTCTGATGCGCGCGGCCTGTCTCGCGGCCCTGCTTGCGGCGGGCCCGGCCGTCGCCCATGACGGCGAGATCCACGCGCCCGAGCCCCCGCGCCCCGAGCCCGCCTCCGCGACCGGCTTCACCGAGCATATCGGCGGGCCGTTCTCCCTCGTCGACCAGACCGGACGGACCCGTACGGAGATCAATCCGGACGGCCTGCCCCAGCTCGTCTTCTTCGGCTACGCCAGCTGCCCCGGCATCTGCTCTGCGGTCTTTCCCACGCTCGCGGCCCTCACCGACAGGCTCGCCGCAAGCGGCATCCGCATAACGCCCGTGCTGATCACGGTCGATCCGGTCCTGGACACACCCGCCACGCTCGCGGCCGCAGCCCCGAAAATTCACCCCGATCTCGTTGCGCTCACGGGTGCGGCGGAGGCCCTCGCATCCGTGCGGGCCGCCTACCAGGTCGACACCGAACTCCTGTTCGTGAGCCCCGAAGACGGCCCGATCTATTCCCACGGGTCCTTCATTTATCTGCTGGACGCGCGGGGCAATGTCCTCACCCTTCTCCCGCCCATCCTCTCGCCGGAACGCATGGCGGAGGTCGTGCTCGGCTACCTGTGAAAAAACGCGCGCCCCTTGCGTCTGGCAAGCAAAAAGGGTGCCCCCGACCCTGCGGGGACACCCTTCCTCTTTACCTCGAACGTCTGATTGGGAATGGCGCTGATCAGATGATGTCGCCGACTTCCTCGACTTCGGCCTCGATGTCGTCGCCGTCGAACCAGCCCTCGAACCAGCCCTCTTCCTCAACGGTGATCACCTGGTCGCTGTCGAGATCCGCGTTGTTGAAGACGCCCGTTGAGTACTCGGCCTCCGTCAGGACCGAATCGCCGTCCACGTCCCATTGGCGATAGTATCCCGAATCCCAACCCTCGCCGAACTCCCGGCCATCGATGTAGCCCGAGCTGTCGAGATCATAGTCGCTGAAGGGCGTATTGTATTCGGAGCCGTACCAGCGGTCGACACCGGCGTCGTATTCGGCCTCCGTCACCCGAGGATCATCATCCATGTCCCAATTGGAATAGAACCCGGTCGCGAACTCGCTCTCGTTGAGCGCCATGTCGCCATCGCGGTCCAGTGCCCCGTAGGTTCCGCTGTCCGAAAATCCGGTTGCGAACTCGGAATCCGTGATCTCCATGTCTCCGTCGCTGTCCCAGGCCGTATGCGACCAGGACATCTCCGCCTGGGATGCCGCCGGTATCATGAGCACTGCTGCGAGTGCTGCCGAGTAGATGCTGATGGTTTTCGATGTCATAGACATTCTCCCTTCGTAAGGCTTCGTAAGGGAGCGGCCATCGACCGCCCGTGCCTGACCAACAAGGGGATCCGATCATCGCTCCGAGAAAAGTTTGAGCCTCGCATCATCGTGAGGCCCCATGGCCCACCGGTGTCGCAACTGCCCCCCACAGCGTCGGCGGCCTGCCCTTGTTTCGCGCCGGTCTGTCCTAGACACTGTCCCGGTCGGTATCGGGGGAGACAGCGATGAAAACGCAAGTCCGCGCGGTGGTCATCGGCGGCGGGGCCGTGGGTTGCGGCATCGCCTATCATCTCGCGAAGGCCGGCTGGGACACGATGCTGCTGGAGCGCGACGAATTGACGTCCGGCTCCACCTGGCACGCCGCGGGCCTCCTGCCCCTCTTCAACATGGGCTACGCCGCGGGGCACATCCACGACCATTCGGTTAAGTTCTACAAGACGCTGGAGGCCGAGACCGGCCTCAACCCCGGCTTCTCCGTCGTGGGCAACCTGCGCATGGCCCAGACCGAGGCGCGCATGGACGAATACCGTCTCTATGCCACCACCGCCGAGACCGTGGGCGTCCCCTACGAATGGCTCACCCCCGCCGAGATCAGGGCGCGCTGGCCCCTCGTGCGCACCGAAGACCTCAAGGGCGCGATCTTCCACCCCACCGACGGCTACATCAACCCCGCCGACGTCACGCAGGCCATGGCCAAGGGCGCGCGCCAGCACGGTGCCGAGATCCACCGCAAATGCCAGGTCGATGCCCTCGACTGGACCGGCTCCGAATGGATCGTCTCGGGCCGGCGCATGATCGAGCGCGGCGGTAACCTCGTCCCCGGCGAGGAGACGTTCCGGATCCGCGCCGAACACGTCGTCACCGCCTCGGGCAACCACGCCCAGCGCACCGCCCGCATGCTCGGCATCAAATCCCCCGCCATCCCCGTCGAGCACCAGTTCATCGTGACCGAACCCGACCCCGCCCTCGTCGAATGGCGCAAGACGAACGCCGAGCACCCGGTCCTGCGCGACGCCGACGCGCGCTCCTACGTACGCGAGGAACGCGGCGGCTGGATCCTCGGCCCCTATGAGGACGGTGCCCCCGTGCGCTTCGAGCACGCCGTCCCCGACAGCTTCCGCGCCGACCTCTTCTCGCTCGATCTAGACCGCATCGAGACGGAATACCTCGCCATGATCCACCGCATCCCTTCCACCGAACAGGTGGGCCTCAAGGACGATTTCAACGGCCCGATCTGCTACACCCCCGACGGCAACCCGCTGGTCGGCCCCGCCCCCGGCCTCCGCAACATGTGGCTGGCGGAGGGGTTTTCCTTCGGCATCACCGCCGCCGGCGGCACCGGCCACTACCTCGCCCAGATGATGACCGAAGGGGAGGCCGAGATCGACATGGCCGCCCTCGACCCGCGGCGCTACGGCGACTGGATGACGACCGAATACGCCGCCCGCAAGAACGAGGAATGCTATTCCCACGTCTTTATCCTCCACCACCCCGACGAGGAACGCGAAGCCTGCCGCCCCCTGCGCACCGCGCCATGTTACGACCGCGTGAAGGCGCGCGGCGCGCAATTCGGCCAGGTCAACGGTTGGGAGCGCCCGAATTATTATGCACCTCAAGGTTTTGACGACCACGCCTCACGCAGCTTCCGAAGAGGCGGCTGGCATCCCTATGCCGTCGAGGAAGCTAAAGCGATCCGCGAAGCCGCCGGCCTGATCGACGCCAGCGCCTTTACCAAGCACATCGTCAAGGGTCCCGGTGCCACTGCCTTCCTCGACTGGTTCACCACCAACAAGCTGCCCAAGGTGGGTCGCCTCAACCTCACCTATGCCCTGACCGAGGCCGGCACGACCCACACCGAATATACCATCTGGCGCATGACCGAACACGCCTACTACCTCGTCTCCGCCGGCGCCTGGACCGCCTATGACGCCGACTACCTGCGCAAGGCCGCCGAGGACCGCATGGCCGATTTCGGCTATATCGAGATCCAGGACGTCACCACCCAATTCGGCGTCTTCTCCCTCGCCGGCCCCCGGTCCCGCGACATCCTGGGGCGCCTGATCCGCGACCCGGAGCCCACGACCGCCCTCTCGAACCGGCGCTTCCCCTGGCTCTCGGGCCGCCGCATCGAGTTGATGATGGCCC
>JBBQYB010000131.1:0-8834 GCA_038209095.1 Rhodobacterales bacterium
CAGCGTCAACCGTCAGCGCTCTTTCCCCATAGACGGCGCCCAGCCCACGCGGCTTCCTCCATGGGAGGTTTTCCAACGCGGGCCGAGGTCGCGCCCGCACGCACCCGCTCGCAACGGCCCGCATCGGAAAACCTTCACCAACGCAGTCATCCATCGAAGACGCAGAGTCGGTCGCAAAGGGCGGAAAGCCGCCCTTCATAGACACGACCGGCTGAAGAAATTCCGGCCAAGAATGGATATTTGATGGCAGGCTCGAGCCATGCTTTACTGTGCCCAAAGGGCCGTGCCAGGGTGGAACTGCGACCATGCAAACCAAAAGGCCTGATGACTGCCCAGATCGGACCCATCTGCGTTGACCGCGCGGATGCCGCCTGCGGAAAGAACGAGGCGAATGTTTTCGAACGTGATCGGCTCGCCCCGGGTCAAGGCGATCATCGCCGTGCTGCGCTGGAACGCGACTGGCGTTCCCGAGGCCGTGATGGCGCCGATGATATCCTCGTGGACCGGAAGCCGTGGGTCGACATCGCCCACCGGAAAGATCGGGCCATCCGCGTCGCGGCCGTTGCGGAAGTCGAAATCCCGGCCAAGCGCCAGTTCTTCGATAAGTACAGTCGTATCTGGATGGGTGCGCCGCCACGTGCCCCAGTCAGTGGTGATCACGGTGGCCTGCTCCAGTTGCAGGTTTCGCTTCGCCAAAGGCCCGGTCACGGCCTTGCCCAGAAAGGTGTCGAACACCGAATAGGTCTGCACGTCGTACATGACCTTGTTCGACCGGCTCAACAGTCCTGAGGTGCGCAGGATCGGACGCCTGATCCCGGCAGGCAGACCGTCGGTAAAATAGGCCTGCGCTGCCCCGCACAGGGTGCAATAGGGAATTCCGAGGTCACGACCACCGAGCGTATCGTTGACCATCTCGCGCACTTCCATGATGCGTCGGGGATAGGCGCGGGCCTCGCCGTTCACTTCGATGCCGAACACGATGTCATCATCGTCGAGCCAGGTCGCATCCTCGGCGCTGCTCACCTCGGGGTTATCCGCCGCTGGAATGCAATTGCAAGGCTCGTCTGTCCGGCCGAAAGCCCGGTTATCGATCGGCACTCCGCCCCATGAGACCAAGCGCCAATCGATGTCACCTTCGACAAAGATCCGGTCCCAACCCGGAATGACGGTGGTGAAGATGGCACGCTTGAACCGCAAGTAGTCCGGCGGGGCCGGTATGTCCCACGCGATCAGTTGGTTGGTGATGACTTCCCAGTGGTTCCGTGCAGGCGGATCGATCCCGAGCAGATCGGAGGCTGCCCCTGTAAGCGTCGCGTTCAAGCGACCGCTGGAGACGAAGCGCATCATGTCACTGATCAGCCATGCCAGGCGAGCGTCGCCCGATTCCACGATCCTGGCCAGAGCGGCTGACTGTACGTCCGCCCAGGAGGATTGGGTAAAACTGTCGACGAAGGCTGCCTGCACCGCCGCCGTCAGCTCGTCTGACAGCGGGCCGGTCGGAACGTCAGGCGGCTGGCCGAATTCCCTGATCACATAGTCAGGTAGCGCGCCTATCGTCTGTGCGCTTGCGGTGCCGGACCAGCACAGCGCCAGCGCGAACAGTGGCGCGACGCCCCAGATAAAAAGTGTCCCTTGAAATCGGAATGTCATCCGAGGTTTCTCCGTCAGCCAGTTTCGGAAAGACGTTCTTCCGGCGTGTTCGCGTCAAGCTGCCATCTGGCAGTTCCAATCCGCATTCCAAATGCTCAGGGATACGCTGTTCAAATCCGATCGTCCGGGCCGCCACGTGTGGGCGGCCCGGTTAGGGTAGAGGGGGTCAGCCTATGAAGATGCTGTCCGCGAACTCGAAGGTGGACTGCGCGTCAAGACCGGCGTTGAAAACCGTGATGGTATCGCGGTCGCCATCAAGCTGGATGAACAGGTTGCCGTTCCGCACCTCGACTAGGCGAAGCGTAGCGCCGGCCTCGAACAGGATCGTGTCTTCGGCGGCGTTGAAATCGGTGATGGTATCGCGGTCGCGGTTGCCGTCGCGCGCATCGGCCCCAAAGACAAAGGTATCTTCCCCTGCGCGGCCCGTCAGCCGGTCATTGCCGTCACCGCCCCGTATCAGGTCATCGCCCGACGTGCCCGTCAGCCGGTCGGCACCCGCCGTTCCCGTCACCACATTCAGCGTGGGCGGGGTTGGGGCCTGCGGACCCTCGAAGATGCCGTCGACAGTCCGAGGGATCCCGAAGCCCCCATTCAACAGCGTGATGCTGTCGCCGCCCTGAATCTGGATCAACAGGCTGTCGCCGCGTCGCTCGATGAACTCCAGCTGCGCTCCGAGCTCGAGCACGATGCTGTCTCCCGCGCCGAAATCGGTGATCACGTCGCGATCTCGGTTTCCGTCGCGCGCATCGGCCCCGAACACGAAGGTATCCGGCCCTGCGCCACCGGTCATCCGGTCATTGCCGTCGCCGCCCCGGATCAGGTCGGCCCCGGCAGTGCCTACAAGCACATCTGCGTCAGCCGTGCCCGTGATCACGTTCAAAATCGGCGGCGGCGGGGGCGGCGGGGGCGGCAGCACGGGCGCGATTGGCGTTCCGGCAAAGCCGAAGTCGGTCCAGTTCAAGTTGTGATCGGTGTTCGTAAAGCTGTTGACGCGGGCAACATCCGTGATCGTCTTGCCAACTGCGGCAAGGGCGGCATTGTCAAAGAGGTAGTGTCCGGTCGCACCGCCGCCGCCCGCAATGATGAAGTTGGTCAAAAGGCCATTCACCCCGTTCAGCGCCGTTCCATCAGAGAATGTGATGTTGGCGCTGATCTCTTGGCTGCCGGCGCCAAAACCCTGAAGCGAGCCGCCCTCGGGCCGCTGTCCAAAGCCAAGATCGACCGCCTCGCCAGCATCTCCATCGCGCAGCAGATCGTTGTCGATCAGTGTGCCGATCCCAAAGCTTGTCGGGCCGGTCAGGTTGGTCTGGCTGAAATACGTCGCGGTGGCTGTCGTCGGCACGTTCACGGCCGCAGGGGCAAAGCCCAGATCGGCCCAGCTCAGGTCGTGGTCGACAAAGCCGTCTCTTGTGACACTGGCGATATCGGAAACGGTCTTTCCCACAGAGGCCAGGGCCTGCTGATCGAACAAATATTGCGAGATGGTCGCAGCAAAGGAGAAGCTTGCAAACTCAAGCAGGCCCAATACGTCACCCAGCGATGTGCCGTCCTTGAACGTCACCGTGGTCGTCACCTCGCCGCTGACCTGTTCGAAGAAGTTGGGTTGCCCTGCACGCAGCACCGGAAAGCCGTCGAAGATCTCGCCTGGGGCGCCGGTGCGTGTGACCAGTTCACCTGCGGTATTTCCCCGGTCAAGGTCGAGGTCGATCAGCGTCGCTTGACGCACTTCGTTGGGCGAGCCGAAGCCCTGGGTCGTGTAGAAGTAGTCCGCGGTGAATTGTCGTGACATGGCTGTCTCCCTGGCTTGCAGATGTCGAGGGTCAGTACGCATCACGGGGAAGCATGTTACGCCGCTGCGATAACGAAGCGGTGTATCGAGCGTGATCGGTGGCGCAGCGGAAAGGCCGCAGGTGGACCGTTGGCGCAACGGGCATAGTCAATCTGTGCCGCAGGTTATATGGCCAATTTGAAACAAGCCGTGGCATTGGCTGAACGGCAGCTTTGGACCGTTCACGACGGTCGGGCGGACAGGAGTGAACGACTGTTTGGTCCGCACAGCTGACGTTCTAGGAAAAGGTGCCCTCGCAGAAAGCTGCGAAGGCTTGCGCCTATTGAAGGACCTGATGCGGCGGGCGCTCGGCGCGGCGCATCTACACATCTGGTAGGTGGTTTGCCACCTAAACATGCCTTTTTTCCAGCACCTTCTATTTTACGTTAATTTCCAATGACTTGACTACCGTCACATCGTGTGACGCTCTCAGAATGCCTCCGCGGGCAGGGCCATCACTGGTTCCGGGCCCGACCTTATCCGGGCCAGATGCAAGGCCGTCGCGGGCAGCAGGCGCGCCATGTAGTACCGCCCCGTCGCGATCTTGGACCGGTGAAAGTCTTCCGTGCCCTCGCGCGCCGCGCGGGCCATGCGCGCCCACATGAAGCCCAGACAGACATGGCCGAACAGATGCAGGAAATCGCTCGATCCCGCCAGCGCCGCATCCGGGTCCTTCAGGCCGTGCTCCATGAAATAGAGCGCGCCCGCCTGCAGATCCTTCGACGCGGCCTCGAGCGGATCGAGAAAACCCGCCTTCAGTTCCGCATCGCCCGCGTTCTCCGCGACGAACGAACCGACCATCCCGAAGAACGCCATCGCGGGCTTGCCGCCGTCGGCCCCGAGCTTGCGCCCCACGAGATCGAGCGCCTGCACGCCGTTCGCCCCCTCGTAGATCATCGCGATCCGCGCGTCCCGCACGAACTGCGAGAGGCCCCAGTCCTCGATATAGCCGTGCCCGCCCAGCATCTGCTGCGCCTGGACCGTGCACTCGAAGCCCTTGTCGGACAGGAATCCCTTCACCACCGGCGTCAGCAGCGAGATGAGCCCCGCCGCCGTCCGGTCGCCCCCCCGCACGTCCGCATCGACCAGCGTCGCCGCCCAGAGCGCGAAGGCCCGCCCCCCCTCGACGAAGGCCTTCTGGTCCATCAGGGCCCGGCGCACGTCCGGGTGCACGATCAGCGGATCGGCGGGTCCCTTCGGGTTTCGGGGCCCCGTGGCGGCACGCCCCTGCAACCGGTCCCGCGCATAGTCCGCGGCGATCTGGTAGGCCCCCGCCGCCTGCCCGAGCCCCTGGAGACCGACCGCGATGCGCGCCTCGTTCATCATGGTGAACATCGCGCGCAGCCCCTTGTGCGCCTCCCCGACCAGAAACCCTGTCGCCCCGTCGTAGTTCATCACGCAGGTGGCGTTGCCGTGGATGCCCATCTTCGCCTCGATTTTGCCGCAGGACAAATCGTTGCGCACCCCGAGGCTGCCGTCGTCCCGGATCAGGATCTTCGGTACGATGAAGAGCGAGATCCCCTTCACGCCCTCCGGCCCGCCGGGGATCCGCGCCAGCACCAGATGGATGATGTTCTCCGACAGGTCGTGCTCGCCCGACGAGATGAAGATCTTCTGACCCGTCAGCCGAAAGGTCCCGTTTTCCTGCGCCTCCGCCCGCGTCCGGAGGAGTCCGAGGTCCGTCCCGCAGTGGGGCTCGGTCAGGTTCATCGTCCCGGTCCACTCGCCCGACACCAGCTTCGGCAGATACGTGGCCTTCTGGTCCGCGGACCCGTGCACATGGATCGCCGAATAGGCCCCATGCGTGAGGCCCCAGTACATGTTGAGCGCCATATTCGCCGCGATCTGCATCTCGCCCACGGCCGTCGCGAGCACATAGGGCATGCCCTGCCCGCCGTAGGCCGGGTCGCAGTCGAGCCCCGTCCAGCCCCCCGCCCGCACCGTGTCGAACGCCGCCTTGAACCCGGTCGGCGTGCGCACGACCCCGTTCTCCAGCCGGCACCCCTCGCGGTCGCCGACTGCGTTCAGCGGAGCCAGCACATCCCGCGCGATCCTGCCCGCCTCCCGGAGGATCGTCTCGGTCACGTCGGGCTCGAGCAGGTCGTATCCCGGCACGCAGCCGTCCTGCACCCGCAGCACGTCGTGCAGCACGAAGGCCATGTCGCGCAACGGAGGCTCGTAGTTCGCCATGGATGTCTCCCGCACCGGTCGTTCCTGTGAGTGCCTGCGCACCGACGGCTTGCAACCTAACCCGGAACGCGGACGACGGGAAACCAGGATGCCCCGTCTGTGGCAATTGAGCCGGAGGTCACACGGCCCGGAGGAGGAGGATCATCACGAGGGAATAGAGCATCACCCCGCCCGCGATCAGGAACAGGTTGTAGTTCTTGGCAAGGCTCGCGCGCATGATCAGGCGGCCCTGATAGATCAGGTCGGGCCAGGTGTAGCTCACGAAATCGCCTTGGGTCATCACCGCGATGATCCGCCCATCCACATCCACGACCGGCAGGCGGCGGAACCTCTCGTTCGACATGATGCGCAGCCAGTCCAGCAAGTCGTCGTCCTCGCGCGCGACCCTAGGATTCGACGTCATGATCTCCGCGAGCAGGGTCGTCTTCGGATCGCGGCCCTCGTTGACCAGCCGTTTCATCACGTCCCGTTCAGTCACGACACCCTCGACCTTGTCGTCGGCATCCACCACGATGACGGAACCGAAATTCATTTCCGACATTCTGGCCACGGCCTCCGCAACCGTCGCATCGCGCCGGAAGGTCAGCGGCTTCGGCTTGGTCCGGAACTCGGGCCGGTCGCGCAGGCGCATCGCGGGACTGGTGGTGGGCATGCTGGGGATCCTTTCCGACCTGTCGGTTCGGCCGTATGCGTCATATCGTTGCAGCTAGTTTCGGCCAAGCCCTTGGCAAGGCAAGCCTAGGCGTCATCGCGGAATACGCAGCGCCGCCCGCAGACCGCCGAGACGCGCACTCGTCCCCAGGTCAAGACTGCCGCCATGGCTGCGCGCGATATCCGTCGCGATGGTCAGGCCGAGACCGACACCCCCGCCCATGTTGGGATCCCGCGCCTCGTCGAGCCGGGCGAACGGGGCCACCGCGCGGTTGCGATCCTCGGCCGCAATGCCGGGGCCGTCGTCCTCGACCACGAATTCAAGCCATTTCGAGGTCAGTCGCACGCTAAGGGCCGTTTTGGTTCCGTGCCGGCGGGCGTTGCCGATCAGGTTCTCGACTGCCCGGCGCATGGCCTGCGGCCGCAGGATCACGAGGTGATCTGCGGGCGTCTCATCGGTCTGGGTCAGGACGACGGCCTGCCCGCCGCGCTCCGCGTCCTCGACGATGCGGCGCGTCAGGTCGAAAGGATCGACCTCCACGGCCTCTTCCGTGCCGCCGCCGCGCGCGAACGCGAGGAACTCGCCCAGCATGCGTTCCATCTGATCGATGTCCTCGCGGAGCCCTTCGGTCTCCTCTCCCTCCACCATGAGCGCGAGGGTCAGCTTCATCCGCGTGAGCGGGGTGCGCAGGTCGTGGCTGACGCCCGACAGCATGAGCGTGCGCTGGTCGATCTGCCGCTCGATCCGGGCCCGCATGTGCTGGAAGGCGGCCCCGGCGCGGCGAACCTCCTCCGCCCCGGACGGCCGGAACGGCGAGGAGCGTCCTTTGCCGAAGGCCTCGGCCGCTTCGGCGAGCTGGCGAATGGGACGCACCTGGTTGCGCAGGAACAGGACCGCGACGGTACCGAGCACACACGAGGCGATGAGCATCAGGACCAGCAACTGGTGCGGGTTCGAGACGGTCAGACGGTTGCGCGGGACCTCGGCCGTCAGAACCCCCTTGCTGGTCGGCATCGCGATCCTGACCTGCCGCTCGTCGGCTCCGACGTCGATCGCGAGGGTGCGCGGTACCTCGGCCTCCAGCGTCGCGATCAGCGTGCGTCCCGTCAGATCGTTCCAGCCGCGCCGGAGCTGGGGCGTGAAGACGGCTTGCGGATCGAGGTCGAGGATCAGGCGGAGTTGATCCGCGATCGAGGCAAGCCGCTGGTTGGCCGTGTCGCGTTCGGGCGCTGCCTCCACCTCGGAAACTGCGTAGGCGAGCTCCAGAGCGACGCCGCGGGTCAGTTGCTCCGTGACACGCTGGTAGTGGCGTTGAAAGAAGATCAGCCCCACGACGAGTTGCAGCAGGACGAGAGGAACCAGTAGGATCAGAAGGGCCCGGCCGAACAGGCTGCGCGGCAGGACGGTCTTGAGAGTGGGCGGGTGCATGGACGCGAGCGATACTTCCGACCCCGGGATCGTGCAAGAGCAGGGCGGGCGGACAATGGCAGATCTGACCTTCGAACAAGGTCACGCTCCAGCGATCGGGGTGCCCGAGCCGCTCGGCGCGGATCTCGTCGCGGTGACGGCCCCGAACGCGGGTCCGATGACGTATACCGGTACACGTACCTATCTGTTGGGCACGCGAGACATCGCGGTCATCGACCCGGGTCCGGACGATAGGGCGCACATCGATGCGATCGTGGCGGCGGTGCCCGCGGGCGCGCGGGTCTCGGCCATTCTCGTGACACACGCCCACCGGGACCACAGCGCGGGCGCGAGGGCATTGCAGGAGCGTCTCTGCGCGCCAATCCTCGGCCATGGGGTCCGGGGGCGCAGTGCGGTGATGGAGCATCTGGCAGCCGCAGGCGGGATCGGCGGGGGTGAGGGTGTGGACGTGGGGTTCGTCCCGGACCGGTGCCTCGCAGACGGTGCCGAGATCACGGGAGCCGGCTGGCGGCTGACGGCGCTCCATACGCCCGGACATCTCGGGGATCACCTGTGTTTCGCCGACGCCGACGGCTCGAGGCTTTTCTCGGGCGACCTCGTCATGGGCTGGTCCACGACGCTCATCTCGCCTCCCGACGGCGATCTGGGGTCGTTCCTGCGCAGCCTGCGCCGGCTGCGTTCCAGAGGGGAGAATGTGTTCTATCCCGGGCATGGCAGCCCCTTGCGTGCGCCCGCCGCCATGATCGATGCGCTGCTGGCCCACCGGGCGGCGCGCGAGGCGCAGATCCTCGCGGCGCTGCACGCTGGGCCGCTGGACGTCCCGGAACTGGTGGCGACCGTCTATCCGGACCTCGGAGAACCCCTCCGGGCGGCGGCCGGGCGTAACGTGCTCGCGCATCTCGTTGATCTCGACGAGCGCAGGCTGGTCGCCTCGGTGGGACGGCTGACGGCGACGGGCACCTTTCGTCTCAGCTCGCCCGACAGTCCAGCGGAGCGCGCGCCGAGGTGAAGGTGAGCGTATCCGTGACGCCGCCTTGATCGACGAGCAGGGCGAGATCCTCGGGACCCTGAAGGGCGATCTCGGCG
>JBBQYB010000132.1:0-8687 GCA_038209095.1 Rhodobacterales bacterium
GGGCAAGGAGGGCAAGGCGAACACGGCCGTCATCGAGACGCTCGCCGCCTGCCGGGCGCTGCTGGCACGCGGACGGCTCAAGCACTCCTATCCCCATTCCTGGCGCTCCAAGGCCCCGGTCATCTACCGCAACACCCCCCAGTGGTTCGTCGCCATCGACAAGCCGCTGACGGACGGCCTCGGCCAATATGGCGACACCATCCGCGCGCGCGCGTTGACCTCCATCGACGAACTCGTCGAATGGACCCCCCAGAGCGGCCGCAACCGGCTCTATTCCATGATCGAGGCCCGCCCGGACTGGGTCCTCTCGCGCCAGCGCGCCTGGGGCGTGCCGCTCACCTGTTTCGTCAAGCGCCTCCCCGGCGGCGAGGTCGAGATCCTGCGCGACCCGGCCGTGAACGCCCGCATCCGCTCAGCCTTCGAGGCCGAGGGAGCCGATGCCTGGTACGCGGACGGTGCCGCCGCCCGCTTCCTCGGGCCCGAGCACGACCCGGCGGTCTGGGAACAGGTCACCGACATCCTCGACGTCTGGTTCGACAGCGGCTCCACCCACGCCTTCGCCCTGCGCGACCGGCCGGACGGTCTCTGGCCCGCGAGCCTCTATCTGGAGGGCACGGACCAGCACCGCGGCTGGTTCCATTCCTCCATGCTCCAGGCCTGCGGCACCATGGGCCGCGCCCCCTACGAGGCGGTCCTCACCCACGGCTTCACGCTCGACGAAAACGGGCTGAAGATGTCGAAATCCGTCGGCAACACCACGGCGCCCGCCGACGTCATCAAGCAGTACGGTGCCGACATCCTCCGGCTCTGGGTGGCCCAGGCCGACTACACCGCCGATCTGCGCATCGGCCCCGAGATCCTCAAGAACGTCGCCGACAGCTACAGGCGCTTGCGCAACACGCTGCGCTTCCTCCTCGGCGCCCTCGACGGCTTCGATCCCGCGGAGCGCCTGCCCTCAGGCGACATGCCCGAACTGGAGCGCTGGGTGCTCCACCGCCTCACGGAACTCGACGGCGAGGTGCGCGACGGCTACGCCAAATACGACTTCCAGACCGTCTTCCAGTCCCTCTTCCAGTTCTGCACCGTGGACCTCTCGTCGTTCTATTTCGACGTGCGCAAGGACGCGCTCTATTGCGATGCTGCCACCAGCCCGCGCCGGCGGGCCGCGCGCACCGTGCTCGAGGCGCTCTACGACCGCCTCGTCACCTGGCTCGCCCCCATCCTGCCCTTCACCATGGAGGAGGTCTGGCTCGAGCGTCATCCGGGCGACGAAAGCTCCGTGCATCTGGTCGATTTCCCCCACACCCACGGCGCATGGTACGACCCCGCGCTCGCCGCGAAATGGGACCAGATCCGCCGCGCCCGCCGCGTCGTGACCGGGGCCCTCGAGATCGAGCGCCGCGACAAACGCATCGGCGCGAGCCTCGAGGCCGCCCCCGTCGTCCACGTCCCCGATCCCGCCCTGCGCGCCGTCCTGGAGACGGCGGACTTCGCGGACGTCTGCATCACCTCCGGCCTCACGCTCGACCCCGGGCCCGCCCCGCAGGCGGCCTACACCCAGGAGGACGCCCCCGGCCTCGCGGTCCTCCCGCGCCTCGCGTCGGGCGAGAAATGTGCCCGCTGCTGGAAGGTCCTTCCGGACGTGGGCACCCACAGCCATCCGGGCGTCTGCGGCCGCTGCGATGAGGCGCTCGGACACCGGTAGCGGCGTGCTCGTCCTCCACATCGGGCTGCCGAAGACGGCGACGACCTACCTCCAGCACAGCCTGTTTCCGGGTGCTGTCGGCCTGACCTACGTCCATCGCACCCACAGCGACGCCGCCCGCGACATCTGCACCGACCTGCGCGGCCTCGCCCATGCATCGCCCTTGCTCTGGCGGCTGTCCCTCCTGCGGCTCGGCCGGCGCATCGGGGCCCTCGGCGCGCCGGGGACGCTCCTCATCAGCGAGGAGAACGCCTCGCTGGCCGCCGGCGGCTTCTGGCGCGGCCAAGGCCGCGGCCCCGACCGCCTCGCCCCACGGCTCGCCGCATTGGCCCGGCGGCTCGGACGCCCGCTCCGCGTGATCGTGGGGATCCGCCGGCAGGACCAGTGGCTCGCCTCGCGCTACGCGGAATCCTCCCGGATCTTCGCGCAGTTCGACCAGGCGGACTTCGACCGGCGCATGACGGAGATCGCCGGCTCGGACACCCTGCCCGGCCCCCTCGCCTGGCTCGACTTCGCCCATGTCGCAGACACGCTCGGCGCGACCCTCGGCCCCGAAAACGTGCTCCTCGTGCCGATGGAGCGCCTGCGCCGCGACCCCTCGGGCGTGCGCAGCGCCCTCGCCGCGTTCATCGGCGCCACCGATCTCGCCCCCGTGCCGCCCGGACCGGGCCGCCGCCGCGGCGGGCGCAAGGCGAACCAATTGTCCCGGGGCGAGAACCTCTGGCGGATGCGCAGCGACGGATCGGCACTCACCCTCGTCCCCGACGTGCAGGCGGCCCTGCGCGCGCGCTTCGCCGCCTCGAATGCACGGCTCGACGTCCGAACGGGCCTGACCTTCCCCGACTAGTCGGCCTCTGCGGAAACGCGGCCCGGAAACAGCTGCATCACGATGCCCACGAACAGGAGCCACAGGCTCGTCACCAGCAGCAGATACTCCACCAGCGGCGCCGGGTCGAAATTCCGCCAGACCGACCAGCCGCCCAGGCCGAGGAACAGGATCGCCACGGGCAGGTTGACCGCGCGCCACCGTTCGGTTCGGGTCGGATGGATGAACTTCAGCCGCGTGAACTGGCTCAGCGCGAGGGCCAGGATGATCGCCACGACGGCCCAGGCCGGCGGCGAGAACACCAAAAACACCAGCACCACCATCTGCCAGGCCGCCGGAAAGCCGACGAAGCAATTGTCGGGCGACTTCATCCGCACGTCCGCGAAATAGACCACCGCCGTCAGCGCGATCAGCAACGCCGCGGCCAGCCCCCAGGGCGAGGGCAGCAGATCGAGATAGATCAGCGCATAGGCGGGAATGAACACGTAGGTCAGGTAATCTATCACCAGGTCGAGCACGCCGCCGTCCCAGTTGGCCGCGTTCTTCTTGGTGTCCACCTTGCGCGCCAGCGGCCCGTCGATTCCGTCCACGATGAGCGCGATCCCGAGCCAGCCGAACATCAGCTGCCAGTTGCCCTGGGTCGCGGCGACCAGCGCCATCAGCGCGAGCGCCGCCCCGGAACCGGTCAGCAGGTGGACGGAAAACGCGAGCGGCTTTGTCTTCATCGAAACTGGATAGGGCCAAACGGCCCAGAGCGAAAGACCGCATCGGAATGGTCCTCACGCATCCTTTACACCCGCGCCCGGGTCGCGCAGCGCCCCCCTAGACCCTCAGATCCCCCGCCCCCGTCTCGATATGCGGCGCCCAGAACGCGACACTCTCGGCGATCTGCCCGATCACCTCGCGGTCGTTCGGCTCGCGCTCCTTGAAGGACAACTCGAGGCAGATCTCGTTGTCCGTAGCCTCGCCCGCCGTGAGCGCCGCAAGCAACCGCTCCGGCTGGATGAGGCCCGCCGCATTGTGCGCGGCGGTGAAGGGCCGGTGCCCGCCCTTGTCGCGCAGCGACTGCTTGATGTGGATGATCGGCGAGACCTTCGGCACCGCCCGGGCCCAGGCATAGGGGTCGTGATCGTCCGGATCGGGGCTGGTGACGTCCCCGTGGTCGATGTCGGCCATCATCCACATCGGCACCGCCATTTCCGCCGCTCCCAGCCGCGCCTGCAGATCGAGGGCGGCCTCGATCGTCTCCCCGAACTCGCGCCCGACGCTCATCGGCTCCCAGAACAGATATCCGAGCCCCGCCTCCCGCGCATGCTCGGCCACCTCCGCCCAGCAGTCGATCGCGGCCCCGATCAGCGCCTCGCGCCGCACGTCGTCGTCGAAGTCGCGAAAGGTGGAGATGGCGAACTGCGTGCCCACCGAAGCACCGCCGAGCTCCGCCACGATGTCGGCAAAGGTCTTGAACCAGTCGACGTAATATCTCCGCACGTCGCGGTCCGGATGGCCGAAATGATTGAGCCGCCCGTAGGGCCCGGTCATGCCGGACGTCACCCGCACGCCCGTGCGCCGCAGCGCAGCCCCCATCCGGCGCGTCAGCCGGCGCACCACCGGGGCCGGCCAGCCGGGGTTGATGAACTCGTGGGTCAATTGCAGATCCCGGATCCGCAGGTCGCGCGCGACCGTCTCCACCAGATCCTCGGGTTCGGCGAAACGGTTGACCAGGGGATTGGTGTTCAGCGACAGCGACAAGGGCATGGAGCACTCCGAAAAGGGGGCAACGCGAGGGCGGCACGGCGCATCTCGATTGACGCCGCCGGGCTTCATACCATAGCCCTCCGAAATCGTCGCCTGAAGGACCAACCGCATGACCTCCTGGATCGGCACAAGCTGGAAGATGAACAAGACCCTCCCCGAGGCCCTCGCCTTCGCCGAGGCCCTCCTCGCGGCCCTGCCCTCCGTTGATGCCCGCATCCAGCCCTTCGTCATCCCGCCCTTCACGGCCGCGCGCGAGGTCAGGCGCGCGCTCGGCGCATCCCGCGTCAAGGTGGGGGCCCAGACCATGCACTGGGCCGACGAGGGGGCCTGGACCGGCGAGATCTCCGCACCGATGCTCACCGATTGCGGTCTCGATCTCGTGGAACTCGGCCACAGCGAACGCCGCACCCATTTCAACGAGACCGATGAGACCGTCGGCCTCAAGGTGGCATCCGCCCTGCGCCACGGCCTCATCCCGCTGATCTGCCTCGGCGAGACCCTCGCGGAGCGCGACGCCGGACGCGCCGAGGCGGTGCTTACGACCCAGACCGAGGCCGCGCTCGCAGGGCTCACTGCCGACCAGCGGGGCTCCCGGATCCTCTTCGCCTACGAGCCCGTCTGGGCCATCGGCGCGGGCGGCATCCCTGCCAGCGCCGACTACGCGGACCGCCAGCACGCGCTCATCAAGCACACGGCCGCGGCCATCCTGACCGCCGCCCCGCCGGTCCTCTACGGCGGCAGCGTCACGCCCGACAACACCGCCGATCTGATCGCCCGGCCCGAAATCGACGGCCTCTTCATCGGCCGCGCCGCCTGGCAGCCCGCAGGCTATCTCGACATCCTGGACCGCGCCGCCGCGGCCCTCTGACCCGCCTCAATCCACCGGAGACCACCATGAAACTCGCCATCGCAGGAGACGCCGCCGGCGCCGATCTCGCCCGCATCCTCGCCGAGCATCTCAAGGACCGCCATATGGTCACGGATCTCAGCACCCCGCAGACCGAAGCCGAGAAACTCTATGCCCATCTCACCGACCGCGTCGCCAGTGCGGTGATCGACGGCACCTATGATCGCGCCATCCTCGTCTGCGGCACCGGGATCGGCGTGTGCATCTCAGCCAACAAGGTGCCGGGCGTGCGCGCGGCCCTCACCCACGACACCTATTCCGCCGAACGCGCGGCCCTCTCGAACAATGCCCAGATCATCACCATGGGAGCCCGCGTCATCGGACCGGAACTCGCCAAGGCCATCGCCGACGCCTTCCTCGACCAGACCTTCGACGCGAATGGCCGCTCCGCCGGCAACGTCCAGGCCATGACCGACGTCGAGACCAAATACGCCCGCGGCGGTTGATCCAGAGGGGGTCAGAAAACCGACTTCCGGATAACTTATATATTTCAGATACTTGACAGGCGTCACATCGTGTGACGCTCCTGACGGCATCTGTTTGGCCCCTCTTGCCACCCGGAGGCCGGACCTGCGGGACGTCCACGCGGTTGCGTTGCCGTCCCGGCTCATGTAACATTTTGACAAATCTTCGGGATCACCCCGAAAGCACTCGATCGGCTCGCACATATGGCGCAGGTCTCATCCGAGACTGCGCAGGATACTATCGCCTTGGCGCTCACGCGCCACAGCAGTCGGCCTGCGCAGGCTGAACCGGAATTGTTCGCGGCCCTCGACCTGGGCACGAACAGTTGCCGCATGCTCATCGCCACGCCCGAGGGCGGGCACTTCCGCGTCGTGGACGCCTTCGCGAAATCCGTGCGTCTCGGCATGGGCCTCGAGCGCACCGGCCACCTCTCGCGCGGGGCCATCACCCGGACGCTCCAGGCCCTCGACATCTGCGCCGACAAGCTGCGCCGCTACGGCGTGCAGAACTCGCGCCTCGTCGCCACCGAGGCCTGCCGGCGCGCGCGCAACGGCGGTCACTTCCTCGCCCAGGTCACCCGCGAGACCGGCCTGCGCCTCGAAGTCATCCGCCCCGAGGAAGAAGCCCGCCTCGCCGTCATCTCCTGCGCACCCCTCGTCTCCGCCTCCGCGAGCCAGGTGCTCGTCTTCGATATCGGGGGCGGCTCGACCGAGCTGGTCTGGATCGACCTCTCCAGCGTACCCCCGCCCCGGCGGGCCCAGGCGATCCTCGATCTCAAGGTGACCGGCGGCGACGGGGCCGAGGGTCAGGCCCGGCTCGTCGATTTCATCTCCGTCCCCCTCGGCGTCGCGACCCTGCACGACAAGTTCGCCGACGTCCTCGACGACAGCGCCCGCTTCGCCCTGATGTCCTGGTATTTCGAGGAACAGATCGCGGGCTTTAAACCCTATCTCGACATCCCGGAGGTCGGCGCCGGCGGCGGCTTCCAGATGATTGGCACCTCCGGCACCGTCACCACCGTGGGGGCTGCCCATCTCGGCCTGCGCCGCTACGACCGGCGCAAGGTGGACGGCATGAACCTCACCGCGGACGCCATCGAGGCGGTCATCAAGCGCTTCCTCAAGCTCGGCCCCGAGGGCCGGCGCAACGACGCGGGCCTCGGGCGGGACCGCTGCGAATTGATCATGTCCGGGGCCGCGATCCTCCAGACCCTTCTGCGTCTCTGGCCCACCGAGGCGATCAAGGTCGCGGACCGCGGCCTGCGCGAGGGGATGCTCTTCTCGATGATGAGTGCGCGGGGCCTGTTCACGCCCGAGGCGGATCCCCGGTGACCGACGCCGAACGCCCCGGCTCGGGCCGCGGCCGGCGCGATCTGCGCGTCCGGGTCAAGACCGCCAAGGGCCGCAAGCTCAGCTCCACCCTCTGGCTCGAACGCCAGCTGAATGACCCTTATGTCCAGCGCGCCCGCGCTGAGGGCTACCGCGGCCGCGCCGCCTACAAGATCCGCGAGATCGACGACAAGTTCGGCTTTCTCAAGCCCGGCGCCCGGGTGGTCGATCTCGGGGCCGCCCCCGGCGGCTGGACCCAGGTCGCCGTCGCCCGCGTCAACGCCCTCGGCGAGAAACGCGGCCGGCCTGTCGGTCGCGTGCTCGGCATCGATCTCCAGCCCGTCGAGGCCATCGCCGGCGCCGACCTGCACCAGCTCGACTTTCTCGACGAAGGGGCCGACACCCGGGTGCGCGCCCTGCTGGACGGTCAGGCCGACGTGGTCATGTCCGACATGGCCGCCGCGTCCTCCGGCCACCCCCAGACCGACAACATCCGCATCAGCGCGCTCTGCGAGGCCGCCGCCGATTTCGCCGATCAGGTCCTCGCTCCGGGCGGCGTCTTCGTCGCCAAGGTCCTCGGCGGCGGCGCCGACGCGGCGCTCGTCGCCCGGCTCAACCGCACCTATGCCAGGGTCACCCACATCAAGCCGCCCGCAAGCCGCAAGGACAGCTCCGAAAAATACATCGTGGCAACCGGCTTTCGCGGTCCGCCCTGAGGGGCGGCCCTCAGGACGAGAGTTCGGCAACCTCCCGCCGGTCGCCCACTGCCCCGAGCGCCCGCTCGACCAGCTCCGGACCCGCACCCGCACGATGCGCGCCCTCCGACAGGATCCTGCGCCACTGGCGCGCCCCGGCCGCCCCGTGGAACGCGCCGAGCATGTGCCGGGTAATCTGGTGCAGGGCGGTGCCCCGTGTCAGTTCCGCCTCGATATAGGGCAGCATCCGCCGAACCGCGCGCTCGGACGTCACGTCCTCGCCCGCAACCCCAAAGACCCGCCGGTCCACCGCCCCGAGGATCTCCGGGGTGTGGTAGGCAGCCCGTCCGATCATAACGCCGTCAAAGCCCCGTCCGAGCCAGAGCAGAGCCTCGTCCAGCGTGGCGATCCCCCCGTTTAGACTGATGTTCAGATCCGGAAAGGCCTCTTTCATCCGCAAGACCAGTTCGGGCTCGAGCGGCGGGATCTCGCGGTTTTCCTTCGGGCTCAGCCCCTGCAGCCAGGCCTTGCGCGCATGGACGACGACCCGGCGCACCCCCCGGTCGGCCACCGCCTGCAACAAGGCCGGCAACGCCACCTCCGGATCGTGGTCGTCGACCCCGATCCGGCACTTGACCGTGACGTCCACTCCCTCCGCCGACTCGCGCATCGCCGCAACGCAGTCCGCCACCAAGTCCGGGGTCTTCATGAGAACGGCCCCGAAACACCCCGCACGCACCCGGTCGGACGGGCACCCCACGTTGAGGTTGATCTCACGAAACCCCAGATCCAGTGCTACCGCAGCGCACCGCCCCAGAGCCTTCGGTTCCGATCCTCCGAGCTGGAGCGCCAACGGCTGCTCGACCGGATCATACGCAAGCAACCTGTCCCTGTCCCCGTGCAGGATCGCCCCGACGGTCACCATTTCCGTATAGAGCAGCGCCTGGGACGAGAACTGCCGGTGAAACATCCGGCAATGCCTGTCGGTCCAATCCATCATAGGCGC
>JBBQYB010000133.1:0-8534 GCA_038209095.1 Rhodobacterales bacterium
AGAATAATCAACTCCCTGCATGGACACATAAAGATTCCTGGGTTCGATCCGACCAGCTCCGATACGATCCCTGATCTGTTTCAGTCTTGCTCTAAATCTATCGGCCTCCCTTAAATTTATGGCAATTTCCGTGTCTAAGACTTTTCCGGCGACGACCCTAGCGTCTCGCTGTTGCAACCGGCCAAGGAAATATTGAATCACGGCACCCGCCACGACTCCGAGAAACAACCAGAAGGCGCTCCAGAAATTGGAAAATACTATTTGATAATCAATCATCGATCGCTCGCCTACTCGTCGAACAAAATACTTCCCTCAAACTCCCGCCACTCCCCCTTCGACATCCCGCTCGTCTCCTGCGTCACCGTCTCCCCCGCCAGCATCCGCTTCAAGCACGCCATCCCCTTGCCGGAGAAAGTTACCGCATTCAGGCGGTAGTCCTCGAACGCCGCGAAGGCGTGGGGCACCCAGTCGCGGACCACGTCGCAGATCGCGTCGGCGTAGACGCGGATTTCGTACTGGGCGTGGGGGTCGGCGCGAAGGCGCAGGAAGTGGAACAGGTTGTGCAGGTCCACCTTCCAGTACCACTGTGTATAGATCGACATGGGCAGCGCCATCCGGGCGAGTTCCCGCGAAAGCCCCGATTGCCCCACGGTGGACAGCATCGCCTCGTAATCGTCATAGGCGCGCCCCGCGCCCTCGGTCAGCACGCGCAGCACCCGTTCCGCCTCGGCACCCTCCAGCGCCGCGCCCCGGCCCTGGTTGTTCGTCGCCGACTGCGCCGCAAGTTGCGCCGAATCGGGCGTGTAGAACTCCCGGTCAAGGATCGAATACCGCGCCGAATACTCGTTCACGTTCGCCGTGCGGTGCCGGATCCACTGGCGCGCCACGAACACCGGCAGCTTCACGTGCAGCTTGATCTCGCACATCTCGAAGGGCGTCGAATGCCAGTGCCGCATCAGGTACCGGATCAGGCCCGCGTCGTCCCGCGCCGTCTTCGTGCCGGCACCGTAACTCACCCGTGCGGCCTGCACGATCGCCGCATCGTCGCCCATGTAGTCCACCACCCGGATGAACCCGTGGTCGAGCACCGGGATCGCCTGGTGCAGCCACGGCTCCATGCCCGGCGACACCGCGCGCGCCGTCACGTGCAGATCTGCCCGGGCGGCAGCAATTTCGGCCTGTTGTTCGGGCGTAAGCGTCATATGCTGAACCTCGGGCGGGGAATCGCCAATACCAGATGTTGCATTAGAGCCTAAGGGAGCCGCAAGATGAAGATTAAATATCTGCACACGATGGTGCGCGTCAGCGACATCGAGGCAAGCAAGACATTCTACTGCGACCTTCTCGGCCTCAAGGAGCGCCGCCGGAGCGAAAACGAGAAGGGCCGCTTCACCCTCGTCTTCCTCTGTCCCCCGGGTCAAGAGGACGGCACGGCCGATCTCGAGCTGACCTGCAACTGGGACGAGACGGTGGAGGTCGCATCGCAACGCCAGTTCGGCCATCTCGCCTACAGCGTCGACGACATCTACGCCGTCTGCGCCCGCCTGTCGGACGCCGGCGTCACGATCAACCGGCCGCCGCGCGACGGCCACATGGCCTTTGTGCGCAGCCCAGACGGAATCTCGGTGGAGCTTTTGCAGATGGGCGAGGCGCTGGCCCCGGCCGAGCCCTGGGCCTCGGCCCCGAACATCGGATCCTGGTAGGACACGCGTCATCCACACAGCGGGGCTTCGGCTCCGCATCGGACGGAGGAGGGATACATGCACCGACTAACAACGGCCCTGGCGCTCGCCATCGGCCTGTGCGCCACCGCCGCACAGGCCGCATCGCTCAACGGCTACACGAGCTTCTGGGCGTTCGGCGACAGCCTGTCCGATCCCGGCAACCTGTCGGCGGCGACCGGCGGCGCGCGGCCCGGTGCCCCTTACGTCGACGGGCGCTACTCGAACGGACCGGTCTGGGCCGAGCCCGTGGCGACGGATTTCGCGAAACGCGGTCTGCCCACCGGCAACTTCGCCTATGGTGGAGGTGCCGTCGGGCCGACCCCGCAGCCCGCCGAGGGTCTTTCCGCCCAGATCGGGACCTTCGCGGCCACCGCTTCCGGCCGGCTCGGGGCCCGGCCCGTGGCGAGCCTCTGGATCGGCGCGAACGACATCCTCTCGGTGGGCGTGCCGACCGGCACGGCCCGTGCCGTGGGCGGGCTCAGCGCGAAGGGCGTCGGCTCCGCGGCCCGGACCCTCGACGCGCTCGGCGTGCGCGACGTGGTGCTCTTCAACATGCCGGCACTCGACCGGACGCCGCTCTTTGCCGTCGCACCCGCAGCCCTGCGCGAAGAGGCCCGCAGGGGGACCAATGCGTTCAACGCCGTGCTCGCCCGACAGGCCGACAAGTTGCGCAGCACCGGCATGAACGTCATCGAATTCGACACCTTCCGCCTGTTCACCGCGCTCCTCGATGACCCCGAACGGTTCGGCGTGTCGAATGCGACGATCCCCTGTCACATCCCCGGCGTCTTCACCTGCGACGTTGCCACCGAGGCGCCGCTTCTCGCCTTCTTCGATCCGATCCATCCCAACGCGACGATCCATGCGGAGATCGCGGACAGGGTGCGGGCGGATGTCGCACCGGTGCCGCTGCCCGCCTCGGGTCTGATCCTGCTCGCGGGGCTCGGGGCTTTCGGTCTGCTGGCGGTCCGCAGGCGCGCTCAGGGCATCGGCGTGTAACGCGCGTCAAAGCGCAGGCGTCCCGCCGCGGCCGGATCGGTCTCCAGGTCGGCCAACACCGCCTCCAGCCCGCGCGGATCGTCCGTGGCGAGCGTCACGGTCAGCGCGCCGGGCTCAGCGCGCTTGGCCAGCGCCTCGCGCAGGGCCGCGAGACCCGTATCCGGCCCAAAGGTGCCGCCGAGCGCGGAGACCACCCCGTCGATCAGGTCGTCCGCATCCACGCCACGCGACGCGGCAGCGCCCGTCAGGACCGCATTGAGAAACCCCGTGTCGCGCAGGTCGAAGGTGACGGCCTCGATCGGCATGGCCTCGAGATCGACCGGCCCCGGTGCCTCCGGCCAGATCAGCCGCGCGCGCACCCCGAGCCCGGCGCGCCCGTCGAGCCGCAGATCGACGCTCAGGTCGCGGCGGCTCCCCTCTCCCGCGACAGGGGCCAGACCCATGTCCAGCGACACCGTCCGCGCCCCCGCGAGGGGCGGCAGGGGCGGCCAGCCCCGGGCGCGTCCCGCGGCGACCAGCGCTGCATAGCCGATCCCATGCAACCCCACGGAAAACCGCTCCGGCACGCCGATCGCCGCCAGACCCGCGAGGTCGAGATCCTGCACGCGCAACTCTGCCACCTCCAGAGGCTGGTGCAGCCCGGACGGATCGCGCAAGACAACTTCATGGAGCGTGAACCCCATTTGCCCCTCCGATTCGATCCGCCCGTAGGACAGGGTCCGGCCCAGGTCCCGCTCGGCCATCAGGATCTCGAGGACCGCGACGGCGCTGGCGATCCTGCGGCCCCGGAAGGGATTGTCGGCTTCCGCGAGCCGGGCCTCGACCGCACCCGCGTCGCGCCCGACGATCAGCGTCGCGGGCGCGCCCTCCGTCTCGAAATGTCCCACCCAGACGCCCCAGTCGCCGGCTTCGGCCGGAGCCGCCCGCAAGACCGGACCCCAGCCGTTCCCGTCGTCGCCGCAATGGAGCACGCCGCTCGGGCTCAGGACGACCAGGGTCGTGTCGCTCGGCGAGAGGACCGAAAAGACGAGCGCCGGAACCGGCGTCCCCGTGCGCACCGTCACGTCCGGACGCCCGGACGCGATCAGCCCGGTGCAGGCCGCGTCGATGTCGCGGGCGGAGACATCGCCCGATACCACCAGTTCTCTCTCGGCCAGCGATCCTCCGAATGCCAGCAATCCGAAGGCCGGCGGTGCCGACCCGTTGAGAACTGCGAGCCCTGCGGCGGTCGGCCCGTCCAGTTCCGAGACCCACACCGCAACCTCCGCCCGGTCGCCGCGCCGGGACAGCAGCGGCCAGACGGCGTGCGGACCTGCCGCCTGCGGGTCCACCCGCAGGAATGCGGCCTCTCCCTCCTGCGCCAGCGCGCAGCGATACACTGCATCGGGCCCGGCGATCACCAGACCGGCAAGGCCCGTGCCGGATGCGCCGAACCGCAGGGCCGCGATGGGATCGCTCAACTCGACGACGAGCGCGGGGGCCTCCGGCCCGAACCCCCTGCACCCCCTGACCCAGGCCTGCGCGTCGAGCGACGCCGTCACGGTCATCGTCCGGGTCATCGGATCGGGCAGGAACCCGCCCGAGAGATCGAGCCGGGCCTCGCCGGCCACAGGCCCGCCCATGCCGAGAAGCAACGACAGCCCCGTGACCAGACGCCCATGCCGCATGAGGTGCTCCCGCCATCCAAGACCCTAGAGCTAGCGCATCAGGGATGAAGGGAGCGTTGCCGGATCCAGCGCCCGGCTCAGGGCTCGAGGATGGCATAGAGCTTCGTCACCGGCTCCACGCATTCCCAGGTGCCCTCAAAACCGCCCGCGATGACAAAGGCGTCGCCAGGGCCGAATTCTGCGGTGCCGTCCGGACCGGACAGCCGCACCCGGCCCGTCAGCAGAACGCAGAATTCGGTCTCGTCATAGCGGACGGCGCGCACACCCACGCTACCGCTCCAGTGTCCGACATGGAACCGGCCGGCCGCATCCGAGAAGGCGTTCCAGACGCGGGAAGCGCCCGATCCCGCGATCACGCGCTGCGGATCGGCGGGTGCGGCATCGCCGTCTCCCGTGCGGGCGACAGCATGGACATGGGCGGGCAGGGTCATGAAGGGTCTCCCTCGGGTTGCCAGAGGCTCCGGATCCTAGGTGACCCGCCGAAAATCTGCCAGCATCCGGGCCTTTCCTGATGAGGGGGACTTACATTCCCGTCCGGCGTCGCTTATGTTGAGGCCGTTCGGGTAACCGGACTATGGTGATAAACGCGCACGTAATAAGCGGTTCGGACCCGGGGGCGGTACCCGGCGGCTCCACCAGATTCCTCATTGGGGGCGAATGGGGCCGAAACAGGATCGACGGACGTGTAAAGGTGATTGCTTTCATTCGGCGGGATGCCACCGTTATCGGCTCGAAGCACATAGTTGCCAATGACAACCGTGCTCCGATCGCTCTGGCTGCGTAAGCAGTCCGAAAGGTCGAAACCTAAGCCCTTGACCCTAGCAGGTTAAGGCGGGGCTCGCAGGCGCCTGGCAACAGAAGCCTGCACTAACACCCCTCCCCGACTTCGTAATCGCCTTCTTGTAGGCTTTGGATCCGCCTGAGAGGCGCAGGATCCAGACCCCGGCCGGTTGACTACCCTGCACGGTTGGCGCTACGCATCGCGGGTGGGCGCTGCCCCGCATCGATTTCAGGAAAAAAGCGAGGCTCCCATGTCCGTCGATGTTCTCTACCGCACCCAGGCCACCGCCACGGGCGGGCGCGACGGCCATTCCGCCACCAAGGACGGCTCGGTGGACGTGAAACTCAGGACCCCCAAGGAACTCGGCGGCGCAGGCGGCGAAGGCGTGAACCCCGAACAGCTGTTTGCCACCGGCTATGCCGCCTGCCTGCTCGGGGCCATCAAGTTTGCGGCCGGCCAGCAAAAGGTCTCCGTCCCCGCCGACGCAAGCGTCACGGCGGAAGTCGGCATCGGCCCGCGGAGCGACGGCACGGGCTTCGGGCTCGAGGTCGATCTCAAGGTCTCCCTGCCAGGGCTCGATCCCAAGGTGGCCGAGGACATCATGCACAGGGGCCATGTCGTGTGCCCCTATTCCCATGCCACCAAGGACAACATCAAGGTCACCATCGGCCTCGCCTGAGACCGCGCGTCAGCCCGGCATGCGGCTCGCGATGAAACGGGCGAACTCGAAATTCGGCCGTTCCAGATGCGACAGCGGGCCGGGCCCGGACAGTGCCGCACACAGCCCGCGATAGACCCGCTCGGTGCAGCCGCGGTCCTCGTCGTTGACCGCGTCGAGCAGGCTCTTGAGCGTCGCGAAATGCGCCTCCGCCGCCGGGTCCGCGGCGAACTCCGGGGCCAATCCCCCGCCATACAGGATGTTCACGTGATCCGGGCCGTCGGGGCTCAGGCAGAGATACCAGAAATACCCCGGCGTCAGCGTGATCAGGAGTGCGGGATAGATCGCGAGCAGCCACGTGATGCGCCGCTGGTCGCCGGTCAGCCGGGTGTTGTCAGGATGCGCAAGCGAGAGCGCCACCGTGTCGTTCTTAACGATCCAGTGATAGTTGAACGCCGCATCCCCCTCCGGACAGGTCATCTTCATCAGGTCGACCGACCCGCCGATGGTCCCCGCATGACAGACCGGCAGGTGGTAGCTCTCCATGAAGTTCTCGGCCAGCACCTTCCAGTTGGTGTTCCAGCGGTGCTCCTCGCGGAAGCTCTCCACATAGGATCCCATGTCGAGATACCCCACCAGCCGCTCCACCCCAGCCAGCCGTTCGGCGGGGGACGGAGCCTCGGGATCGAGCGTCACGAGGATCCAGCCCAGCCATTCCTCGCACCGCACCGAAGGCAGCCGGATCTCGTCCTTGCAGAACGCCGTGTTGAGCCCCATGGCCGGGGCCCCGCGCAATCCGCCGTCGAGGTTGTAGGTCCAGGCATGATAGGGACAGACGATGGCCCTCACGTGCCCGCGCCCTTCCAGCAGCGTCGACATGCGGTGCCGGCACACGTTCGACATCGCCCGCAGCCGCCCCTCCCCGTCGCGCAGCACGATCACGGGCTCCCCCGCGATCTCGAGCGTGAGGTAGTCGCCGGGCTCTTTCAGCGCGTCGGCGCGACCGGCACAGAGCCAGTCCTTCGAGAAGATGTGCCACATCTCGGCCGCCGCGAATTCCGGCGACGTATAGACCGATTTCGGCATGGCCCGGGCCGTCTCGAAGCTGTCGGCCACGTTGGCGCGCAACGCGTCGGCCGGGCTCAGGCGTACCTGTTCGTTCATCTCGCCCCCACTGCAAATCCGCTCGTACTGAGCCTACAGCATCCGCGCCCCCGAAAAAGCCGTAATCGGCCGCAACCCCGGTGGTACAGGTTGACGCCATGTTCCATGATGCCGCCCGTTTGCCGAGGGGAGGCCCGATGGCCGCACGAACGACGCTGACCGCCGCCAATCTCGAAGCGCTCGGGGCCGCCCGGCTCGCGGCCCTCCTGATGGAGATCTCGCTCGGCAATGCGGCGACGAAGCGTCGCCTGCGCCTCGAGCTCGCCGGAGCCCTCGGACCCGCCGAGGCCGCCCGCGCCGTCCAGAAGCGGCTCTCGAGCCTCGCCGGCGGTTCCGCCCGCATCCGCGGCCCGCGCGTCAGGGCGCTCGCCGCCGATCTCGCCACACAGCGCAGGGCCATCCACGAAAAGGTAGGCCCCTTCGATCCGACGACAGCGGCAGACCTGCTCTGGCGCATCATGGCGCTGGCCGAGCCATTGTTCGGCCGTCTCGACGATACGTCGGATCTCCTCCGGGACGTCTTCACCGAGGTTACGTCGGACCTTGCTGCCCTCGCGACGCGGACCGAAGGCTCGCCGGAGGCGCTCGCGGAGCGGCTCTGGGACGCCATCGAGACCGATGCGGCGCGGGTTCTCGACCGCGCCATTCCCGTCTTCGCGCCGGCGCTGGGACCGGCGGGGCTCGACCGTCTCGAGACGCTCGTCCGGGAGTGGGCCGGCGCGGAGGATGCCGGCTTGCGCAAGGGGATCGTCGCGGGCGGGCGGCGCGGGGTCGGGCTCGCGCGCAACTGGCGCCAGCGGGAGGCCTTGCGCCACCTGGGCGAGATCGCGGACGCGCGCGGCGATGCGGAGGCCTACCGGGCACTCCAGCCGCCCGAGTTGCGCGCAACGCCTGCCGTGGCACTCCAGATCGCGCACCGCCTCCTGGTCGCAGGCCGGGCGCATGAGGCCTGGGACGCAATGCAAGCCGTGCCCGCCAACGCCGCCCCGTACTTCGTTGCGGGCTGGAACGATCTGCGCATCGCGATCCTCACCGCTCTCGGACGTCCGGACGAAGCCCAGGCCCTGCGCCAGGAGATCTTTCTGCGCGATCTCGATGCCGGGCACCTGCGCGCCTACCTCGGCCATCTGGCGGACTTCGACGACCTCGTGGCCGAGGACCGCGCGCTCGACCACGTCACGGCCACCCGCGATCCGCACCGGGCGCTCGAGTTCCTGATCGCCTGGCCCGCGTTGGAGCGCGCCGCAGCGCTCGTAATGAAGCGCCGCGCCGAACTCGATGGCGACCGCTACGAAGTGCTCACGCCAGCCGCCGGCACCCTCGCGGGCCGACACCCCCTCGCCGCAACCGTGCTCTACCGCGCGATGACCGATTTCACTCTGCGCGAGGCCCGCGCGCGCCGCTACCGGCACGCCGTCCGCCATCTGCTGGAATGCCGGGCCCTCGCAGCCGACCTCAACGACTTCGCTCCCCTCGAACCCCACGCCGCCTATGAGGCCCGGCTGCGGTCCGAGCACGGCCGCAAGGCCGGTTTCTGGACG
>JBBQYB010000134.1:0-8459 GCA_038209095.1 Rhodobacterales bacterium
ATCCCGCGCGCGAGGCTCCCGAAGAACAACTCCCCCGTGATCGCCACCCCCCGCGCCGCCCCCACCTGCTGGAACGCCTGCAAAGCCCCCGACCCGGAGCCCGCGTCGCGCGGCGGCACGCTCGCCAGAACCGTCTGGAACAAGGGCCCCACCGTCGTCCCGAGCCCGAGCCCGCCCAGCAGCAGCGCCGGCGCGAACCGCGACCAGACCACCGCGTCCCCCGCAGTCGCCACGTCGTACCGCAGCCAGAGCATCGCGCCTGCCAGCATCAGCCCGCCCGCCGTGATGCGCGGCCGCGCCCAGCGCGACCCGAACCGCCCCGAGATCACGGAGGCCCCCAGCACGCCCAGCGAGAACGGCAGCGTCGTCAGCCCCGACTGCAACGGCGTCAGCCCGTAGCCGTCCTGCAGATACAGAGCCAGCACCAGAAAGAACCCCGGCACCCCGGAGAACACCAGCCCAACCAGCGCCATTCCAACGAGAAAATTCCGGTTGCGCGTCAGCGCGTCCGGAAAAAGCTGCGCCTCCCCGCGCGCCGCCTGCGCCCGGATCCAGCGCAAGAACCCGTAGCCCACCGGCACCGCCGCACCGATCATCGCGAAGGCCCACAGGGGCCAGCCGAACGCGCGCCCCTCGATCAGCGGCACGACCACCAGCAAAAGCGCCGCCCCCGCGATCGCGATCCCTATGAAATCGTTGCGCATCCCCTTGGCGGGCGGCAGATCCGGCACGTACCGCAGGGCCGCGAGGATCGCGAGCACCCCGATGGGCACGTTCACGAGAAAGATCGGCCGCCACTCCAGCCTGAACAGATCCGCGCTGATCAGCAACCCGCCCACCACCGGACCCGTCACCGTGGCGAGCCCCGCCGTCAGCCCGAACAGCGAGAACGCCCGCCCCCGCTCCTTGGGCCCGAAGAGCGCCGGCGTGATCGCCAGCGTCTGGGGCACCATCATCGCTCCGCCGACCCCCTGCAACACCCGCGCCGCGATCAACGTCTCCACGTTCGGGGCCAGCCCGCACAGCGCAGAGCTGACCGTGAAGAGCGCGATCCCCCAGACGAACACCCGCCTGCGCCCGAGGATGTCCCCGAGCCGCCCGAAGGGCAGCAACCCCAGCGCGAACACCAGGATATAGACCGCCACCACCCACTGGATCTGGCTGTCCGTCGCCCCGAGGGATGCCTGCAAACGCGGCAGCGCCACGTTGACGATGGACACGTCGATGAGGTTCATGAAGCCCGCGAGCAACAGGATCGTCATGGCGATCCACCGCCCCGGCAGGGGTGCCGCCTCCGCGCCCGCAGGGGGGGTCATGCCGTCATCCTCCCTCAGCCCCCCCTGCTCGGGCGTCAAAGCCGCTCGAGCGCCAGCGCGATCCCCTGACCCCCGCCGATGCACATCGTCACCAGCCCGTAGCGCCCGCCGGTGCGCTCCAGCTCATAAAGCGCCTTCACCACCAGGATCGCCCCCGTGGCCCCGATCGGATGGCCGAGCGCGATGGCCCCGCCGTTCGGGTTGACCCGGTCGGCATCGAGCCCCAGCGTGCGGTTCACCGCAATGGCCTGCGCGGCAAAGGCCTCGTTCGACTCCACCACGTCGAAATCCCCGATCCCGAGCCCTGTCTTCTCCATCAGCCGCCGCACCGCCGGGACCGGGCCGATTCCCATGATCCGGGGCGCAACCCCGGCGACGGCATACCCCAGTACCCGCGCACGCGGCGTCAGCCCCGCCTTACCGGCCGCCTCCGCCGTGGCCAGCACCACCGCCGCCGCCCCGTCGTTCAGCCCGCTCGCGTTGCCCGCCGTCACCGAGCCCTCCTTGCGGAACGCCGGCCGCAACCCCGCCAGCGCCTCGGCCGTCGTGGCCTTAGGATGCTCGTCGGTCTCGAACGCCACCGTCTCGCGCTTGCGGCGGACCTCCACGGGGACGATCTGCGCGGCAAACCGCCCGTCCGCTATGGCCTCCGCCGCGCGCTGCTGGCTCCGGAGCGCGAACGCGTCCTGGGCGTCGCGCCCGACGTCGTTCTCGTCGGCCACGTTCTCCGCCGTCACCCCCATGTGCCCCGTCCCGAACGGACAGTTGAGCGCGCCGAGCATCATGTCCACCACCGGCGCGTCGCCCATCTTCTGTCCGAACCGGATGGCCCCGCTGGAATAGGGCGCGCGCGACATGCTCTCCGCCCCGCCCGCCAGCGCGAACTCCGCATCCCCGAGGGCCAGCGCCTGATATGCCGAGACCACGGCCTGCGCGCCCGACCCGCAAAGCCGGTTGACGTTCAGTGCCCCGGCCGTCTCGGGCACCCCCGCCTCGATCCCCGCAATCCGGCTCAGGTACATGTCGCGCGGCTCGGTGTTGATGACATGCCCGAAGAAGATCTGCCCGATCTGCCCGCCCTCGACGCCCGACCGCTCCAGCGCCGCGCGCGCCACATGGGCCGCGAGCGCGGATGGCGGCGTGTCGGCGAGGCTCCCGCCGAAGGCCCCGATGGCCGTGCGGGCCCCGTCTAGGATCACGATGTCGGTGTTCATGTGCCTGTCTCCCTGTGCGTATCGGCGGTCAGCGTTGCGCCCGCCGCAGGCCGCTTGCAACCCGGCTCCGTCGATTTGCTTTCAATGTCCCGAAAATTGTGTATGAATGACAGCCTCAGGTTGCAGCGGGCAGGCCTCCCCCGCGGTGGAGTGCGCGTGCAGGTTCTGATCGTCGAACATAATCGGGATCTCGCGGGCATCTGGTCCGGCTTTCTCGCGCGCCAGGGCATGTCCTGCACCATCGCCACCTCCGCCGACGATGCCTACGCGGCCCTGCGCGACCGGCCCTTCGATGCGCTCGTGCTCGACATGGAACTCACCGGCAACGAGGCTCTGGCCGTCGCCGATTTCGCCACCTACCGCAATCCGGACGTGCCGATCATTGCCGTGACCTCGCGGGCCTTCTTTTCGGACGGGCTGATCTTCCAGCTCGTACCCAACGCCCGCGGCCTCCTGCGATCACCGCTCAAGCCCGACGACATGGCGGCCCTCGTCGAGCATTACGCAAACAGGGCAGGGGCCGCCCAGGCCTCGGCCCGCATGGCCGTCGGTCAGGCCTGACCCTCACCGGTCCACCGGAGTATTCCAGTCGAGTTCGGGCCCCAGGGGCACCACCCCGCTCGGGTTCAGGCTTTGGTGACTGGCATAGTAATGCTGCTTGATATGCTCGAAATTCACCGTCTCCGCGATGCCTGGATGCTGGAACCCCGCGCGCGCATAGGCCCAGATCGCGGGATAATCGACGATCCGCCGCCGGTTGCATTTGAAATGCCCGTGATAGACCGGATCGAACCGAAACAGCGTCGGCAACAGCCGCCAGTCCGCCTCGGTGGGCGCGTCCCCCATCAACCAGCGCCGCGTCCGCAGACGCTCCTCCAGCCAGTCGAGCGTGTCGAACACCTCCCCGGCCGCTCCGTCATAGGCCGCCTGCGAGGTCGCGAACCCCGCCCGATAGACGCCGTTGTTCAGCCCGTCATAGATCCGCGCGTTCACCGGCTCGATCGCCGCGCGAAGGTCCTCGGGCCAATAATCCTCGCCCGGCTCCACGATCTCCCGAAAAGCAGAATTGAACATGCGCAGGATGTCGGCGGACTCGTTGGAGACGATCCCGCCCGTCTCGCGGTCCCAGAGCACCGGCACGGTCACGCGCCCGCTCGCCTTCGGGTCCGCCCGCACATAGACGTCGCGCAGATAAGGCAACCCGAACAGACCGTCCCCCGTCGCACCCGGAAAATCCGTATCGAACGTCCAGCCGTCATCGCGCATCAGCGGATGGACCACGCTGACGCTCACATGGTCCGTGAGGCCCTTGAGGCTGCGCAGGATCAGCGTGCGATGCGCCCAGGGGCAGGCCAGCGACACATAAAGGTGATAGCGCCCGCTCTCGGCCCGGAACCCGCCCCGCCCGGTCGGGCCCGGTGCGCCGTCCGCCGTCACCCAGTCGCGAAAGGTCGTGGGCTTGCGTTTGAAGCTGCCGTCCTCGCCCGCGAACTGCGGCTCGTCTGCATGCCAGGCACCGTCCTTCAGAAATCCCATGCGCAGTCTCCTTTCCCCGCAACATGGCACAGCCCCGCCGATCAACCAGCCCCGCGCGCCCGTCCGCAGCGTTTCCGATTCGGAAACGGGAATTAACGATATCGCTGCGAAACCGTTGCAGGGCACCGCGCGTTCAGACTTCAGTAACTCGACGGGCCCCAAGAATTGCAAGCCCCAGCACGCGAGGACACCCGGTGAGCGGACAGGACATCTCCAAGACGCAGCCATCCTCCCAACCAGCCTTCCGGCCCGGCTTGATGCTGGCGGTCGGTTCCAGGCGTTTTTCCATCCTCGATCTGCGTCCGGACAGCTGCCTCATCCGCGCGCGCGACAGCGCGCTCCTGCGCGGGGCCGCCGATCTCTACGACGGGACCCGCCATCTCGCCCAATGCCTACTCCTGCGCGCCACCGCCGAGGGCGATCTGCTGCGCTGCGTCTTCCAGCGCCGCTCGACCTTCGCCGAGGATCCGCTGGCAGTTTCCGGGGCCGATTGACTCGTTCACGGAAAATTACAAATAAAATCAATATATTAAACACCGTCACATCGTGTGACGCCCTTTTGGCGACCCTGAACCAACAGGCCCGCCCCAAGACCTTTCCCGATTGCACTGGCGTCTCGCCGCGGCTTTGATAGGACTGAGACGTCCCGATCCAGCCGAAGGCAGACCATGATCGCATCCCCCTACCTCCTCTTTCTCGGCGATGCGCCCGATGCCCTCGCGGCCAAGGTCGCCCAGGGTATCCGGGACTGGCGGCCCGATGCCGCGTTGGGTCAACTCCGGATGGAGGGCTGCAAGGCCGACATGGGCCTGCCCGACATGACGATCCCCGAGGCGGTCGCTTCGGGCGTGCGCACCCTCGTCATCGGCGTCGCCAACCGCGGCGGCGTCATCTCGCCCGCCTGGCTCTCGATCCTCGAGGCGGCACTGGCTGCGGGCCTCGATCTCGCCTCGGGCCTTCACAACCGCCTGAGCGATGAGCCGACCCTCGTCGCAGCCGCCATGGCCCACGGCCGCAGGCTCCACGACGTCCGCGTGCCCGACCGCGCCTATCCCATCGCCTCCGGCAAGCGCCGGTCGGGCAGGCGCTGTCTCGCGGTGGGCACCGATTGCTCGGTGGGCAAGATGTACACGGCCCTCGCCATGGAAAAGGTCATGCGCGAACGCGGCATTCCCGCCACCTTCCGCGCCACCGGCCAGACCGGCATCCTCGTCACCGGCAACGGCGTGCCGCTCGACGCGGTAGTCGCCGATTTCATGGCCGGTTCCATCGAATGGCTGACGCCCGATGCGGACCCCGACCACTGGGACCTCATCGAAGGCCAGGGCAGCCTGTTCCACGCCTCCTATTCCGGTGTCACGCTGGCGCTGATCCACGGCGGCCAGGCCGACGCGCTGATCCTCTGCCACGAGCCGACCCGCCCCCACATGCGCGGCCTGCCGGATTACCGCCCGCCGACGCTCGAGGCCCTGCGGGATCTGTCGCTCACCATGGCGCGCATGGTGAACCCCGACGTCTCCGTCGTGGGCATCTCCGTGAACACCGCCGCCCTGCACCCCGAGGCCGCCACCGAGTATCTCGAGGCGGTCGAGCGGCGCATGGGCCTGCCCACCGTCGATCCGCTGCGCCAGGGGGCCGGCCGCCTGGTGGACGCCCTCCTGTGACCCCCGCATCCCGCCCCCTCCGGGGAGGGCCCCCGTGAAGCTCACCGTCGCTGCGGAGGTCTTCGCCCTCGCGCGCCCCTTCACCATCAGCCGTGGCTCCCGCACCGAGGCACAGGTCGTCACCGTCACCGTCGAGTCAGGCGGCGCGACCGGTCGCGGCGAATGCGTGCCCTATGCCCGCTACGGCGAGACGATCCCGAGCGTGATCGCCCAGATCGAAGCGTTGCCGCAGCCCCTCAGCCGCACGGCCCTCCAGGATCTGCTGCCCCCCGGGGCTGCGCGCAACGCCGTCGATTGCGCGCTCTGGGACTGGGAGGCCAAGCGCTCGGGCCAGCCCGTCTGGGCGCTTGCAGGGCTCGCGCGTCCCGGGCCCGAGATCACCGCCTACACCCTCTCGCTCGAGGAGCCGCAGGCGATGCGCGCCCAGGCCGAGGCGAACGCCCACCGCCCGCTCCTCAAGATCAAGCTCGGCGGCCAGGGCGATCTCGACCGGCTCGCCGCGGTGCGCGCCGGGGCTCCGGCGGCCCGGATCATCGTCGATGCCAACGAGGGCTGGACCCCCGAGAGCTACGCCGTGCTCGCCCCCGAATTGCTGCGCCTCGGCGTCGAGATGGTGGAACAGCCGCTGCCCGCAGGCGATGACGACGCCCTCGCCCGAATGTCGCGCCCCCTGCCGGTCTGCGCCGACGAAAGCTGCCACGACCGCGCGAGCCTGCCGGCCCTCGCGGGCAAGTACGACCTCGTCAACGTCAAGCTCGACAAGACCGGCGGCCTGACCGAGGCGCTGGCGCTCTGCGATGCCGCGCGCGCGGCCGGGTTCGGGGTGATGGTGGGCTGCATGGTGGGCTCGTCGCTAGCGATGGCCCCGGCCGTGCTCCTCGCGCAGGGTGCGGCCTTCACCGATCTCGACGGGCCGCTTCTCCTGGTCCAGGATCGCGCACACGGACTTCGATACGACGCGGCGGGCGTGCATCCCGCCGCGTCCGAGCTTTGGGGGTGAACATGAGCCGGACCGTCTACGTCAACGGAGACTACGTCGCCGAGGAGGACGCCCGCATCAGCGTCTTCGACCGCGGGTTCCTCTTCGCGGACGGCGTCTACGAGGTCACCAGCGTCGTCGGGGGACACCTCCTCGATTTCCCCGGCCACCTCGCGCGCCTGCATCGCTCCCTCCACGAACTCGAAATGCCCGCCCCGCTCGACGATGCGGCCCTCGAGGCGGTCCACCGCACGCTCATCGCCCGCAACGACATGGACGAAGGCATGGTCTATCTCCAGGTGACGCGCGGCCCGGCCGATCGCGACTTCGCCTATCCGGCGTCCCCGGTCCCCAGCCTCGTCGTCTTCACCCAGACCCGTTCGCTCGTGGACACCGAGGCCGCCCGCCGCGGGATCCGGGTGCTCGCGGTCCCCGACATCCGCTGGGGACGGCGCGACATCAAGACCGTGCAACTGCTCGCCCCCTCAATGTGCAAGATGATGGCACGCAAGGCCGGCTGCGACGACGCCTGGATGATCGAGGACGGCTTCGTCACCGAAGGCACCTCGAACAACGCCTGGATCGTCACGCGGGCCGGCCGGATCGTGACCCGGGACCTCTCGACGGCCATCCTGCACGGGATCACGCGTGCCGCGGTGATCGAGTACGCGCGGTCTGCCCAGATGGAAATCGAGGAACGCCCCTTCACCCTCGCCGAGGCGCAGGATGCGGCGGAGGCCTTCATGACCGCCGCCTCCGCCTTCGTCACCCCCGTCGTCGAGATCGACGGCACGACCCTCGGCGACGGCACGCCGGGCCCTGTGACCCGCCGCTTGCGCGAACTCTACATCGCCGGGAGCCTCGCCCGCGCGAGTTGACACCGGACGAAAGGGGGGGGCCGTTGGAGCAAGCATCGGAGGCGGACCGCTTCAGGGCGCGCGACCGGTTCGCGTCGCTGCCCGAGGCGATCCTCGCGGCCCGCCGGGCGCTGGGGTCAGCGCGCGTGGCCTTCGAGGACATCGAGGGCGCGACCCTCACCTATGGCCAGCTCGCCCTCGCAGGGGCCGTGCTCGAGCGTGCGCTCCGGGCCCGCTTCGCCCGCGGCGCGCGCGTGGGCGTGCTTTTGCCCTCCGCACCGGGGGCCGTCGCCGTCCTCCTCGCCTTCTGGCGCGCCGGCCGTACCCCGGCGCTGCTCAACCCCACCGTGGGGGCCGGCCCCGTGCGCGCGGCCCTGCGCGCGGCCGGCTGCGACACCGTCCTCTCGAGCCGCGCCTTCGTCGAGAAGGGCGGTCTCGCCCCCCTGATCGAGGCCCTCGAGACCGCTGGGTTCCGCATGCTCTGGACCGAGGATCTGCGCGCCGCGATCACCCGGCGCGACAAGCTCGCGGCCCTCGTCACGTCGCGGTTCTGCCCGCGCGATCTGGGACGCGAAACCGAGGCCGCGGTTCTCTTCACCTCCGGCACCGAGGGCGCCCCCAAGGGCGTCGTGCTGACCCACGGCAGCCTGCTCGCCAACGTCGCCCAGATCCAGACCCGCGCCCCCATCGGACCCGACGACCGCGCGGTCTCGGCGCTGCCCCTGTTCCACAGCTTCGGCCTGACGGCGGGGATCGTGCTGCCGCTCGCCACCGGCATCCGCACCGGCCTGCATCCCTCGCCGCTGCACTACCGCGTCATCCCCGAACTCGCGCAGAAGCTGCGCGCAACCATCCTCTTCGGCACGGACACCTTTCTGGTGGGCTGGGGACGC
>JBBQYB010000135.1:0-8383 GCA_038209095.1 Rhodobacterales bacterium
ATGCCGCCGGAGAATTCATGCGGGTATTGGTCCACCCGCTGCGCCGGGTTCGGGATCTGGACAAGGTCCAGCAACTCCACCGCCCGGTCCCGCGCGGCACGGGGCGACAGGCCCCGATGCTGCCGCAGTACCTCTGCGATCTGCGCACCGATGGTGAACAGCGGGTCAAGGCTGGTCATTGGATCCTGGAAGATCATGGCGATGTCGCGGCCGCAGACCTCACGACGGTACGCCTCGCTGCCCGGGCCAAGGATGTCGCGCCCCTTCCAGCGGACGCGCCCCGCCTTGAGACGGCCGGGCAGATTGACCATGCCCAGCAGCGCAAGTGCGGTGACCGACTTGCCGCAGCCGCTTTCGCCGACTAGCCCCATCGCCATTCCGGGCCCCAGATCGAACGATATTCCGCGCACCGCATCGACCGTGCCGCGCCGGGTGAGGAAGGTGACTTCCAGCCCTTCGACCTGCAACAGCGGCTCGGTCATCCGGCGCGCCGTGCAAAGCGCTTCTCACGCTCGACAGGGTCGGAGGTGACGCGCAGCCAGGACGCGATCAGGTTAACCGCCAGAACCGTTATTGCGATGGCGAGCCCCGGGAAGGTGACCAGCCACCAAGCGCGGAACATGTAATCCTTGCCCTGCGCCACATCGAGGCCCCAGGACGTTGCCGGCGGCTGCACGCCGAGGCCAAGGAACGACAGCGCCGCCTCCGCAAGTACGATACGCGCGAATTCGAGCGTGCCCAGCGTAAGCAGCGGAGCCGACAGGTTGGGCAGAAGATGCCGCATCAACACGCGCCAAGTGGAACAGCCCAGTAGGCCAGCCGCCTCGACGAACGCCGTGTGGCGCAGCGACAGGACCGCCCCTCGCGTGACGCGGGCGTAGACCATCCACCCGTTCAGCGCTAGAACAAGGATCACCGTCACGGTCGAAGGGCCGATCACAGCAAGGATCAGAAGCGCCAGAAGCAACCCTGGAAAGGCGACTTGTGTGTCCACGATCGCCGAGATCCAGTTGTCGGTCCGTCCGCCGACATAGCCGGCCGTCAGCCCCATCAGGACGCCGAAGGTCCCCGCGAGCATCACCGTCACAGCCCCCACGATCAGCGAAATCCGGCTGCCGTGCAAAATACGGGACAGCACGTCGCGCCCGAGATGGTCGGTACCGAGCACATGCGCCCAGCTTCCGCCATCGACCCACGCGGGTGGCTTCAATCGCATGATGATGTTCTGGGCCCCAGGGTCGTAGGGCGCGATCAACGGTGCGCAAATCGCCGTCAGCAGCAACAGGGCCAGGAAGCTGGCCCCTATGAGCCCGGGCACGTCGCCCTTTAGATCGGCCCAAAGGCCGGGCATGGGTGCCGCCGTCATGCCAGGCCTGGCGGCGTCGCCGGCAGAAAGGTCGGTCGAGTCGACTTGCTCCGCCACGCTCATGCGGCACGCAGATCGATGCGGGGATCGAAGGCCTTGGACCCGATGTCGATGAGAAGATTCAGCACCACGACCATGATCGCGGTCAGGAAGACGATCGCCTGAAGCAGGATTAGGTCCTGCCGTTCGATGGCCTGGATCGCGGTCAGCCCCAACCCGGGCCATGCGAACACGCTTTCGACCACGACGGTATAGCCGGACAGCGCGCGGATAAGCTCCCACCCCGCAAGGGTGAGGATCGATACGGAGGAATTCTTGAGCGCGTGGACCGCCACCACCCGCCAGGGCCGCATCCCCTTGGCCCGCAGCACCCGGACATACTGGGCGTTCATTTCGTCGATCATTGTCGACCGGACCACCATCACGAGCCGCGTCATCGCCGGGATTGCCAGCGTCAGCGTTGGCAAAATCATGTGCGCCGGGGTCCCAGACCCGGAGGTTGGCAACCAGCCCAAGGTCAACGAGAAGAACACGATGAGAAGCAGCCCAAGCCAGAATTGCGGGATCGACAACCCTATGAGCGAGACCAGCACCACGATCCGATCAACGATCCCTTCTGGCCTCAGCGCCGCGACAGCCCCCAAAGGCACCGCCAGCGCAACCGCAAGCCCGATCGCCGTCAGCGTCAGCAGCAGCGTCGCGGGTGCGCGCTCCACGATGATGTCCATGACCGGGCGGCGCTGCCACAGGCTATCGCCGAAATCCAGCACGGCAACATCGGCCACGTAATCGACGAACTGCACGCCGATGGGGCGATCCAGGCCCAGTTGCGCCTCGAACTGCGTGCGCTGCGCCTCGGTGGCTTCGAGCGGCAGCATGACGCGGACCGGATCTCCGATCAGCCGCGTCAGGATGAAGACGACCACGACCACCGACAGCACGACGATGACGCCCTGCCCCAGCTTGGTGAGAATGTATCTGCCCACGTGGTCGCCTTCCGGGTCTTGCGCTTACTCGACGGACATCGTCGCAACGAACATCTTGCCGTCCACACGGGGTTCCCAGGTCAGTCGCTCCGACAGGCCCCAGATGTTGTTGATGTTCAGCAGGAAGGTCAGAATCGCCTCGTCATGGCCCAGTTGCACCGCCTGTTCGTAGAGCGCCTGACGTGCCTCCGGGTCGATTTCGGTGCGGGCGGCGACAATCCACTCCTCGAGTTGGTCGAAGTTGTTGGACGATCCGAAGCCTGAAGGAGCATAATAGGCGCTGAACGACCGGTCCGCGTCCAGGAGCTCGTTGCCCGAGACAACAAAGATTGCATCCGCGCGGTTCTCCTTGTCGAAGAGGCGTTGCAGATATTCATCGAACTCGAAGATCTGCACGTCCACATTCAGACCCACGGCGGCCCAATACCCGGCGACGACCTCGGTGACTTCGCGGTCCTTTAGCCAGCGGCCACCAGTGCCCACGAGCGTGATCCCGCCTCCGGCAACGCCCGCTTCCTCAAGTAGGGCCATCGCCTGTTCGGGATCGTAGGGATAGGCCGACACGCCCTCGTTGAAGCCGAAATAGGTGCGGCCCAGAAGCTGGCCCTCCTCGACCTGTGCCTGCCCCTCGAACAGCGCGGAGGCCAGCGCCTCCTTGTCGACGGCGAGGTTGAGCGCCTGGCGCACCCGAACGTCCTGCGTGATGCCGCCGTTCGTGTTGAGGATCACAGTCGGATGTTCCAGCCCGCGCATCGACGCCGAAGCAGGCACCTGCCCGGTGAATTCGGGCAGCAGGTTGGTGATCAGATCGACCTCGCCGGCCATCAGCGCGGCCATTCGGGTGCCGCTTTCCTCGATGAAGCGGTAGGTGACCTTCTGCACGTCCAGATCGCCGCCGCGCCAGTCCGGATCGGCCTGAAGCACGATTTCGTTGCCACGGTCCCAGCGCACGAATTCGTATGGGCCCGATCCGACGGGGCTGGAGGCGAAACCCTCTGCCTCGCTCGCCTCGGGCGGGACGATCATAAAATAGTACATCCGCGCGGGCAGGATCGGGTCCGGCCCGGAGGTCAGGATGTGCACCGTCGTGGCGTCGACCGCTTCGGCCCCTGCGAAGGTCGAGAAATACGACAGCTGTTCGGAGTTCAGCTCCGGGTCGATCATCCGCTCGACCGAATGCACGATGGCGGCGGCGTCCAGCGGTTCGCCGTTGTGGAACTCCAACCCGGCGGGGATCTTGAATTCCCAGGTGGTCGCGTCGACCTGCGTCGGCTGTTCGGTGGCAAGCCCGAGGACCAGGTTGCCCTGTGCGTCACGCGCCATCAGCGTCTCGAAGACGTTGTCGTTCACGGCCTTTTCGGAGCCGTCATCGGCGGCGTGCGGGTCCAGCGTGGTCGGCTCTGCGCCGAGCACGATAGAGATGTCTTGTGCGATCGCGACGGCGGGCACCATGGTCACTGCAACCGCGAGGCTGATGTATCTGAGTCCTATCAACACGTATGTCTCTCCCTGTTTTGTGGTCTCTCCGGCGCAGGGTGCGGTCAACCTGTTACCTAAAGACTTGATCTCGTTTCCCGGCCTCGTTCAAGTCAATTGCCCCGGCGCTCCGCTCTGCTGCACGCGGCACCTCGGAATGCCCTGAGACCGGGCGCCGCCACGGCGCACTCAGGCGGCCGGCGCATAGGGCGCCGGATCGATGCCCGGTTTGCGCCCGGTTACGAGATCCGACGTGAGTTGTCCCGCACCGGCCGCCTGTGTCCAGCCGTTCGAGCCGTGCCCGAGATTGAGCCACAGCCCCGGCAGCTTGGCGCTCGGGCCGATGCGGGGCCGGCCATCGGGGGTCATCGGGCGAAAACTGCTCCAGGGCCGGGGCTTCAGATTGGAAACTTCGGGAAAGAACGCGCCAGTCACTGTTGTCATGCCGTCGATCTGTGCTGGGCGCAGCGTTCTGTCATATCCAGCCAGTTCGGCCACGCCGCCGACGCGCAGCCTGCTGCCGAGGCGCGTGAACATGATCTTGCTGTCTTCGTCCATGATGGACGACCGCGGCCCCACCGCCGGGTCGACGCTGTAATATGTCAGGGAATAGCCCTTCACCGGGTATACAGGAACCTCGGGCGCCAGCTCCGGTGCGAACGGTCCCGTCGTCAGAACCGCGGCGTCGGCTGCGACAACCTCGGAGCCGGTGCGCACACCGCTTAGGCGGTCGTTGCGTGTGGCGAACCCGGTGGCTTCGGTCTGATAGAGAAAGCACACGCCCGCATCGGCAAGCCATCCCGCCATCGCGCGGCAATAGGCGTGGGCGTCCCCGGTGCCGTCGGCGGGAAAATGCAGTGCGCCCTCGAATGACAGCCGCGACCGGGCGAGCGCGGGCTCGACCTGCGAAATCTCGGCTGAGTCCAGCAGGCTGTGCTTGATCCCCATTTCGGTCAGCACGGCGGATGCACGTCTTGCACCCGCAAGCGCGTCGCGGCTGCGAAAGGTCTGCAGGATGCCGGAGGTGCCGTGGTCGAACACGAGCCCGGTCTCGGATAGAAGCTCGCCCAGGCGGGCGTGGCTGTAATGCGCGATGGTTTGCATCGCTCGCTTGTTGTCGGCGCTGCGCCTTGCATCGCATTCCCGAGCAAAGGCGGCCAGCCAGCGCCATTGGCGCAGGTCCGCTGTCGGGCGGATCTTGAGCGGGGCCGACGGCGCAAACAGCCATTTGACCGCCTTGCGCATCATGCCGGGCGCGGCCCATGGCCCGGCGAAAGACGGGCAGAGGCCGCCGGCATTGGCAAAGCTCGTCGCTTCTCCAGGGCCGGGGTTGCGTTCGATCACGGTCACCGTTTCACCGGCCCGGTGCAGAGCATAGGCCGTCGACAGGCCGATGACGCCTGCGCCGATCACAACGACCGTCACGCGCCGTTATTCCGCCGCTGTGAGCGCCGCAGGCCCCTTGCGGAAGCCGTAGCGCCGGTCGAGCCCGAGGCGCTGCACCATGGCGAGCGCGTCGGCAAGCGCCGCACCCGGCAGCGGCTGCAGCGGGCGGCGCAGCGGCCCGGCGGGCAGTCCGATCGCCCGCATCAGCGTCTTCACCGCGACGGGGTTGATCGCTGAATAGGCAAAATGCAGCACTGGCAGGTTGTCCAGCCATGCCTCCCGGCAGGCGAACGGATCATCTCCGGACTCCCACGGCTTGGAAATTACGGTCATCTCGCGAGGGATAAGGTTGCCGGTCATATTTGCGGTGCCATGTCCGCCGAGCGCCATCGTCGGCACCACAAGCCCCAGATTGGGCGAGCAGCAGCACATGATCGCCATGTCCGGCTGCCCAGCGCAGACCTGCGCGACCTGACCGACACGGGTTGTGCTTTCCTTCAGCACGACCATGTTGGGATGCTCTGCAAGGCGCAGCAAGTTGGACCAATGCAGGTCCGTCCTCACCCGGGGCGGGTTGTTGTAGAACCCCATTGCCAGATCGGCACTGTCCAGCACTTCGACGGCGTAGGCCTCGATCGCCGCGTTGTCGGCGCAGATATAGGATGGGGCGGCAAAGATCGCGCCGTCGGCGCCCTCGGCCTTGGCGAATCGAACCGCATCGATGGTCGTGTCGGTGTTGTTGCCCGTGCAGCCATACCACATGGTCAAGCCCGGCTTGCGCATGGCCAACGTGCGGCGGACGATTTCACGTTTCTCTTCGGGAAACAGCATCGAGACCTCTCCAGTCGATCCCATGATCAACAGTGCCGAAGTTCCGTTTTCCGCGTGCCAGTCGATCAGGGTCCGGAACCCCTCGAAATCGACAGACCCATCCTCGTTCATCGGCGTGATCAGCGCGACAAACGATCCGCTGGGCTTTTGATGCGCCATTGTCCGCGTCCTCCTGCAGAACGGTCGTGGGCCACCCGGCCCGTGTTGGGACTCGGTATCGGGCCTACGAGACATAATGCCAAATCAGGAATTCGGATGCCCTCATGCGCTGGAAACATGGCTGACGGCGCGTTCAGGGACGCAGACGCTCGGTGCTTTCGATGCTGTCGAGGTCATCCTCGAGCAGCGCGATCATGGCCTCGACCGCGCGCGACAGAGGGCGCTCGGCATGGCCGACAAGGTAGATGTCGAACGGGAGGGCCGGGACAAAGGGAACGGTGGCCAGCGTGCCGGGCGGAAAGATCTGCGGTGTGAACGGGTCGACGATCGAGACGCCGAGGCCTTCGGCGACCATCCCGCAAGCTGCGTAGGACGGCTGGCTCTCGACGACGATGTGCGGAACGATCCCGGCCTGGGCGAAGCGTTCGGTCACGAAGGCCGCAGTTAGCGTCTGATGCGCAAGCGCGACCATCGGCACACCGTCCAGATCCTCAGGTCGCAGGACCGTCGCGCCCGCCAGCTTGTGCCCCGCAGGCAGGGCCACAACGCAGGGACAGCGCCACCCGGCGATCCGGCGCACATCCGTGCGCCCCGACGCCAGCTGCGCGATACCGAAATCCGCCTGGCCTGACGCCACCAGATCCGCGATCCGGCTGGACGTATGCACGTTGTGGGTCACGCGAATGCCGGGATGCGCCGCGACGAACGCTGTGATTACGCGCGGCAGGATGCGAAACGACGCCATCGGAAGGCTAGCGATGGCGATCTGGGCATGCGCCAGCCCCCGCATTTCGCGCGCGAAGGATTTCAGCCGGTCGAGCCCGTAGAACATGCGCTCGACCTCCTGCCCGAGGGTTCGCGCCTCGGGGAGCGGGTGCAGCTTGCCTCCGCGCCGCTCGAACAGCGCGAAGCCCAGATCGGCCTCCAGATCGGCGATATGCCGCGAAACGGCCGGTTGCGACACATGCATCGCCCGGGCCGCCGCCGTGACCGACCCCAGCCGCATGACCAGCCGGAACGCGGAGATCTGGCGTTCATTCATCCGCTCACATCGTGCCGGGATAGTCGCCGCCATCCATGAGGATCGACTGGCCCGTCATCAGCCCGGAATGGACCGAGGCGAGGAATGCGAACAGGGCTCCAATCTCGGACGGCTCGCCGTAGCGACGCGCGGGCGACCCCGCGGCGCGCTCGGCCCAGATCTCATCGAAGCTGCGGCCGGTCGTTTCCGCCAGCGCTGCGACATGCTGGCGCTGGCCGTCGCTAGCCACGATGCCCGGCAGGATCGTGTTGACAGTGACGTTGCGGGCCACACCCTCGCGCGCGATGCCAGCGCAGAACCCCACGAGACCGGTGCGCGCGCCATTGGACAGTCCCAGCCTCGGGTCGGGGATCTTCACTCCGCGCGAGGCGATGTTGACGATGCGCCCGAAGCCGCGATCGATCATGCCGTCATAGGTTAGCCGGATCATTTCGATCGGGGCAAGCATCATCAAGTCGAGCGCTTCGATCCAAGTATCGCGCCGCCAGTCGCGGAAGTCGCCGGGTTTCATCCCGGCCGCGTTGTTCAGCAGGATATCTGGCGCAGGACAGGCCGCGAGCGCTGCAGCGCGGCCCTCTTCTGTCGTCACATCGGCGGCGACGGTGTGGACGGTCGCGCCCGTCGAGGCCCGGATCTCGGCGGCCGTGGCCTCAAGCGACTCCTTGCCGCGCGCCACCAGCGTGATGGTGCAGCCCTCACCCGCCAAAGCCTCGGCACAGGCACGGCCCATGCCCTTGGAGGCGCCCGTCAGCAAGGCGCGGCGTCCCCGCAGTCCCATCTTCATTGCCGTGCTCCTTCGTCGGTCGGTCGCGGACGCGTCCTCAGGCTCCATGCTTTTCACAGTGCCCATATCACGACAAGATCGCGCGCGACGGGCTTCATGGCGAATGCACCACCACCAGCAGCACTTGATAGAGCGGATCGGCTCATGAGCCGCCCTGAAGTTCACATGACGTTACTCCCGCGTGGCAAAATGCGCTGTGGCCCGATGAACGCCGCGCACGTGCGGCTGGACATCGACGCGATGCGCGACAAGCTGGGATTGCTCGGTCTCGGTCACGCCGTCGACGCTCTGGAGGGGCTGCTGGCGGAGGCCGTGCGCAGCGAGCTGGCCGCCCACGTCTTTCTCGATCGCCT
>JBBQYB010000136.1:0-8118 GCA_038209095.1 Rhodobacterales bacterium
AACGTCGTGCTCGAGGTCTCGCGGCACGCCGCCGCCCGCACCGACGACGTCGACAAGGTCCTCTCCTACGAGACCATCGTCGAGGCCATCGGCACGGCCCTCGCCGCCGAACGTCTCAACCTCCTGGAGACGCTGGCCGAACGGGTCGCGGCCGGCTGCCTCGAGGATCCGCGCGCCCAGCGCGCCTTCGTGCGCATCGAGAAACTCGACCGCATCCCCGGTGCCCTCGGGGTCGAGATCGTGCGCGACCGCGTGCCGCCCGATGCCGCACGCCTGCACCCCATCCCCTCCGCCCGAAACGATGCCGCGCTGCGCCCGCATGTCGTCCAGTTCGCCGCCCGAGCGCTCGACGGGCCGGACGCGGCCGCCTGGCTCGACGCCCTGGCCGCCTGTCCCCACCCAGTCGTGGTCTGTCTCGCGCCCGCCGACCCGCAGCCCGCCGCCCGTTCGGAAGGGGCGCTGCGCGCGGGGCTCCTTGCCACCGAGATCGCCGTCTGGGCCCTCGCGGACCGCGACGCCCGCCTGATCGTGGCCGAGACCCGCACGGAGATCGACTGGGCGCTGAAGTCGGGCCGCCGCCCGCTCTGGGCCCCCTCGCGGATGATCGTCGATGCCTTGCCGCGCCCGCCGGTCGATGCGAGCGCGCCTGCGGCCCTGGCCCTCTGGCTCGCCGGCCAGATCGGCGCAGAGGCTCTCGTCACGGTGGGCACGGCATCCGTCCCGGAGATTCCCGAGGGCCTGCGCCACCGCACGGCAAAAGACCCCGCCGACCTATCCGCCTAGGAGCCCAGCCATGGCCGCAAGCCCGCCCACCTGCGATTTCGGCGCGCCCGCACCGGATTTCCGCCTGACCGACACCGACGGGCACGCCCATTCCCGCGACAGCCTGCGGGGTCCCGGCGGCCTTCTCGTCATGTTCATCTGCAACCACTGCCCCTATGTCGTTGCCATCGCCCCGAAACTCGCCCGCGACGGGGCCGCCCTCCAGGCCCTCGGCATCGGCGTCGCCGCGATCTGCTCCAACGATGCCGCCGCCTATCCGCAGGACAGCTTCCAGAACATGGGCCCCTTCGCGCGCCGCTACGGGTTCCGCTTTCCCTATCTGCACGATCCGGACCAGAGCGTCGCCCGCGCCTTCGGGGCCGTCTGCACGCCCGACTTCTTCGGCTACGGGGCCGACACCGGCCTCCAGTACCGCGGCCGGTTCGACGACAGCGGCCGACAGGCTTCGGACACGGCGCGCCGCGACCTTTTCGACGCCATGTCCGCCGTCGCGCGCACCGGATCGGGTCCGCGCGACCAGGTCCCCTCCATCGGCTGCTCCATCAAGTGGGTGGCCTGAGCCATGGCCCGCCTCGTCTTCGATCTCGACGGCACGCTGGTCCATTCCGTGCCCACCATGACGCTGGCCGCGAACAGCCTGCTCGCCGAACTCGGCCGTGCCCCGGTGGACGAGACCCTCGTCACGGGCTTTGTCGGCCACGGCATGCGCCGCCTCGTCGAGCGCCTGCTGGAGGCGACCGGCGGCATCCCGGGTGACGCCGTCGCGCCGCATCTCGCGCGCTTTCGCGCGATCTACACCGACAACCCCCTCACCGGCACCCGCGTCTATCCCGGCGTCCCCGAGACCCTCGGCCGACTCGCCGCTGCCGGCCACGGCCTCGCCGTCTGCACCCAGAAGGCCGACGCCCCCGCCCTCGCGATCCTGCGCGGCCTCGGCCTCATGCCCCCCGTCACCGGCTTCACCGGCGGCGACAGCCTCGATGTCCTGAAGCCCGATCCCCTGATGCTGCACCACGCCGCCGACCAGCTGCCCCCCGGCCCCGTCCTGATGATCGGCGACAGCCAGACCGACGCCGCCACGGCCCATTCGGCCGGCGTGCCCTTCGTGCTTTACCTGCTCGGCTACAACCTTCTGCCGCCCGAGACCCTCGGAGCGGCCGCGAGCTTCGCCGATTTCGCCGACCTGCCCGACATGATCGACGCCGTGCTCGCCCGCGCATGACCGACCGGCTGCGGCCCCTCCTCCAGACGGACCCCCTCCGCCCGGACGGGGCCATAACCCTCGCGGGCGGCCCGCTCTGGTTCGACCATCTGGCCCTCCACAGCCGCACGGCGCCGCCCCGCCGCATCCGCGCCGCCGACCTCTCCCCAGCGGATCTCGCTCCCTTAACCGCCCCGCGCCCCGCCCTCTGCGGCCTCCCGCTCGACCGTCCGCGCATCATGGGCGTGCTCAACGTCACCCCCGACAGCTTCTCGGACGGCGGCGACCACCTCGACCCGGAGGCCGCCATAGCCCGCGCCCGAGCCCTCGTCGACGCCGGCGCCGACATCCTCGACATCGGCGGCGAGAGCACCCGCCCCGGCGCCGACCCCGTCCCCGAAGCCGCCGAGACCGCCCGCATCGTCCCGGTCATCGCGGCCCTGCGCGCCGCAGGGCTCACGACGCCCATCTCCGTCGACACCCGCAAGGCCGCCGTCGCCCGCGCGGCCTTCGCAGCCGGTGCCGACCTCTTCAACGACGTCTCCGCCCTCACCCACGACCCCGCCAGCGCGGCCACCGCCGCCGGCCTCGGCGGTCCCGTCTGCCTCATGCACGCCCAGGGCGACCCGAAGACGATGCAGGACGCCCCCCGCTACGACGACGTGCTGCTCGACGTGGCCGATTTCCTCGAGGCCCGCATCCAAGCCGCCGTGGCCGCGGGCATCCCGCGCCACCGCCTCCTGATCGATCCCGGCATCGGTTTCGGCAAGACCACCGCCCATAACCTCGCTCTCATCCGCGGCCTCGCCCTTCTCCACGGCTTCGGCCTGCCGATCCTCTTCGGGGCCTCGCGCAAGCGCTTCATCGGCGTCCTCGGCGGCACAGGCCCGGAGCCCAAATCCCGCACGCCCGGCTCCCTCGCCGTGGCACTCGAGGCTTTGCGCCAGGGCGCGCAGGTGCTACGCGTGCACGACGCAGCCCAGACCCGGCAGGCCGCAGCCCTGTGGTCCGCCCTCACGTCACAAAACCCCACTGAGGCCACATGAGCAGGAAACTCTTCGGCACCGACGGGGTGCGCGGCCAGGCCAATACCGCCCCCATGACCGCCGACGCCGCCCTGCGCCTCGGCCAGGCCGCCGGGCGCCATTTTACCAATGGCGGCCACGCCCACCGCGTCGTCATCGGCAAGGACACCCGCCGCTCCGGCTACATGCTGGAAAACGCCCTGACCGCGGGCTTCACCTCCGTCGGCATGAACGTCTTTCTCGTAGGCCCGGTGCCCACCCCCGCCGTGGGCTTTCTCACCCGCTCCATTCGCGCCGATCTCGGCGTGATGATCTCCGCCTCGCACAATCCCTTCCAGGACAACGGCATCAAGTTCTTTGGCCCTGACGGCTTCAAGCTGTCGGACGCGGTCGAGGAGGCCATCGAGGACCTGCTCGAGGCCCCGCCCGTCCTCGCCGAACCCGCCGCCATCGGGCGGGCCACCCGCATCGACGACGTGCGCGGGCGCTATATGGAATTCGCCAAGACCACCTTTCCCCGCGGCCTGCGCCTCGACGGCCTCAAGATCGTGGTCGATTGCGCCAACGGCGCCGCCTACCGCACCGCCCCCGACATCCTGTGGGAACTCGGGGCGGATGTCGTCAAGATCGGCGTCACACCCGACGGCGTGAACATCAACGCTGGCTGCGGCTCCACCCATCCGCAGGCCGCGGCGGACGCCGTGCGCGCCCACGGGGCCGATCTCGGCATCAGCCTCGACGGCGACGCCGACCGCGTCATGCTCATCGATGAGACCGGCGCGGTGGCCGACGGCGACCAGATCATGGCGCTCATCGCCACCCGCTGGGCCGCCGAGGGCCGCCTTGCCAACGCCACCCTCGTCGCCACCGTCATGTCGAACCTCGGGCTCGAGCGTCACCTCGCGGGCCAGGGCATCTCGCTCCTGCGCACCGCCGTGGGCGACCGCTACGTCGTCGAGGCCATGCGCAAGGGCGGCTACAACCTCGGCGGCGAACAATCAGGCCACATCGTGATGACCGATTACGTCACCACCGGCGACGGCCTGATCGCATCCCTCCAGTTCCTCTCCGCCATGGTCGAGACCGGGAAACCCGCGAGCGAGCTCGCCCGCGTCTTCGACCCTTTCCCCCAGGTGCTCCAGAACGTCCGCTACCGCGCGGGCGCCACCCCCCTCGACCAGTCCAGCGTGATTGCGGCCATCGCGGACGGCGAGGCCCGCCTGAACGGCCGCGGCCGCCTCGTGATCCGCCGGTCGGGCACCGAGCCCCTGGTGCGCATCATGGGCGAATGCGACGATCCGGATCTCCTGAACGCCGTCGTGGGCTCCATCGAGGACGAGGTGCGCAAGTTCGCCTGACCCGGCGGGCCTAGCGCCGCGCGATCAGGATGCCGGTCAGGATCAGCCCGTAGGCCCCGATCGCCTGCGCGGTAAGGCGCTCGCCGAGGAACATGACCCCGAGCAGCCCCGCCCAGATCGGGATCAGATAGCCCACGATGGACACGAACACCGCACCCGCGCGCTTGATCGCGACGAATCGCAGGAACTGCGCGAGCCCGGTCTGGAACACCCCGAGCGCCACCAGGGCGACGAGGGGCTCCGGCGCCGGCACCGCCTCCGGCAGCCCCGCAAGGCCGAACGGCATCAGGAATGCCGCCGCCGCCACGTGGGCGGCCGCCGTCGCGGACAGGGGATCTATGGGCGGCATCGCCCGCACGATCAGCGCCCCGCTCGCATAGCACAGCGCCGCCCCGAGGCAGGCCGCCTGACCCGCGGCCCCGCCCGCGGCGATCCCCGCCAGCGCGTCCGGCCCCGCCAGCCAGCCGATCCCCCCGAGGCCCACAACGAACCCGACCCACTGCCTTGAGCGTACCGTGTCGCGAAACACCACCCGCGTCAGCGCCAGCAAGAACAGCGGCACGCTCGCGATATAGATCGCGGCCACCCCGCTCGGCACCGTCTGCTGCGCGAAGGCAAGCAGCGTGAACGGCATCGCGAGCCCGACCGCCCCCAGCGCCGCGCACCACCCCCAGGCGCGCCGGTCGCGTGGAAACCGCACGCCCGTCACCACCAGCGCCCCGGCCAGCGCGAGAGCCGCGAACGACACGCGCCCCGCCGCGAGCGGCAGCGGCGCGAACCCCCGCAGGGCGATCGCGATCAGGAAGAACGACGATCCCCAGATCGTCGTCAGCGCGCCCACCAGCGCCCAGGACCGGGCATCGGCGCGCAGCGGCGGGTCTTCGGTCTCGGGGCGCTTCATGACGGGGTCTTGCCCCTTCGCGGGTCCGGGCGCCAGCTTCAACCGCACGCTGCCAGGTCCGCAGCCGCCCGCCGGATCGGCGATTTTCCGCCTGCGCGCGAACAGTCCCGACATCGACCAACAGCCCGGCAACGGACCGTGATAGTCTCATCCGAAACGAAGGCTGCCCGAAACTGCCGGGTTCGTGCCTTATAAGAGCATAGGGGGAGATTTTCGGTGTCGCATCCTGCACGGCTCTGTCCGACGGCCCGCGTCATCGCCGCCACGGTGGCGATGGTCCTCTCCGCCGGTGCCGCCTCGGCGCTGACCTTCCAGGTCTTCGATACCGGCGACGACACCCTGCTCGGCAGCTTCGAGGCCGACGTGCTGGGCGGTCAGGTCTCGTCCCCGAGTTTTTTCGTCTCCGGCGTGACCTTCGATCTCATCGATCCCACCGACGTTCCGGAGTACCGGGCGGACTTCAACGACCTTACCGGCCCGGGCGGGACGATCTTCGCGAACTTCTCCAATTCCGTCGCGGCCGGCGGCTGCAACGCCGGGGCCTGCGGGCTCTTTTTCGAGAAGATCAACCCCGGCCCGCCCGATGCCTTCATCTACAACGCCCTGAACAACGAGACCTTCGAGAACCTCGACGGCGGCAGCTACCGGATCGCGCCGATCCCGCTGCCGGCGAGCGGCCTTCTCTTCATGGGTGCGCTGATCGCCACGGCCCTCTGGCGCGGCCTCGCCCGAGGCACCTCCCGGACGGCCAGAACAGCCTGAATTTTGCCGGCCAACGAAAGACTGTTTCAGAACAAGGGGTTAGGCAGCGTCACATCGTGTGACGCTGCCTAACCCCGAAACGGCCTTGGCAGGCGGCCTCCGATCGGTTATCGAAATTCCGGGCGCGACCCCGGACGAGGGTGAGCGGGGCGGGCTCAGCGATCTCACCCTGACGATGGAGCTGGCCATGAGCCAAGCCGAACCCGCAAGCCGCGTGGCCGCGATCCCGATACCCGCAGACAAGCCGACAGACAAACCCGCGCGTCCCGAATTCTCCTCCGGCCCCTGCGTCAAGCGGCCCGGCTGGACCGCCGAGGCCGTCGTGGCGCGCGCCCATCTCGGCCGCAGCCACCGCGCCGCCAAACCCAAGGCCCAGCTCAAGGACGCCATCGACCGCACCGCCCGCCTCCTCGGCGTGCCGGAGGGCTACCGCGTCGGCATCGTGCCCGCCTCCGACACCGGCGCCTACGAGATGGCCATGTGGGCCATGCTCGGCGTCCGCCCCGTCGACATGCTCGTCTGGGAGAGCTTCGGCCAGGGCTGGGCCACCGACGCCTTGAAACAACTCAAGCTCGCCGATTGCCGCGTCCTCGACGCGCCTTACGGCGAACTCCCCGACCTCGCCGCCGTCCGTCCCGACGCCGACATCTGCTTCACCTGGAACGGCACCACCTCCGGCGCCCGCGTCCCGAACGCCGACTGGATCCCCGCCGACCGCGCCGGCCTGACGTTCTGCGACGCCACTTCCGCGGCCTTCGCCCAGGATCTCGACTGGCCGAAGCTCGACGTCACCACCTTCTCCTGGCAAAAGGCCATGGGCGGCGAGGGCGCGCACGGCGTCCTGATCCTGAGCCCCCGCGCCGTGGCCCGGCTCGAGGGCTTCACCCCCGACCGTCCGCTGCCAAAGATCTTCCGCCTCACCAAGGGCGGCAAGCTGATCGAGGGCATCTTCGTGGGCGAGACCATCAACACCCCCTCCATGCTCTGCGTCGCCGACGCCATTGACGCGCTCGACTGGATGGAGCGCCTCGGCGGCCTCAGCGCCACCCGCGCCCGGTCGGACGCGAGCTTCACGGCCCTCCAGGCCTGGGTCGACCGCACGCCCTGGATCGCGAACCTCGTGACCGATCCTGCCGCGCGCTCCAACACCTCCGTCTGTCTCAGCCTCACCGACCCGGAGTTCACGGCCCTCTCCGAGCCCAACCAGCGCGACTTCGTCAAGCGCATGGCGCGCCTGCTGGAGACCGAGGGTGCGGCCTTCGACATCGCGGGTCACCGCGACGCGCCGCCGGGCCTGCGCATCTGGTGCGGGGCCACCGTCGATACCGCCGACGTGACGGCGCTCACCGGCTGGCTCGACTGGGCCTACGCCGCGACGAAAGCCGCCTGATCCGTCCTTCCGCCCGACAGTGCGGGGCCGGCGCGCCCCCAGAGGATATTCCCATGCCCAAGGTACTCATCTCCGACGAATTGTCCGACGCCGCCGTCCAGATCTTCCGCGACCGGGGCGTCGAGGTCGATTTCCAGCCCCAGCTCGGCAAGGATCCTGCGCGGCTCGCCGAGATCATCGGCGATTACGACGGCCTCGCCATCCGCTCCGCGACAAAGGCCACCGCCGGTCTGCTCGCCAAGGCCGCCAACCTCAAGGTCATCGGCCGCGCCGGCATCGGCGTCGACAACGTCGACATTCCCGCCGCCTCCGCCCGCGGCATCGTGGTGATGAACACCCCCTTCGGCAATTCCATCACCACCGCCGAACACGCCATCGCCCTCATGTTCGCCCTCGCGCGCCAGATCCCCGCGGCTGATGCCTCCACCCGGGCGGGCAAGTGGGAGAAGTCCAAGTTCATGGGCACGGAGATCACCGGAAAGACCCTCGGCCTCATCGGGGCAGGCAACATCGGCTCGGTCGTCGCCTCCCGCGCCATCGGCCTCAGGATGAAGGTCATCGCCTACGATCCCTTCCTCTCCGCCGACCGCGCCCAGAGCCTCGGCATCGAGCGCGTCGAGGAGGTCGATGACCTGCTCGCCCGCGCCGATTTCGTTTCGCTCCATGTGCCGAAGACCGACAAGACCGCGAACATCCTC
>JBBQYB010000137.1:0-8060 GCA_038209095.1 Rhodobacterales bacterium
TGCGCGCCGCGACCATGCCCACAACGAGCATGCAGAGCGTGTCGAGACGGCACTTGCCAAGGCCGACATGGCAACGTCACATCCGGGTGAGGGTGGTGATGGCTCGGTGCGACATGGGCAATCCTTGCAAGGGAGTCGCCCAGTAGAATCGATCCCGCCGCCCTCAACCAGCCTTGTGTCGTGTAGTGTGCTCAAAAAAACAGTGTTAAAATTGGCTTTCGTGGAGCCTCTTAGCTACAGTCGTTTTGAGGGTTATCGAACCGTTGAAATTACCATTCCCTTAAGGTGTTAGCGGAATTTTATAGCAACCGAGGTGATTTGGCGGACTGGGAGGGATTCGAACCCCCGACCCCTTGATTCGTAGTCAAGTGCTCTATCCAACTGAGCTACCAGTCCATGCAGCGCGGGATAAGCAATGCCCCCCGGCTTTGCAAGGTCCAATCTGCGGCCCGCCTCCGGCCCCTAAAACGGCGGGTCGGCCTCACGCCCCCCAGGTCGCCTCGAGCACGCCGAGCCAGTTGTCGATGCAGATCTTGCGCAAAAGCGCCGCATCATAGCCATGGGCGCGCAGGGCCTCCCGGAGGGCAGGCAGGCCCGCGACGTCCCCGATCGGCGCGGGCACCTCGGCCCCGTCGAAATCGGAGCCGAAGCCGACGTGATCCTCGCCGAGGATGCCGATCAGATGATCGAGATGGCGCAGCGCAATATCGAGACTCATGTCCGGCCCGCGCCGGCCGTCCGGACGCAGAAAACAGGTGGCGAAGTTGAGGCCCACGAGGCCGCCGCTGTCGCGGATCTGGCAAAGCTGCCGGTCGGTCAGGTTGCGCGTCGAGGGACTGATGGCATGCGCGCAGGAATGGGTCGCGACCAGCGGCGCCGTGGACAGGCGGGCCACGTCGTCGACGCCCGCGGCATTCAGATGCGACAGATCGACGAGGATGCGCATGTCGTTGCAGCGCCGCACGAGATCGAGGCCGGCCGCGGTCAGGCCGGGCCCGGTATCGGGATCGCCCGGAAACCGGAACGGGACGCCATGCCCGAAGACGGTGGGCCGGCTCCAGACCGGTCCGAGCGAGCGCAGCCCCGCCGCGTGCCAAACGTGGAGGGCGTCAAGATCGGCCCCGATGGCTTCCGCCCCCTCCATGTGCATCACGCCGGCGATGGCCCCGACCCTGCCGGCTTCGCGAATGTCGGCCACGCTGCGGCAGAGCTGGAACGCGCCTTCCGACACACGCGCCATCCGCGCGAGACGCCCCGCCATGAGGAGCGCCGTGGCCTGGGCCGTCTCCAGCGGCACGGGCGCGGGCAGCGGCACGTCATAGGGCGGCGCGTCCATCAGGGCGTCGATGTCGACCGGCACCTCCGCCGAGGGCACGTAGATCGCGAAAAGCCCGCCCGCAAAGCCGCCCCGGCGCATGCGCGGCAGATCGAGATGCCCCGCCCCGATGCCGTCGCGCCAGAGCCGGTCGCCCGCCTCGGGCGAGATCCGCGACAGGCGCAAGAGGATGTCGTTGTGGCCGTCGAAGACGGGGACGGGATCGGACATGGGCGGCGGGTCTCCGGCCTGCGGGTCCGGTTGGCGCTCGCATATCCCGACCCGCGCCGCAAGGCTGGCGCAGGATGGAGGCGACGGATATGACCGGCTTCGCAACCAGACGGGTGAATGGACGATGGCGCAACCCGAGGATCTGAGCGTCTGGCGCGCGCCCGAGCGGCCCGGCGACCTGCGCCTCACCGGCCATCACGCCGCGATTGAGCCGCTCGAGGCGGCGCATGCCGAGCCTCTGCACAATGCATTCCGCGCGGATGACGCGATCTGGGCCTGGCTGCCCTACGGGCCGTTTGAGAACGCGGCGTCCTACGCGGCCTGGGTCGCGGAGGCAGCCGGGCGCTCGGATCCGAAGTTTTTCGCGATCCGCAAGTCGGGGGACGCCGGGCCCAGCGGCGTCGCGAGCCTCATGCGCGCGGACCCTCCGCACGGGGTCATCGAGATCGGGCACATCTGTTTTGCGCCCGCGCTCCAGCGCAGCCCTGCGGCGACCGAGGCAGTCTTTCTTCTGGCGGACTGGGCCTTCGCGGCGGGCTACCGGCGGCTCGAATGGAAATGCAATGCCCGCAACGGTCCGAGCCTGCGGGCGGCGGCGCGCTTCGGGTTCGACTTCGAGGGCGTCTTTCGCCAGCACATGATCGTCAAGGGGGTCAATCGTGACACTTCCTGGTTCGCGATTCTCGACCGGGACTGGCCGGACCTGCGCGCGGCGTATCTTGCCTGGCTCGATCCCGGCAATTTCGACCTGGGCGGTCGGCAGGGGCTGGCGTTGTCCGGTCTGACCGAGGCGGCGCGTCTGCGCGCGCAGGCCGAGCCTCGGGATCCGTGACCGGCCTGTGCTGCACCCCTGTCGCGGGGCGCAGGTTCCCCCTAGACTGACCGCCGGGATCGGACCGCCGGGGTTCCCCATTCAGGAGTTTTGCGCGATGCCCGACTGGACCGACCGCTTTTCGCTAAAGGGGCGCAAGGCCCTCGTGACCGGAGCTTCCAAGGGCATCGGAGCGGAGATCTGCGCGGTCTTCGCCGATGCCGGTGCCGATATCGTGGCCGTGGCCCGCGACCCCGACGGCCTCGAGGAGACGGCCGCGCGCGTGCGGGCCATGGGTCGGCGCGTGCTGGTGATCGAGGCCGATATGGGCGCGCCCGACGGCCCGGCCCATGCCGCCCGAGCGGCCATGGAGGCCTGGGATACGATCGACATCCTCGTGAACAACGCGGGTGTCGCACACATCCGCCCGGCGCTCGAACTGACGCTCGACGACTGGGAGCGCACCATGGCGGTAAACCTGCGCGCACCCTTCCTGATGGCGCAGGCCCTCGCCCCGCGCATGATCGCGCAGCGCTGGGGCAAGATCGTCAACATCTCGTCCCAGACCGGGGTGATCGCGGCCCCCGAGCATGCGGCCTATGCCAGCTCCAAGGGCGGGCTGAACGCGCTCACGAAATCCCTTGCGGTGGAATGGGCTCCGCACAACGTGCAAGTGAACGCGATTTGTCCCACGGTGGTGCTCACGCCCATGGGCCGTCAGGTCTGGGGCGCGCCGGAAAAGGGTGCGCCGATGCTGGCGCGGATCCCGCTGGGGCGGTTCGGCGAGCCGGTCGAGATCGCGGATCTCGCACTCTATCTTGCCTCGCCCGCGGCCGAACTCGTCAACGGGGCGCTGGTGATGATCGAGGGCGGCTTCACCTCCATGTAGCTTTTGCGGTACCAAGCCCGTGGCGCCCCCGGTATAAGCCGCTCGCAAAGACGGTTCAGGAACGCACAGATCATGTCGAACGTGGTGGTTGTCGGAGCGCAATGGGGCGACGAGGGCAAGGGAAAGATCGTCGACTGGCTGTCGGAGCGCGCCGACGTCATCGTGCGCTTCCAGGGCGGTCATAATGCGGGCCACACGCTGGTCATCGACGGCACGGTCTACAAGCTGTCGCTGCTGCCCTCGGGCATCCTGCGCCCCGGCAAGCTGAGCGTGATCGGCAACGGCGTGGTGCTCGACCCCTGGGCGCTGCTCGCGGAGATCGACAAGCTGCGCGGCCAGGGCGTCACCATCAGTCCCGAGACGCTGATGATCGCCGAGAACACGCCGCTGATCCTGCCCCTGCACCAGGACCTCGACCGCCTGCGCGAGGAAGCGGCGGGGTCGGCGCGGATCGGCACCACCGGGCGCGGCATCGGCCCCGCCTACGAGGACAAGGTTGGACGAAGGACGGTGCGGGTGGCCGATCTCGGGGATGCGGCCACGCTCGATACCCGGCTCGAGCGCCTGTTTGCCCATCACGACGCGCTGCGCCGCGGGCTCGGGGCGGACGCCATGGACCGCGACACGCTGCGCGCGCAGCTGATGGAGGTGGCCCCCAGGATCCTGCCCTATGCCCGGCCCGCCTGGCGGGTGCTCGACGCCCAGAGGCGGGCGGGCAAGCGCATCCTCTTTGAGGGGGCCCAAGGCGCGCTGCTCGACATCGACTTCGGAACCTATCCCTACGTCACGTCCTCGAACACCCTCGCCGGCATGGCCGCCACCGGGACCGGCATGGGGCCTGGGACGGTCGGGTTCGTGCTCGGGATCGTCAAGGCCTATACGACGCGGGTGGGCGAGGGGCCGTTTCCTTGTGAGTTGACCGACGCGGTGGGCCAGCGCCTCGGCGAGCGGGGACGCGAATTCGGTACGGTGACGGGGCGCAAGCGCCGCTGCGGGTGGTTCGACGCGGTGCTCGTGCGCCAGACCTGCACGACCAGCGGCGCGCGCGGCATCGCCCTCACCAAGCTCGACGTGCTCGACGGATTCGACGAGCTTAAGATCTGCGTGGCCTACGATCTCGACGGCGTGCGGATCGACCATCTGCCGACCGCCGCGGCCCTGCAGGCGCGGGTGACCCCGATCTACGAGACCATGCCCGGCTGGTCGGAGACCACCGCCGGCGCGCGGTCCTGGGCCGATCTTCCGGCGGCGGCGGTCAAGTACGTGAGGCGGATCGAGGAGCTGATCGGCTGCCCGGTGGCAATGCTCTCCACCAGCCCCGAGCGGGAGGACACGATCCTCGTGACCGACCCGTTCAGCGTCTGAGGGGCTGGCTTCGGGCGGCCCGCGTCCTACCTCGCCAGCGAACCCGAGGAGACATTGAATGCCCAGCCTGACCTACAAGACCCGCCGCCGCCTGTCGCTGCTGTTCCTCTTGGTGGGCCTGCCGCTCTACATCGTCGTGGCGGTCAACGTGCTGGCCCTGTTCGACCGGCCCGGCATCGTGACGGAACTCCTGGTCTATGCGGGTCTCGGCGTGCTCTGGTCCTTTCCCATGCGGTTCGTCTTCTCCGGCGTCGGCCGTCCGGACCCGGACGCCCCGAAGGACGATACCCGCTGAGACGGGCGGGACGCGCGGCAGATCCGCGGGTCTTGGGTCTTTTGCCGCCGCCGCGGGATCATTAGATCGGAGGAACCGGGTAATTTGAAAGGGCTTCATACCGTGAAGAAGGCAATTCTGGTGAGCGCTGTTCTGGCGGGTCTCGCCGCGGGCGGGGTGCAGGCGGAGGAGATCGGCGAGGTCACCACGGCCTTCAAGATCCTCGGCGCCAACCACCGCATTGTCGTCGAGGTGTTCGACGATCCGAAGGTCGAGGGCGTGAGCTGCTATGTCAGCCGGGCCCGGACGGGCGGCATCTCCGGCTCGCTGGGGCTCGCGGAGGATACCTCGGACGCGTCCATCGCCTGCCGGCAGACGGGTCCGGTCAAGTTCCGCGACGAGCTGGAGGAGGGCGAGGAGGTGTTCGGACGGCGCGCGAGCGTGCTCTTCAAGCGCATCCAGGTGGTCCGCTTCCACGACGAGGCGCGCAACGCACTGGTCTATTTGACCTATTCGGACCGGCTGATCGACGGCTCGCCGCAGAACTCGCTCTCGGCCGTGGCCATCCAGCCCTGGGAGTGACCCCGCCGCTCTTTCGCGCGACAGGGCCGGTGACGCTGGTGGGCGGCGGGCCGGTGGACCCCGGACAGCTTGCCCAGGCGCTGGCCCTCGCCCCCGAGGCGATCGGCGCCGACGGCGGCGGAAATGTGGCGCTGCCCGGTGGTCGGGCGTTCGCCGCGGTCATCGGGGATCTCGATTCCCTCAGCGATGCCTCAGGGCTCCGGGCGCGGGGTGTGCCCGTCCACGAGATCGCGGAACAGGACAGCACCGATCTGGAGAAATGTCTGCGGTCGGTCGCTGCCCCGCTGGTCCTGGGGCTGGGGTTTCTCGGCGGGCGGCTCGACCATCACCTGGCGGCGATGAACGCGCTGGTGCGGTTCGCGGACCGCCCGGTGGTCCTGATCGGCGTCGAGGATCTCTGCTTTCTCTGCCCGCCCCGGTTCGGGATCGATCTGGAGGCGGGCACGCGGGTGTCGCTGTTTCCCATGGGCCCCGTGCGCGGCACGGTCTGCGAGGGGTTGCGCTGGTCCGTGGCAAGCCTCGCGATGGCCCCGGACGGGGTGATCGGGACCTCGAACATCGCACTCGGTGGGCCGGTCCGCCTCGGGTTCGACGCACCGAAGATGCTGACGATCCTGCCCGTCGCCACCCTTCCCACCGTGATCGCGTGCCTGTCCACGCGTGGACAAACCGGCAAGCCCTTGTAATAAAACGACTATCCTATTTACATTAACCGAATTTTCAGACCTGCGCCGCCCCCGAGCCCCCGGCGCTGTCCCTCGGTTTCGACGGCTTGCCGGCGACATAGGTTTCGACCACGGCGCGGTCGTCCCCCATCGTCTGGAGCACGAACAACTCCTCGGCGAGGCTCGCGACCGTCTCGGCGCGCAGGCGCATCGCAGGCGTGGCCGCCACGTCGAGCACCACGAGATCCGCGTCCGCGCCGGGTCCGAGGTGCCCGATGCGATCCTCGAGCCCCAGCGCGCGGGCGTTGCCGAGCGTCGCCCGGTAGAACGACATCAGCGGCGTCATGGACTGGCCCTGAAGCAGGAGGATCTTGTAGGCCTCCGACAGGGTCGCGAGCATCGAATAGCTGGTCCCGGCCCCCACGTCGGTGGCTATCGCGGTGCGGACCCCGGCCCGGTGCAGCCGCGCGAGATCGAGAAGCCCGCTGCCGAGAAAGAGGTTCGAGGTGGGGTTGAACACCGCCACGGCCCCCGCCTCGGCCAGTGCGGCGGTTTCGCGGTCCGACAGATGCACGCAATGCCCCATGAGGCTGCGCGGACCGAGCAGACCGAAGCGGGCATAGATGTCGGTATAGTCGCGCGCGGCGGGAAAGAGCGTGCAGGCATAGTTGATTTCCGCGCGGTTCTCCGACAGATGCGTCTGGAGGTGCAGCCCTGGGTGTTCGCGCACCAGCGCCCCCGCCGCCTCCATCTGCGCCTCCGACGAGGTGATGGCAAAGCGCGGCGAGATGGCATAGCCGAGCCGCCCGCGACCGTGCCAGCGCGCGATCAGCGCCTTCGTGTCGTCATAGCCGCGCCGCGGCGTGTCGAGCAGCCCCGGCGGGGCGTTGCGGTCCATCATCACCTTGCCGCCCAGCATGCGCATGCCCCGCGCAAGACCCTCGGCGAAAAACGCATCCGCGCTGGCCGCATGGACCGAACAGAACGCCGCCGCCGTGGTGGTGCCGTGGCGCAAAAGCGCGTCGTAGAACCGCGTCGCCATGGCGGCGCAATGCGCAGGATCCGCGAATTTCTGTTCCTCGACGAAGGTATAGGCGTTTAGCCAGTCGAGGAGTTGCGCCCCGTAGGAGCCGATGACCTGCACTTGCGGGAAATGGATGTGCGGGTCGATGAAGCCGGGCAGGATCAGGTGCGGCCGGTGGTCCGTGACCGGGGCGTCCGGGGCCTCGGCGCGAACCTCCGCCCAGGGCCCCATGGCCCGGATCCGCCCGGCCCGGATCAAAAGTGCTCCGTCGGGATGATAGGCATGGCTGGCGGGCTCGTCGTCACGGGGCAGGTCCGTGAAGGACAAAAGGCGACCTCGCAGGATCCGGTCGTGCATGGGGGTCTCCGGGGGTTGGGGCCGCGATCAGGGGAGAGGGGTTTGCGCCGGCCGTCACGTCCGGGCGGAGCGCCCGGGGCGGTGGAGGTCGCTGCGGGGGGGCACGCCGCAGGGCGCCCCCAGCCGGGTCATCAGTTCGGCCGCAGTCAGGGCTGCGATGACGCTGGGGCGCTTGTCGCCGGTGGCCCCGCCGATGGGGCAGGTGAGGCCCGTCAAATCGCGGCCCTCGTCCCGCCGAAAGGCCGCGAAGCGCGCGCGTTTCGTGGCCGATCCGATGAGCCCGACATAGGCGGCATCGGTCCGCTCGAGTGCGGCCGAGGCGATCAGGAAATCGAGCGCGTGGTCGTGGGTGAGCACGACATAGGCCGCACCCGCCGGGGCGAGGGCCACCTCCGCCTCAGAGAGGGCGGAGAGGCGCGTTTCGACATCGCAGGCCAAAGCCAGTTCCCCGGCGCGCTGGTCGATGAGGACCGCCCGCACGGGCAGCGGGCCGAGGGCCACGGCGAGCGCGCGTCCGACATGGCCCGCGCCGAAGATCAGCACATGG
>JBBQYB010000138.1:0-8003 GCA_038209095.1 Rhodobacterales bacterium
TGTCATCCTTGGCGGGCGCTTTCTGACCCATCCGATGTACCGGTTCATCTCCATGTCGCGTCTCCCCGAGATCCAGACCGCGGCGGCCCTGCTGATCGTCGTGGCGATCTCGACCGCCCTCGGTCACCTCGATCTCTCGCCCGCCCTCGGCAGTTTTCTCGCGGGCGTCGTGCTCGCGAGCAGCGACTACCGCCACGACCTCGAAGCCAGCATCGCGCCGTTCAAGGGCCTCCTGATGGGGCTCTTCTTCATCACGGTCGGCGCGAGCGTCGATCTCGACCTGTTCGCGGCCGAGGCTGGCCTCCTCCTCGGGCTGACCGTGCTCCTGATGGCGCTCAAGGCCGGGATCCTCTTTCTTCTGTCGGGAATGTTCGGGCTGCACGGGCGACAGCGGCTGCTCGTGACCCTGTCGCTGGCGCAGGTCGGCGAGTTCGGGTTCTTCCTCCTCGCATTCGCCAGCCAGACCCGTGCCCTTCCCGTGGAAATCACCGACCGTCTGCTCCTGGTCGTGGCCCTCTCGATGTTTCTCACGCCGCTGCTTTTCGTGCTTTATGACCGTTTCGGGACGCGGCTCCTCTCCGCCCCGCGCCGTGCGGCGGACACGATCGATGAGGAAGGCACCGTCATCATCGCCGGAATGGGGCGCTTCGGCCAGATCGTGAACCGCATGCTCACGGGCGTGGGGCACAAGACGGTCGTCCTCGACGGCCACACCGAGACGATCGACCGGCTGCGCGCCTTCGGCATCCGCAGCTTCTACGGCGACGTCGACCGGCCGGAACTTCTGGAGGCCGCCGGCATCGCGCGGGCGAAGGCCGTCGTGCTCGCCATCGACGATCCCGAAAAGGTCCTCAAGATGGCCGGCCACATCAGCCGCCACTATCCGCACGTGAAAATCATCGCCCGGGCGCGCGACCGCCACAACGTCTACCAGCTCTACGCAGCCGGTGCGCCGAACAGCGTGCGCGAGACGTTCGACAGCGCCGTGCGGGCGGGAAAGTACGCGCTCGCGGCCCTCGACCACGAGGACGAGGAGATCGAGCGTCTCGCGAAGACCTTCTTCGAAAAGGACCGCGCGATGCTCGCCGATCTCGCCGAGGTCTGGAAGCCGGACATTCCCGCGGAGCGCAATCCCACGTACGTCCGCAGGGCCCGCGAACAGACGGCCGTGATCGAGGCGGCCCTTCGCGGGGCCTCCAACCCTGCGAAGGAGATGCCCGAGGACACACCCTGACACCGGCTTCGGCCGGCCCGCGCAGTGACGTTGCAATGCAGCATACGACGCCATAACACTGGCTCGAACAGGGCCGGTCGCGAGGTAAAGCGGGCATGAAGACCTTCAGGAAGATACTGATCGCCAACCGCGGCGAGATCGCGATACGCGTCATGCGCGCGGCCAACGAAATGGGCAAGCGCACCGTCGCCGTCTTCGCCGAGGAGGACAAGCTCTGCCTCCACCGCTTCAAGGCGGACGAGGCCTACCGCATCGGCGAGGGCCTCGGCCCCGTGGCGGCCTATCTCTCCATCCCCGAGGTGATCCGCATCGCCAGGATGTCCGGCGCGGACGCCATCCACCCCGGCTACGGCCTCCTGTCGGAAAACCCCGACCTCGTGGACGCCTGCACCGCCGCCGGCATCGCCTTCATCGGACCGACCGCAGCGACCATGCGCATGCTGGGCGACAAGGCCAGCGCGCGGCGCGTCGCCATGGCCGCGGGCGTCCCCGTGATCCCCGCCACCGAGGTCCTGCCCGACGACATGGACGAGGTTCGCCGCATGGCGGCCGAGGTCGGCTATCCGTTCATGCTCAAGGCCTCCTGGGGCGGAGGCGGGCGCGGCATGCGCCCCGTGATGAAGCCCGAGGAGCTGGAGGAAAAGGTGCTCGAGGGCCGCCGCGAGGCGATCAACGCCTTCGGCAACGGCGAGGGTTACCTCGAGAAGATGATCCTCAACGCCCGCCACGTCGAGGTCCAGATCCTCGGCGACAAGTACGGCGGCATGTACCACCTCTGGGAGCGCGACTGCTCCGTCCAGCGCCGCAACCAGAAGGTCGTCGAGCGCGCCCCCGCTCCCTATCTCACGCAAGCCCAGCGCGAGGAGCTCTGCGCGCTCGGCCTGCGGATCTGCAAGCACGCCAAGTACGAATGCGCGGGCACGGTCGAGTTCCTCATGGACCGCGACAGCGGGCAATTCTATTTCATCGAGGTGAACCCCCGCGTCCAGGTCGAGCACACCGTCACCGAGGAGGTGACCGGCATCGACATCGTGCGCGCCCAGATCCTGCTCGCCGAAGGGGCGACCATCGCCGACGCCACCGGCACCCCTTCCCAGGCGGACGTGCACCTCAACGGCCACGCCATCCAGTGCCGGATCACCACCGAGGATCCGCAAAACAACTTCATCCCAGATTACGGTCGCATCACGGCCTATCGCGGCGCCACCGGCCACGGCATCCGGCTAGACGGCGGCACCGCCTATTCCGGTGCGGTCATCACCCGCTACTACGACAGCCTGCTGGAGAAGGTCACCGCCTGGGCCCCCACGCCCGAGCGTGCGATCGCCCGCCTCGACCGCGCGCTCCGCGAGTTTCGCATCCGCGGCGTCTCCACCAACATCGCCTTCGTCGAGAACCTGCTGCGTCACCCGACCTTTCTCGACTACACCTACACCACCAAGTTCATCGACGACACGCCCGAGCTGTTCCGCTTCAAGAAGCGCCGCGACCGCGCGACCAAGATCCTGACCTACATCGCCGACGTCACCGTCAACGGCCATCCAGAGACCGCCGGCCGTCCGAAACCGCCCGCCGAGGCCAAGGCCCCCAAGGCCCCGCCGACGCCCGCCGACGCCCCCCCGGAGGGCACGCGCCAGCTGCTGGACGCCCACGGCCCCAGGGCCGTCGCCGACTGGATGCTCGCCGAGAAACGGCTGCTCCTGACCGACACCACCATGCGCGACGGCCACCAGAGCCTGCTCGCCACCCGCATGCGGTCCTACGACATGATCCAGGTGGCCCCCGCCTACGCCCATCTGCTGCCGCAGCTCTTTTCCGTGGAATGCTGGGGCGGGGCCACCTTCGACGTCGCCTACCGCTTCCTCCAGGAATGTCCCTGGCAGCGCCTGCGCGACCTGCGCGCGCGCATGCCGAACGTCATGACCCAGATGCTGCTGCGCGCTTCGAACGGCGTGGGCTACACCAACTACCCCGACAACGTGGTCGAGGCCTTCGTGGGCCAGGCCGCCTCCTCCGGGGTCGATGTCTTCCGCGTCTTCGACAGTCTCAACTGGGTCGAGAACATGCGCGTCGCGATGGACGCCGTGATCGCCGCGAACAAGGTCTGCGAGGCCGCCATCTGCTACACCGGCGACCTGCACGACCCCGACCGCGCCAAGTACGACCTAAAGTACTACGTCGCCATGGGAAAGGACCTGCGCGACGCCGGGGCCCATGTTCTGGGCGTCAAGGACATGGCGGGCCTCCTCAAACCCGCCGCTGCGACGGCCCTCATCAGGGCCCTCAAGCAAGAAGTGGGACTGCCCATCCACTTCCACACCCACGACACCTCCGGCATCGCTGGCGCCTCGATCCTTGCCGCGGCCGAAGCCGGCGTAGACGCGGTTGATGCGGCCATGGACGCCTTCTCGGGCGGCACCTCCCAGCCCTGTCTCGGCTCCATCGTCGAAGCGCTGAACCGCACGGACCGCCAGACCGGGCTCGACATCGCCGCCGTGCGGTCGATCTCCGATTACTGGGAGGCGGTTCGCGTCCAGTACGCCGCCTTTGAGTCCGGTCTTCAGGCCCCGGCCTCGGAGGTCTATCTCCACGAGATGCCCGGCGGCCAGTTCACCAATCTCAAGGCGCAGGCGCGCTCCATGGGTCTCGAGGACCGCTGGCCGGAAATTTCACGGACCTATGCCGACGTGAACCGCATGTTCGGCGACATCGTCAAGGTCACGCCGTCCTCGAAGGTCGTGGGCGACATGGCGCTCGTGATGATCTCCCAGGGTCTCTCCCGCGATCAGGTCGAGGACCCGGAGGTGGACGTAGCCTTCCCGGAATCGGTCGTCGACATGATGAAGGGTGCGCTCGGCCAGCCCCCCGGCGGCTGGCCCGCGGCGCTCCAGAAAAAGATCCTCAAGGGTGAGCCTGCGATCACCGCGCGCCCCGGTGCCGTCATGCCGCCCGCCGATCTCGAGGCCCTGCGCGGGAAGCTCAAGTCGGAGCTTCCGGGCGTTCCCGTCGATGAAGAGGATTTTTGCGGATACCTCATGTATCCCAAGGTTTTTCTCGATTACCGGGGCCGCCATCGCGATTACGGACCGGTACGCACGCTGCCGACGCCGGTTTATTTCTACGGGATGCAGCCGAGCGAGGAAATCTCCGTGGAGATCGATCCGGGCAAGATCCTCGAGATCCGGTTGCAGACCGTGGGCGAGACCAATCAGGACGGCGAGGTGCGGGTCTTCTTCGAGCTGAACGGTCAGCCCCGGACGGTCCGCGTTCCCGACCGCAAGGCCCAGGCCCTCGCACCGCGCAGGCCCAAGGCCGAGAGCGGAAATCCGTCCCATGTCGCGGCCCCGATGCCCGGGGTCATCGCAAGCGTGCCCGTCAAGACCGGCCAGGCGGTCGCGGCAGGCGACCTGATCCTGACGATCGAAGCGATGAAGATGGAAACCGGCCTCTATGCCGAGCGCGGCGGCACCGTGAAGGACGTCCATGTCCAGGCCGGAACCCAGGTGGATGCCAAGGACCTGCTTGTCGAGTTCGAGGAGACCTAATTTCCGCCCTCGACATGTTCGAGCCCTCGCGCAGATCTAATTTTGAACATCGTCGGGATTTCTGCCCATTCCTGAAGCAAACAACGGCAAAGGCACCCTTCACCTCCTGCGTGACCGCTTGGTGCTGCCGCAGGAATAGACGACGCTGCGCGTGCAGGGTGTCTAGGGTTCCGCTCGTCCGAGGCTGGTCCGAGAGATGCCGCCCGTCCGCAGGGACGGGTACACGGCGGGAAAAAACCCCGGGAGAGCACTGCAAGGGCCCGCAGGGGCCAGGCACAGCTTCAAGGGAGTACCCCCGTCTCATGATCCGATCGATCCTCGCTCTCACCGCGCTCATCGCCGCCACCGCGCCGGCCCTTGCGCAGGACCGGACAGACTTTCGCGTCGCCTGGTCGATCTATGCCGGCTGGATGCCGTGGGGCTACATGTCCGACAGCGGCATCATGGACAAATGGGCCGAAAAGTACGGCCTCTTCGTCGAGATCGTGCAGATCAACGACTACGTCGAATCGATCAACCAGTACACCGCCGGCGCCTTCGACGGCGTCACCGCGACGACCATGGACACGCTCTCCATCCCCGCAGGCAGCGGCGTCGACACCACGGCACTGATCGTGGGCGACTATTCGAACGGCAACGATGCCATCCTCTCCAAGACCGCCCCCGACCTCGCCGGTCTCGCGGGTGAGCCGGTCAATCTCGTCGAACTCTCCGTCTCGCATTACCTGCTCGCGCGTGCCCTCGACAGCGCAGGCCTTTCCGAGGCCGATCTCGCCGGCGTCATCAACACCTCCGACGCCGACATCGTCGCCGCCTTCCAGACGCCGGACGTGACCACGGTCGTGACCTGGAACCCGCTGGTCGCCACGATCCTCGAGGACCCGGCGGCCATGAAACTCTTCGACTCGAGCGACATCCCCGGCGAGATCATCGACATCCTCGCCGTGAACACCGACACGCTCGAAGCCTACCCGGACTTCGGCAAGGCGCTCGTCGGGGCCTGGTACGAGACGCTGGCGCTCATGGCCTCCGGCACGCCCGAAGGCTCTGCCGCCCTCACGGCCATGGCCGAAGCCTCGGGAACCGACCTCGCCGGCTTTGAGGCCCAGCTCGCCACCACCGCGATGTTCTACACGCCTCAGGACGCCGTGGCCTTCACCGAGGATCCTTCCCTGATGGAGACCATGACGAACGTCGCGGAATTCCTCTTCGACCAGGGGATCCTCGGCGTCGGCGCTCCTTCGGCGGATTTCATAGGCGTGGCCTACCCCGACGGCACGACCACCGGCGACCCCGGCAACGTCACCTTCCGTTTCGATACGACCTTCATGCGCCTCGCGGCCGACGGGGCGCTCTGAAGGCCGCCGGACCCTCCCGATGCGTCTCATCAACCGCCGCCCGACCCGGATCGCCCTCGTCGCCCTGATGCTGATCCCGTTCCTGCTCTCGCTGCTCGCCTATGCCGCGGGCTCGGCCGCACGCCGCGCGGACAACCCCGCGGACAGGCTGCTGCCGGCCCCTGCGCAGATCCTCGCCACCGCCCGGGCGCTGGTGACCGAAGCGGACCAAAGGTCGGGCGAGATCCTGTTCTGGAGCGACACGAAGGCCAGCCTGACCCGGCTCGCCACCGGCCTCACGATCGCGGCGGCCATCGGCCTCGCCTTCGGCCTGCTCATCGGCCTGATCCCCTATGCCGGCGCGACGCTCGCCGCCTTCGTCTCCGTACTCTCCATGATCCCGCCGCTGGCGGTCCTGCCGATCCTCTTCATCGTCTTCGGCCTCGGCGAGACGTCCAAGGTCGCCCTCATCGTCATCGGCACCGCTCCGTTCCTCGTGCGGGATCTGGCCCAGCGCGTGGCCGAGATCCCAGCGGAGCTGATCGTCAAGGCCCAGACCCTCGGAGCCACCACCGCCGTGATCGTCCTGCGCGTCGCCCTGCCCCAGATCATGCCGCGCCTGGTCCAGGCCCTCCGGCTCGCCATCGGTCCCGCCTGGCTGTTCCTCATCGCGGCCGAAGCCATCGCCTCCGAGAACGGCCTCGGCTACCGCATCTTTCTCGTTCGCCGCTACCTCGCGATGGACGTGATCCTGACCTATGTCCTCTGGATCACCCTGCTCGCCTTCCTCTTCGACCTCGGGCTGCGGATCCTCGCGCGCAGGCTCTACCCCTGGGCGGGTGCGGCGGCGCGATGAGCTATGTGACGGTCCGCGGCATCTTCCAGAGCTACGGCCCGCGGCCGATCCTCGAGCGCGTGTCGCTGGACGTCGCGCGCGGCGAATTTGTCTCCATCGTCGGGGCTTCGGGCTGCGGCAAGTCCACCTTCCTGCGCCTTCTGCTCGCACAGGAACAACCCGCGCGCGGCGAGATCCGCATCGACGGCGCGCCCCCGGCCCGGGAGCCGAACCAGGCGCGGGGCATCGTCTTCCAGCAGTATTCCGTCTTTCCGCACCTCACCTGCCGCGACAACCTCGTCGCGGCCGAGAGCTTCGGCACCACGCGCCTCGGGTCCTTCTTCGGGGCGCGGCGCGCGAAGGCCCGCCAGCGCGCCATGGCCGTGCTGGACCGGATCGGTCTCGCCTCCGTCGCGGCCGCGTATCCCGCGGCCCTCTCGGGCGGCATGCGCCAGCGTCTCGCCATCGCCCAGGCCCTCGCCGCCAGACCCCGGATCCTGCTGCTCGACGAGCCCTTCGGCGCCCTCGATCCCGGCACCCGACTGTCGATGCACGATTTCCTGCTCGATCTGCGCAGGGAGGTCGGCATGACCGTCTTCATGGTGACCCACGATCTCGAGGAAGCCTTCAAGCTCGGCGACCGGGTTTTGGTGTTTGACAAGCCGCGCTGGGACCCGGACTTTCCCGAGGCCTACGGCGCGACCATCACCTACGATTTCGACGCCCGCAACGGCGGCGTGCCCTACCAGACGATCAAGGAGGATACCCATGTTCTCGATCCCGCACCAGAGCCGGTCGCATCACCCCGCTGACCTCTTCCGCGACGGCCGCCGCCACCACCACCCGGATCTGACCAAGCTTCTGGGCTGGAAGGCCATGCAGGCCGAGGCGGACATCCCCGGCGAGGAATGGGACAAGGAACGCGCCTGGGCGCTGCGCATGGGCCTCACCGGCGCAGACAGCCTGGAGGACCGCTCGATCCCCACCTTCGCGCGGGGCGAGTTGCCGCATTACGCGGGCATCAACACCTTCCTCAAGGCCCCCTATGCCGA
>JBBQYB010000139.1:0-7970 GCA_038209095.1 Rhodobacterales bacterium
GCTCAGGGGATCGTGGCGCGTGCCCACGTAGTCGAAACGGCGCGTGTCGATGGTGAAGAGATCGGCGGCCATTCCGGGCCGCAGGGACCCGATGTCGTCGCGCCCGAGCAACTCGGCGCCCCCGGCGGTCGCCTGGTGCAAGAACGCGGCCGGGGCGGGCACCGGATCGCTGCGCCCGGAGGCCGCGAGGCATTGCAGCATGTAGGCGGAATGGACGCAGTGCATCAGGTTCGAGTTGTCGTTCGAGGCAGCCCCGTCCGCCCCGAGCCCGATCCGCACGCCCAGGGCCGTCATGGCGGGCAGGTCCGTGATCTCGGCCCCCACCAGATAGACGGGCTCCGGGCAATGGGACACGCCGGTCCCGGTGGCGGCCAGGCGTGCGATCTCGGGGCGCGACAGCTCCCAGCAATGCGCGTAGAACGTGTCTTCACCGGCGAAACCCACGTCCTCGCACCAGGCGACCGTGCGCAGTCCGGTGCGCGCCTCCATCACCGCACTCTCGCCCTCGCCGACGTGGCTGTGCAAAAGCACGCCCTTGTCGCGGGCGAGGCGCACGGATTCGACGAAGGTCTCGCGATGGCAGTTGACCGGCTGGCAGGGAGCCACGGCGATGCGGACCATGGCGCAGGGACCCGGGTCGTGGAAGGTCTCGATCAGGCGCGCGCAATCCCGAAGGAAGCCGTCGGTCGTCTCCAGCATCGCGTCGGGGATGGTGCTGCCCATGGATTTCGGCAGGGTGTTGGCCCCGCGGCCCGCATGGAACCGCATCCCCAAGAGGGCCGCCGCCTCGATCTGGCGATCGACGATGCGCGATCCCGCGTGGCGCGGAAAGCAGTACTGGTGATCGAAGGCCGTGGTGCAGCCGTGCTTGACCAGTTCGGCCATGGCGACCAGCGAGGCGTGATAGAAACAATCCTCGGTCAGCTGCGCAAACACCGGATAGATCGCATCGAGCCATTCGATGACCGACAGGCGCGTCCAGTCGAACTCCACCCGGTTGCGCACGAAACACTGGAAGAAATGGTGGTGCGTGTTGACGAGACCGGGATAGACGAACCATCCGCGCGCATCGATCCGCGCCGTGCCGGGGGGCAGGTCCCCGTCAGGACGGGGACCGATGGACAGGATGCGGTTGCCCTCGATCAGGATGTCCACGTCGCGCAGGAGAGGCTCATGGGCCGAGGTCACGACGGCCGCGCATCCGGCGAGGAGATACCCGCCCATCAGGCCGTCACGGCCGGTTGCGGCTCGGGGGTCAGGTCGTGCCGGCGATGGATGCCCGGCATCTCGATGAACCCGTCGAGCCCACGGATCGCCCGCATCCAGAGCCGAATGGCGGGATAGGGGTCGAGCGTCACACCGCCGTCCGGTGCGAGGGCCACATGGGGAAAACAGGCGACGTCGGCGATGGTCGGGTCCGCGCCCGCGAGAAAGCCCTGGCCGCGCAGGCGCTGTTCGACCAATCGGGCCTCGATCTCGCGCAGGCAGAGGGTGCCTTCGCTTCGGGCGGCCGCGATGTCCGCGGGCTTTCGCAGCATGTCATGGGCGCGCGCGACCCCGAGGCTGGACGTGAGGCGCGCGGAGAAGGCGAGCCAGCCCTGCACCGTCGCGGCCGTGGCCGGACCTGCGGCCCCCATCCACCGGCTGCCCTGGGCGAGATAGACGAGGATCGCCTGCGTCTCGGTCAGGATCAGATCGCCATCGACCAGCACGGGCAGGGTGCCCGCCGGGTTGCGCGCGAGGCTCTCCTCCGAGAGGTGCTCGCGGCCCGGATAGGCGTTCACCGCCACCGTCTCGAGCGGGACCCCCGCGAGGCGCGCCATCAGCCGCGCCTTGTAGCAGTTGGGGCTCAGCACATGGTCGTAGAGCAGCACCGTCATGCCGGCACCGTCTGCGCGCCATAGGTGTAGCCGCGCTTCTTCAGCCAGCGGCGATAGGCGACCGAGGTCAGATCCGCGCGCGTCGGGGTCTCGAGGCCCGGATCGAGCGGCAACAGCCGCGGGATCTGGTTCTCGAGGATCGAGCGGTCCTGGAGGAAGATCATCTGCTGGAACTGGACAAGATCCGCCTGGGGCGTGGTGTCGTCAAAGAGCGCCATCCACGGCCAGACATCGCAGAGATCCTCCGCGAGGGGCTGGACGAAGATCGCGATCACGTCGCGCTCCTCCGGGCGGGGCGGGCAGGTCTTGTAGAGGAGCGCCACGGTCGGGGTCGGCACCCGGTAGGCATAGTCGGTCACGATCCCGCCTTCGGCCGAGCGCGCGGCCATGGGCTGGAAGAACCGGACCTTCGTCGCCCAGACCTCGTCGCTCTCTTCGCGGACCTGCACGTCGTAGCGCTCGACCTCCGTGTGTGGCTCCGCCCCGAGGATGTCGGTGTGCACGAAGGGAAAATGCGCGACGTCGAGAAAGTTCTCGACCGCGCGCAGCGGCGAGCATCGCACCCGGACGGCCCCGCAATCGACAAACCGCCGGCCCGGCTGAGCTGCCTCCGGGATTTCGAAGAGACCGGCCTTCGGCCCGCCAGGCGAGGTCCAGAGATGGCCGTAGCGCGTCGCGACCGCGCAACGCGCGCCGTCCGGGCCGGTGATCCGGATCGGCAGGTCCGGCGCGTCCCGGCTGATCCGCAGCCGCTCTCCCAGCAGGACCGTGTCCTGCGCAAACGAAGGTGCCAGCTCCGAGAGCATGGCCACGGGATACCACTCGTGCCGCGCGGCGTCCGGGATCACGCCGCGATCCCCCGGGGACCGGGGCCCTCCGCCCTGCGCCGCGCCGTCTCGAGCCAGCGCACGGCGCCGATGCGCGCGGCGAGGCCTGCCGTCTCCGGGACGAGGACATGGGCGGTGATCTCGTCCGCCGCGCGTGCCTGCAACAGGACCGCGAGATCCGTGCCCCCTGCCGCCGTGTGCAGGATCCCTGCCTCGTCGCGCGCGCCCAGCGCCGCGATCACGGACGCGCGGTCGGCCGCGAACGTCAGCGAGCGCAGCGGGGCCCAGCCCGTCAGATCGGGCGGAAGGTCCGCGGTGGCACCGCTCGCGACCCAGACGATCCCGCCCGCTTCCCGGCAGGCGACCGGGATGGTCCGGATCGTGGCCGGCGGCTCCAGATCGGGATGGGCCGGGATGCGCAGACAGGCCCCTTCGGCCCCGTAGCTCCAGCCGTGATAGATGCAGGTCAGACGGTCGCCCCGGACGAACCCGTGGGACAGACGCATGCCGCGGTGCGGGCACCGGTCCTGCCAGGCCCGCGCCACCCCGGATCCACCCCGCCAGAGCGCAAGATCGACCCCCCCCACCGTCACGGGCATGACCGTGAGCGCCGGCAGATCCCCGGAGAGGCTCACGGCGGTCCAGCCAGGTGACATTTCGGAATCGATCAAAGACATTTCCGCCATGTTTCGCAGGTCAGCCACCGGGGTTCCACCGGGAATTCCGATGCAACCCGCCCGTCGAGCCATTCCGGCCGGCAATGGGGCAAGCGCCCGGCATTTGCCCAAAAATGTCGCACAAGACGATGTGTCACGGGACAGCCCGGCGCGAGATCCTCTCGACCAGAACCTCATAGGGCCCGAGCGAGCACCCCATCTCCAGCGCATCGACGAGGGCCGCAGCCCCCCGGACCCGCAATTCGATCCGGAAGGCGGTCCGCGAGACCACCACCGCCTCGACGCCCAGCTTGCGGGCATGCCCGGCGATCCAGGCCGGAAAGGCATCGCTGCCCACCCGGCCCTCGATGCTGAAAACATCTCCGATCAGCCTGGCATCCGACGTGTCTCGCCACCCGTCGCCCGGCCGGGACCCCGCGTCCGTCACGCCCGTACCCCCGCGCTATCCCGAGCCGGCCGCAGCCCCCGCCTTCCCGTCGAGCCAGGCGCGCAGGATGGCCCGGTGCCGCTCCGCGCCGTAGCTGTTGAAATGCCCGCCGTGCACCGTGCGAACCGGCAGGTCCAGCAGGCGTTCCATGGACCGGTGATACTCGTGCGCATCGGCATGATATGTGTCCTCGATCAGCGGCCCGTCATAGACGATGTCGCCGGAAAACAGGATCCCGGTCGCGGCCTCCCAAAGGGCAATGCCCCCCGGCGAATGGCCGGGCGTGTGGATCACCTCGAACTGCCGGTCGCCGAGATCGATCACGTCCCCGTCCTCGAGCAGCCGCGTGGCCTGGGCCGACCTTACGCAATAGGTCGCCGAGGCATAGGGCACCGGCGGCAGACGGGTGAAGATCGCGTCCGTCACGTAAGGATCGGCCAGGGTCGCGCGCCTGTCGGGATCGGCGAGGATCGCGGCCTCGGCCCGGTGGACGGCCCGGTCCTCGAATTCGTGATGACACCCGATGTGGTCGAAATGCGTATGGCTCGCGACGGCGGTGAGCGCGCGCCCGCTCACTAGCGGCACCCAGGTCCGCAGCGAGACGACCCCCATGCCGCTGTCCACCAGAAGGTCGCGATCCCGCCCCCGGACGTGCCAGATGTTGCAGCGGTAGAATTCCTCGATGAAGGGCTCGCTGATCAGCGTGACGTCGTCCGACCGCTTGCTCAGCGCGTACCAGTCCTCGGGTCGGGCGCGCTCCATCCCCTCAGCCCTCCATAAAGACGCACATCGTCGCGAGATCCGCCCGCAATGTCAGGGTGTCCCCCGCCACGGGCACCTCGTTGGGCGGCAAGAGCGCCTTCAGCACCAGATCCGGCGCACAGTCCGGGGACAGCTGCGCGCGCCAGTGCGCCCCGAAGAACGCGGCGTCGCGAATGCGCGCCGTCCCGAGGGCCAAGCCCGGCCCGGTCCCGAGCGCCTCGGGGCGGATGCAGAGCATCGCAGGCCCCGTCCCCGGCACCGGCAGATCCAGCGTCCCGAAGGGCGTCACCAGGCCCGCGGGCGTCGCCTTGGCCGGGATGTGGTTCATCTCGCCCATGAAATCGGCAGCGAACAGCGTCGCGGGCCGGCGGTAGACCCGGTCGGGCGGGCCCGCATCTTCGATGGCGCCCGCGTTCATCACCACGATCCGGTCGGCGATGGCCATCGCCTCCTCTTGGTCGTGGGTGACATGCACGAAGGTGGTGCCGACATGGCGCTGGATCGTCTTCAACTCGTCCTGCATCGCCCGGCGCAGCTTCAGATCGAGCGCGCCCAGCGGCTCGTCGAGGAGCAGCACGTCGGGCCGCACGGCAAGCGCCCGCGCGAGCGCCACACGCTGGCGCTGGCCGCCAGAGAGCTGGTGCGGGCGCTTCGCGGCCTCGGCGGCGAGGCCCACGAGATCCAGCATTTCCATCGCCCGGGCGCCGCGCGCGCTGCGCACCACACCCGCCATGCGCGGCCCGAAGGCCACGTTGTCGCGCAGGCTCATGTGCGGAAAGAGCGCGTAGTCCTGGAACATCGTCGTCGTCGGCCGCCGGGCCGGCGCCACCCCGGTCATGTCGCGCCCGCCGATCAGGACCGTGCCGCGCGCGGCGGCGATGAACCCGCCCAGCACCGCAAGCAGCGTGGACTTGCCGCAGCCCGACGGCCCGAGCAGCGCCACGTATTCGCCCGCCGCGATCTCGAGCGAGACGTCGCGCAGCGCGTGCAGAGCCCCGAAGCGGTGGTCGATGCCCCGGAGCGAGACCGCGGCCGTCACGCGCGCTGCCGCGCGAGAACCAGCAGCTCGAGCGCGAGCACCAGCGTGGCGGAGACCAGAAACACGAGGCTCCCGATGGCGTTCAGCCGCGGCGACAGCCCCGAGCGCAGCATCGACCAGATCTCCACCGGCAGGGTCACGTCGAACCGGGTGAGCAGGAACGCGATGATGAATTCGTCCCAACTCAGCGTGACCGCGAGAAAGAACGCGGCGAGGATCGCAGGCATCAGCATCGGCACGGTGACGAGCAGGATCACCCGCGCCTCGCCGGCCCCGAGATCGCGCGCGGCGCGTTCGGCGTTCTCGTGGCGCGCGTCCATCGAGGCCGCGAGGATGGCGAAACACAGCGGCAGGTTGATGACCACATGCCCGATCCCGGCCGTCCAGAGCGACAGATCCCCCCCGATCCGGGTGCGCAGGATCAGGAGGCCGAGGCCGATGACGAGATAGCTGACCGTGAGGGGCGCGATCAGCATGCCGCGCAGAAAGGACGCCCCCGGCACCCGGTGGCGCGCGAGGCCGTAGGCCGCGAGAAACCCCAGGGCGACCGCGACTGCGGAGGAGCCGAGCCCGACCAGCAGCGAATTCAGAAGCGCCTCCGTCAGGGCGTCGTCACCGAGGATGTCCGCATACCAGCGCAGGCTCGGGCCCGCGAAGGGCGGCACGGGCAGCGTGCCGTCCTGGAACGAGAAGAGCACCAGCGTCGCAATGGGCAGGTAGATGAACCCGAACACCCCCGCGAGATAGACAAAGGGCAGCATCCGCATCATCGCCGGTCGAGCCTCAGCCAGCGCCCGCAGGCGAGATAGGCGACGGCGACGAGCGCCATGAGCACAATGGAGAGCGCGGCGGCCAGCGGGAAATCCGCGCGCCGGCCGAGTTGCACCATGATGACCTGCGGCACGGTCAGTTCGGTGTTGCCCCCGAGGATCTGCGGCGTGACGTAATCCCCGATGCAGAGCACGAAGGTCAGGAACGCGCCGGTGACGATCCCGGGCAGGATCAAGGGCAGGGTGACATAAACGAATGTCTGGATCCCGCTCGCACCCAGATCCTGGGCGGCCTTGCGGTAGTTGGGCGGCAACTGGATGAGGCTCGCATAGATCGTGAGGGTGAGCAGCATGACGAAGAAATGCACGAATCCCGTGACCGTGGCAAAGCGCGTGCTCGCGAGGGCCAGCGGCTCGCCGAGGAGGCCGATGTCCAGCAGCGCGCGGTTGACCACGCCCTCGCGCCCCAGCACCAAGAGCCAAGCATAGGAGCGCACCACGTAGGACGTCCAGAACGGCAGGATCGCGAGCAACAGCGCCAGCCGCTGCCAGCGCGCGGGCACCCGGAACGCGATGATCGCGGCCAGCGGATAGGCGATCAGGATCGAGACCGCCGTCACCGTCGCCGTGATCTCCAGGGACACGACCACGGCGCGCCAGAGATAGGGCTTCGAGGCGATCTCGACGTAATTGGCAAGCGACAGACCCCAGGTGAGCGTGCGCCCCTCCAGGGTCGCAAGGCTCATCGCGGCCATGATCCCGAAGGGCAGTACGAAGAACGCGAGCGTCCACAGGACGGCGGGGGCCGCATAGGCCCCGCCGCGCAGGGCCTCGCGCAGAGGGCTCATCGCTGGAGGGTCTCGAACCACAGATCCTGCATCTCGGCGTCGAGATCCGCGTCGGGTGCCGGATAAAGCTGGGTGCGGGCGAGGTACCCCGCCTGGTCGTCCCAGCGCAGGATCGCCTTCTGGTCCTCCGTCAGGTATTCGCCCGCCTTCGCGTTGGCGGGCATGCCCCAGAAGCACGCGGAGGTCGCAAGGCGCGCCTGGCCTTCGGGGCTGACGATGTACTGGACGAACTTCAGAGCCAGATCGGGCTTGGTGCTGCCCGCCAGCACGCCGATGGACTGGGCCCAGCGCACGGCACCCTGTTCGGGGATCGTCCAGGTCAGCTCGGGCCGCTCGGCCGCGAGCACCGCGGTCAGCCATTCTCCGCCGCCCACCACGATGTCGACCTCGCCCGTCGCGAGCGCGGTCTGCGCCGAGACGACGTCGGTGACCGAGACGGCCCGGTCGCGCATCTCTCCCAGCGTGGTGCCGATGGGATCGAGAGCCGCCCCGTCGATGGCCGCGGTCTCGATCCCGCTCGCGATCGCGGCGAGCCCCATGACTGGCAGGTAATAGTCGTAGATGCTGATCCGGCCTGCGTATTTGTCGGACCACACGCGGGACAGATCCTCCATGTCGGCGGGATCGACCTTGTCGGAATTGAACGAGACCGTGTTGTAGCCGAACTTCTCCGTCACGGCATAGGTCTGGCCGCCCACGACGTTGTTCGCGTCCATCACGACCTCCGGAAAGAAATCGTC
>JBBQYB010000140.1:0-7956 GCA_038209095.1 Rhodobacterales bacterium
AATTCCGAGCGCGGCAGGCCCTGCATGCCCTTCTTCAGCGCCTCCTTGTCCACCATGAAATAGACGGAGATGAAATAGAGCGCCGCGGGGATCAGCGCCGCGATCACGATGTCGGTATAGGGGATGCCGGTGATTTCGGACATGATGAAGGCCCCGGCCCCCATGATGGGCGGCAGGATCTGCCCGCCCGACGAGGCCGCGGCCTCCACGGACGCGGCGGTCTGGGGCGGATAGCCCACCTTCTTCATCAGGGGGATGGTCAGCGATCCGGTGGAGACCACGTTGCCCGCACTCGTGCCGTTGATCGTGCCCATGAGCGCCGAGCCGAACACCGCCACCTTGGCCGGCCCGCCCCGCGACCCGCCGGCCGCGGCGAAGGCGAAGTTGATAAAATACTCGCCCACCCGGCTCGCCTGCAGGAACGCCGCGAAGGTGACGAACAGGATGATGTAGGTCGAGGACACCGCCGTGGTCGGCCCGAGGATGCCGTTGTCGGTGTAGAGGAACGCGAAGAATCGCGCCGGCGCATACCCGCGGTGCTCGAGGAACCCCGGCAGCCAGGGTCCGACGAACCCGTAGGCGATGAACAGCGCCACGATCACCACCAGCGCCAGTCCCGCGAGCCGCCGGGTCATCTCGAGGATCAGTGCGATCCCCGCGATGGCCGTCCACATGTCGTTGGGGTGCGGGAACACCTGCGCGCGCGTGCGCAGGAACTCCGCATGCACAATGATATAGACGCCTACGATCAGCGCCGCGAGCGCCAGCAGCAGATCGGCGGAATCGAGCGCCCCGCGCTTCGGCTCGGGCGACACCCAGGCCGCGACGATGGCGAGCGTTGTCCCCGCGATCAGCGGCCAGCCGTAGGTCGCGCGCATCAGGTCCGCCGGCGCGCCGGTCTGGACCAGATTGCCCGTCCCGATGGCGAGCGCCAGCCGCACGAAGGCGATCCCCAGAAGCACCCCCGCCACTGCCATCAGGCCCCGCGACACGGCACTCCGGAGGATCGCCTGCGTCCCCGTCTCCGCATAGATGCGCGACGAGAACAGGATGTATCCCAGCACCATTCCGCCCGTCACGTGGATCAGCCGGTAGGTCCAGGTCTCCAGCGGATAGAGGTTCATCACCGCGATATGGAACGCGGTATAGAGCACGCAGAGGGTTGCCACGGCCAGATGCGTGCGCCCCGTGAAGACCCTCTGGTTGGAGAGCACGATCTCCTTGTCCGCCCCCGCGGCAAGGGTCCGGGGGGCGCTCAAGACAGGATCGGACATGACGCGCTCCCCGGTGCGGCCGAAGCGCCGGGCCTAGCCCCGCAGCTCCGCCGGGATCTCGATGCCGATCTCCTCATAGTACCGCACGGCCCCGGGATGGAACGGCAGGAACGTGTTGGTGCTCCAGTTCTCCGGCTTGGTCGCCGCCCCCGCCGCGTGGATCTGGACCATGCGCTCGTTGTTCTCCAGCACGGTCTTGGTGATCTCGTAGGCGAGGCTCTCGGGCATGGCCGCATTCACCACGGCGAAGTTCCACATGGCAACCGACGGCTGGTCCTCGGTCTGGGCGGTGTAGGTCTCCGCCGGGATGGTGAAGGACGCGACCTCGGGGAACTGCTCGAGCACGGAGGCCAGCTCGTCCGGGGTGAAGGCGAAGGTCACGGCATCCGCCTCGGCCACGATCTGCGAGAAGGCCCCAATGGGAATGCCCGCGGCAAAGACGAAGGCATCGATCAGCCCGTCCTGCAACTGGCCCGCTGCGTCCGCGGCCCCGGAATAGGAGATCGTGGCATCGATCCCCAGCGCCTCGAGGAACCGCGGCCAGTAGGTGCCGGGCGTCCCGCCAGCAGGCCCGACGCTCACGCGCTTGCCCGCGAGATCGGCCACCGAATTGATGTTCGAGGAGGCGAGCGCGATCCCCTGGAACGTGGTCTCGTACATCGGGAACAGCGCGCGCACGTCCGCATGCTCGAGCCCCGGGGCCAGTTCGCTCCGGCCCGTCCAGGCCTCAAACATCGGCCCCATGGTCACGAGCCCGAGGCCGTGCTCGCGGTTCTGCACCAGCGTCACGTTCTGCACCGGGCCGCCGGTGACCTCGCCGCTCGCGTTGATGCCCAGCGTCTCGCTCAGGAACGCGGCCAGCCCGTTGCCGTAGACGAAATACGTGCCGCCCTGGCTCGCGGTGCCGATGGGCAGATCCGCCGGCCAGTCCGACTTGTCCTGCGCGACGGCCCCTCCGGCGAGCGCCAGGCCGAGGCCCAGGGCCGCGAGCGGTCTGATAAGATGAAGCATGGTGAACGTCTCCCTGATGCGGGCCTCGGTCGAACGTCGCCGCCGGGCCTCATGATGTCTCCTGCGCGACCCTAAGGACCACGCGCGTGCCCAAAGCCTAGGAAATCCGGGCTCTTTCAGCAATACAATTCGCCCCGGAACCGGCTCCGTTACACGGCCGGGCCGGAAATCGCCGCGCCCCCGTCAGACGCCGGCGAACCGCAGGGCGAGCGCCTCGCGCGCCGCGTCGTCGATCTTGGCGAACAGCACCTCCGGCACGAAAAACGCCCGTCCCGCCTCCAGCGCCTCAAGCGCCGCTGCGGCCTCCCCTGGCCAGGCCGCGTCCGCACACCCGAGCGCGCCCAGTACCGTCTCCGCCGCATCGGGCAGGAACGGCCGGCTGATCGCCCCATAGAGCCGGATCAGGTTGAGCGCGAACCGCGTGATCGCCGCCGCCCGGTCGGGGTCGGTCTTGATCGCCGTCCAGGGGGCCGCGGCCTGGAGATACTCGTTGCCCGCCACCCAGATCGCCCGCAACTCCTGGGCGGCCTTGCGCAACTCGATGGCGTCGAGATGCCCCTCATACGCCCGGAGCCGCCGCTCGATATCGTCCGTCACCGCGGCCTCCGCCGGCCCGTACTGCCCGCCCGAGGGCACGTCCGTCCCGAACCGCGCGGCCGCGAACTTGGTCACCCGGCTCACGAAATTGCCCAGCACATCCGCGAGGTCCTTGTTCACGCCGGCCTGGAACCCTTCCCAGGTGAAATTCGCGTCCGAGCCTTCGGGCACGTTCGACATCAGCCACCAGCGCCAGTAATCCGCCGGCAGGATCTCGAGAGCCTCGTCCATGAACACGCCGCGGCCCTCGGAGGTCGAGAACTTGCCGCCGTCGTAATTGAGATAATTGAACGACTTGATGTAATCGACGAGCTTCCACGGCGCGCCCGACCCGAGAATCGTCACGGGAAAACTCAGCGTATGGAACGGCACATTGTCCTTGCCCATGAACTGGACATAGCGCACGTCCCCCGCACCCTCGTCGGTGCGCCACCACCGCCGCCAGGCCGCGTCCGGCAAGCCGTGGGCATGCGCCCATTCGGCGCTCGCGGCGATATACTCGATGGGGGCGTCGAACCAGACGTAGAAGACCTTGCCCTCCATCCCCGGCCAGGGCGCCTCGCCGCGCCTGACCGGCACGCCCCAGTCGAGATCCCGCGTGATGCCGCGGTCCTGCAACCCCTCGCCGTCGTTGAGCCACTTGCGCGCGATGGACGTGGTCAGGATCGGCCAGTCCGTCTTGGTGTCGATCCAGGCCTGCAACTCGCCGCGCAGCGCGGACTGGCGCAGATAGAGATGCTTGGTCGCCCGCACCTCGAGATCGGTCGACCCCGAGATCGCCGAGCGCGGGTCGATCAGGTCCGTCGGATCGAGCTGCTTGGTGCAATTCTCGCACTGATCGCCCCGCGCGCGGGTATACCCGCAATTGGGACAGGTGCCCTCGATGTAGCGGTCGGGCAAGAACCGCCCGTCCGCATGGGAATAGACCTGATCCTCGGCCACCTCCGAGATCAGCCCCGCCGCGTCCAGGGCGCCTGCGAAATACTGCGTCAACGCGCGGTTTTCCGGCGAGGACGACCGGCCGAAATGATCGAAGCTGAGGCGGAACCCGTCCGCGAGGTCCTTCTGGACGGCCCACATGCGCGCGCAATACTCCGCCACGGGCTCATCCGCCTTGGCCGCGGCCAGTTCCGCGGGCGTGCCGTGCTCGTCCGTCGCACAGATGAACAGCACCTCGTGCCCGCGGGCGCGCGCATAGCGCGCATAGACATCGGCGGGCAATTGCGATCCGACGAGGTTGCCGAGATGCTTGATCCCGTTGATGTAGGGCAGGGCGGACGTGATCAGGATGCGGGACATGATGGCTCGGACGGAATTGCGATACCGGTGCTCTAGGTCATTTTCGGGCAGCGTGCCAGCCTCGCGCGGCTCTGCGGCGGGCGTCCGATGACGGAGCGCCGGGGATGGCTGATGAAAGGAGCGGCCCCCGGTCTCTCCGCGGCCCTGGCCGGGGCGGAGGCGCACTGGCGGGCCGGACGGCTCGCCGAGGCCGAAGCGGCCTACCGCGAGGCCCTCGCCCTCGCCGACGGAGCCGACCGCGCGGCGACGCTCGCTCTCCTCGGGGGCGTCCTGCGCGACGCCCTGCGCCTCGACGCCGCCGAAGGGGTGCTGCGCGAGGCCCTCGACGTCGGCGCGGCGGCACTCGGGCCCCACCATCCCGACCGGTTCGAGCACATGGCGATCCTCGGGTCCGTCCTGCGCGCGGCAAACCGCCCGGCGGAGGCGGAACCCCTGCTGCGCGCGGCCCTCGCCGCGGAGCGTGCCACCGAAGGCCCCGATCTCGCGTTCCGGCTCAACGCGGTGGGAGGCGTGCTGGAGGATCTGGAGCGCACCGACGAGGCGGAGGCGCTCTACCGCGAGGCGCTCGCGCTCACGCGCGATGCCCTCGGCCCCGGTCATCCGGACATGGCCACGCGGCTCAACAACCTCGGGATGCTTCTTGCCTCGACCGGACGCTCCGCCGAGGCGGAGCCGATGCTGCGCGCGGCCCTCGACGTCAGCGCCGCCCACGAGGGTGCGGTCCATCCGCGCCACGCGGCGCTGCTCGGCAATCTCGCCCAGGCGCTCCTCGCCCAAGGCCGGTCCGAAGAGGCGGAGCCGCTGCTCCGGACCGCCCACGCGGCCCTCCTCGACCGGTACGGGCCGTTCGACGCCCGGACCCGCGCCGCGGCATCCTTCCTCGGCGCGGACGCTCCCTTGCGCCCACACTGAGCGTCAGCCCCGCGGCGGCCTGCCGCGATAGACCGGCAGCCGCCAGCCGAAGACAAGGCTCCCGGCGCGCAGCCCGAAGGTGGCCGCGACGCAGGCGCCGAGGGCGAGGGCGGTCGACCCGCTGAGCGCCAGCGTCGCCACGCTGGCGAGGGCCCCGGCAAAGGCCGCCGTGACATAAAGCTCGCCCTGCCGCAGCACGAGCGGCACCTCGTTGGCCACCACGTCGCGCATCAGCCCGCCGAGGCACCCGGTGACCACGCCCATGATGAGGGTGACGCTCACGCCCGCCTCCATGGTCCGCGCGGCCGCGACCCCGGCGGGCACCGCGATGGCCAGCGCCACGGCATCGAGCCAGCGCAGGGTGCGCGCGCGCGATTCCAGCAGATGCGCCGCCCCGAACACCAGCACGGCCGCCGCACAGGCCACGGCGATGTACTGCGGCGCGCCGATCCAGAACACCGGGTCGCGGCTCAGCAGCAGGTCGCGCACGGTGCCGCCGCCGACCCCCGTCAGACAGGCGAGAAACACGAAGCCGATGATGTCGAGCTGTGCGCGGCTCGCGGTCAGGGCCCCCGTCAGCGCGAAGACGAACACGGCCGCGAGGTCCAGCGCCTGCGCGAGCGTCATTTCCGCCCGCGGCCCCGCATCACGGATGCCAGCCGTTCAGGATGTCGCGGACCCGGGCCAGCGTTGGGGGCCTGTACCCGGGATCCCTGTGCCAGCGCTGGACCGCCGCGTCCGAGAGCGCATCTGCGCGCCCGCTCGGCGGGCCGGTCCGGTCGCGCTCGAACACCGGGCGCAGCACCGACAGCGGCGTGTCCGGGGCAGGGGAGGGCGAGAGCGGCGCGCAAGGATCTCCGAGTCGCGCGAAGCCCGCCAGCATCTCCGGATCGAGCACGAGGCCCTGCGCCTGCGCACCCTCGAGCACCCACAACAGCGCCAGGCTAGAGAGGCCCTCGTTCAGGCCGCCGCCGCCGATCGCTGCGTGCACGCCCGGAAACCAGCGCTGCTGATAGGGGGCGTCCGCCCCTCCGGCCGGCCCGTTCAGCTGGTCGAGGTTGGACCAAAGCGTCGGCGTGAAGGTGCGGCGCTTCTCGTCCACCGCCACGGCGTGCCGGGCGGCCTCCACATGGGACGACAGCGCCTGGTCGTGGAACTGGTGGCTGTGGTGCAGCAGCGGCTTGTCGCGAAACAGCCCCGGCACGCCAAGCGCCCCCACCGTGTCCCAGACCCCGATGAACCGGATCGAGAGCAGCGCCGTGCCCGACCAGTCCCGATCGGGATAGGCCTTCGTGCGCCAGTCGATCTCCGCCGCATCGAGCGCCACGCCCGGAGCGTAGCGCGCGCGAAACTCAAGGCTCGCGGGCTCTGCGGGGCCGAGCGCCGGGTCGCGCCTGCGATAGAGGCGCAACGCCTCGCCGATCCGGCCTGCGTGCCGGCGCGCCAGCACGCCGCTCTGGCGGATGAGACCCGCGAGCGAGCGCGCGGTAAACGCACCCCGCGAATAGCCGAACAGATAGATCTCGTCGCCCGGCTGATAGGTGAACACCAGAAGCCGGTAGGCCGCGGCGATGCTCCGCTCGAGCCCGAGCCCGAAGGCCGCCCCGCCGTAGCGGTCGAGCGCGCGACCCGCCCAGGTATCGCCGCCCCCGGTGCCGACGCCGTCGAAATGCGCCACGATCTGCTCCGCGGGCCGCGCGCCGTCCCCTTGGGGCGCCACCATGCAGGCCACATGGGCCACGTTGGTCGGACGCTCCTCCCCGAGCCTGCGCCAGGTGCCGTCGCAGCAGATGACGATGCGCTTCACGAGGTGCCGTTCTGCCTGCCGCTTCGTGCGGCCGGTCCCGGCTTGAACGGGGCCATGCCCGCGCGCGCCAGTTCGTCCGCGCGTTCGTTCTCGGGATGCCCCGCATGCCCCTTGACCCATGTCCAGACCACGTCGTGCCGCGCCCGGGCCGCATCGAGCCTGCGCCACAGATCCTCGTTCTTGACCGGCTTCTTGTCGGCGGTGCGCCAGCCGTTGCGCTTCCAGCCGGCGATCCACTTCGTGACACCGTCACGGACATAGACGCTGTCGGTAATCACGGTCAGCGACGTCGCGCGCTCCAGCGCCTCCAGCGCCGAGATCGCGGCCATCAACTCCATGCGGTTGTTGGTGGTGAGGGCCTCCCCCCCGGACAACTCGCGCGACTTGATCACCGCAGCGTCATCGCGCGCGATCAGGATCGCCCCCCAGCCGCCCGGCCCCGGGTTCCCCGAACAGGCCCCGTCGGTATAGGCGAAGACCTCAGCCATAACTCGCGCCGACCAGCAGACAGGCCATGACGGCGGCGGTCAGCGGCAGGCGCAGCGTCAGCCAATAGTCGGGCGCGAGCCCGACCCGCCGATAGATCACGTCGATGGCCTGCAACACCACGTATCCGAACGCGAGCCAGAGACAGCTCATCGCCGGATCGTCCTGCACGGCCGCAAACGCGAATGCCGCCGGCACCGAGGCGAGGCCGAGCATCGCGAAGCTCGGGCGCCGCCCCCCGGCGGAGGCGAACCCCCAGAGGCACCCCCCCATGAAGCCGAGGATCACGACCCCGAACCGCTCCAGCATCTGGATCCCGCCCGACGCGTTCTCGGGAAAGAATCCGAACGTCACCAGGCTGCCGGGAGCCGCGAAGATCATCGCGACCCCATAGACGAAAGGGATCATCCCTGCGAGGCCGAGCACGATGGCCGACAGTGGCGGCAGGGTCATAGGACCCCCGCGACCGCGACCCGCCCGCTCACGCGGGCACCTCGCGCAGGACGCGCGGCACCTTGAACTCAACCGTCTCGCGCGCGGTCTCCACCAGAGGGCGGGTCACGTCGAAAC
>JBBQYB010000141.1:0-7935 GCA_038209095.1 Rhodobacterales bacterium
GTGCACAAGAACGGGATCGCGGTGCTGCCGGCGATCCTCGAGAGCCACCGGCCCCTCGATCTGGTGGTGCTGATGCTGGGCACGAACGATCTGAAGATGCGGTTCCAGGTGCCGCCGGTGGAGATTGCGGCGTCCCTGGAGCGGCTTCTCGCGGTGATCGCGCAGAGCGGGTGCGGGCCCGAGGGGGCGGCCCCTGCGGTGCTGGTCGTGTGCCCGCCGCCGGTGCTGGAGGCGGGGTGCCTCGCGGAGGTCTTCGAGGGCGGTGCGGCGAAATCCGTGCGGCTCGCGGGGTTCTATGCGCAGAGTGCGGCGCGGTTCGGTGCCGAGTTTCTCGATGCCGGCCGGATCATCGCATCGAGCCCGGTGGACGGGGTGCATTTCGACGCGGCCGAGCACCGCAAGCTCGGGACCGCGGTGGCGGAGGCCTTAAAGGCAATGGAATTCTGAGGGAGGGACGGACATGCTCAAGGGGATCGATCCCATTCTGAACGCCGAGGTTCTGGGGGCGTTGCGCGCCATGGGACATGGCGACGATCTCATCATCGCGGACACGAACTTTCCGTCCGACAGCGTGGCGGCCGCGACGCGGCTGGGGCGGCTGTTGCGCATCGACGTGCCTGCGGCGCGGGTGGTGCGGGCGGTGCTGTCGGTCTATCCGCTCGACACGTTCGTCGAGGATGCCGCGGCGCGCATGGAAGTCGTGGGCGACGCGGACCGGATCGAGCCGGTCATGTCGGAGGTGCAGGCCGAAGTGGACCGCGCCGAGGGCAAGGCCTGGCCGATGATCGGCGTGGAGCGGTATGCGTTCTATGCGCGGGCCAGGCAGGCCTATGCGGTGATCCAGACCGGTGAGCGGCGGTTCTACGGGTGTTTTGCCTTTCGCAAGGGCGTGATCGCGCCGGAGGTTTGAGATGGACCAGAAACCCGTCGTCATCCTGGGGGTGTTCGTGGCGGACACGTCCTACCGCGCGGCGCGCCAGCCGCGTCTCGGCGAAACGATCCTCGGGAACAGCTTTGCCCTCGGGCCGGGCGGCAAGGGCTCGAACCAGGCCGTGGCCGCCGGGCGGCTGGGTGGGGACGTGCATTTCATCTCGAAGCTGGGGGCGGATGCCTTTGGCGAGATGGCGATGGCGACCTGGGCGGAGGCCGGGGTCCGGGCGCATGTGGCGCGCGATCCGGAGAGTTACACCGGGGCCGCCTATATCTTCGTCGAGGAGGCGACGGGCGACAACGCGATCATCGTGGCTCCGGGGGCCGCGGCGACGATCGCTCCCGCCGATCTCGACCGGCATGCGGCGCTGATCGCCGGGGCGGGGGTGTTCGTCACCCAGCTCGAACAGCCGCTGGCCGCGGCCGTCCGGGGGCTGATGATCGCGCACAAGGCGGGCGTGACGACGATCCTGAACCCCGCTCCGGCGCAGGCGCTGGGCGACGACGTGCTGGCGCTTTGCGACTACGTGACGCCGAACGAGACCGAGGCGGAGGCGCTGACGGGGATCGCGGTGGCGAGCGTGGAGGAGGCGAAGGCGGCGGCGGCGGCGTTTCTCGCGCGCGGGGTGAAGGGCGTCGTCATCACGCTGGGCGAGCGGGGGGCGCTCTACCATTCGGCGGAGCGCACGGAGATGGTGCCGGCGCTGCGCGCGGGGCCGGTGGTGGAGACCACGGGGGCGGGCGATGCCTTCAACGGCGGGTTCGCCGTGGCATTGGCGCGGGGGATGGACCCGGTGGCGGCGGTGCGGTTCGGCTGTGCCGTGGCGGGGATTTCGGTGACGCGTCCGGGGACGGCGCCTTCGATGCCGCGTCTCGCGGAGGTCGAGGCGCTGCTGGCGCGGTGATCCGGGCGTTCGTGGCCATAGGGCTGCCCGAAGAGGTCGCCTCGGCGCTGATCGCAGCCCAGGCAGGTCTGCCGGCGGGGCGGGCGGTGGAGCGCGGGAACCTGCATCTGACGCTCGGCTTTCTCGGGGAGCAGCCCGAGCCGGTGGTCGAGGACGTGCATTATGCGCTGGCGCGGATCGCGGCGGCCAGGTTCGAGTTGCGGCTTGCGGGGCTGGCGCTGGCGGGGGAGGGGCGTGCGGTGGTGCTGCGCACCGAGGCGGAGCCGAGTGCCGGGTTGAGCCATCTGCGCGAGAAGGTGGTGCAGGCGGTGCGGGACGGCGGGATCCCGCTGGAGCGCAAGCGCTACCGGCCCCATGTGACGCTGGCGCGGCTCAACGCAGGGCTGACGGGCGAGGATGGCGTGCGGATGCAGGCATTTGTGGTGCGGGGTGCGCGGTTTCGGGCGGGGCCGTTCGAGGTGGCGGAGTTCCGGCTGATGCGCTCCTGGCTCGGCAAGGCGGGGCCGGTCTATGACGTGATGGCGGAGTACGCGCTGCGCCCGGAGGGGCTGGCCTGACGGGGTGGCCGTGGTATGGCTGGGGAACGAGGGGGATGCGGTGTGGGTGAGATCAAGGCGGAGGCCCTGCGGGCAATCGAGGAGGCGGCGTCGCGGCACGGGGTGAGCGTCGGGGCGGCGCGGCAGCTGGCGGTCGCGCTGGCTTCGGGCGGCGGCACCCAGGCGCAGTTCGATATCGCCGAGCTCGGCGGGATGGGGCAGTGGTCGCGCGGCGGGATGACAATGGTCGGCGACATGTTCAACACCGCCCTGAAGGCGCGGGTCGATGCGCTTGCCACGGATCTGGCGGAGCTGGTGCGGGATGGGAGCCTCTTTATGGCGGAGACCCGGTGGTGGCCGGGGGATCTTGGGCGGCCAGCCGCGTCAGGGGCGCAGAACGACATGCGCTATGCGGTGTTCCCCGAGGCGCGGCGGCTCGCCGTGGAGCGCGACGGCCGGGTCGTCGTCCACGACACGGGCGCGCACCGGATCGGCGGGGTGTCGCAGCATCAGCAGGGCCCGGACCGGGGGCTGAGGTTCACGAGCCAGCTCGGGGCGGTCGGAATCGCGGAACTGCCGGTCGTGTCGGGGGAGACCGAGCCAGGCGGCGAGATCGCGAGCGGGACGTCGGAGGAGCCTTCCGTCGCGGACGCAGACGCGACATCGGGACACGGTCCGGTGAGCGAGGGGGATATCTTCGACAAGATCGAGAGGCTGGCCGGGCTGCATAGCAAGGGTATTCTGACGGACGCGGAATTCGAGGCCAAGAAGGCCGAGTTGCTGGCACGGTTGTGAGGCGCGGGCCGAACGCCGCCGGGCTCTCCGGCGGCGTTGGCGACGGTCGGGAAGATCCTAGAGGACGAAATCGTCTGCGGTCAGCTGCGCAAGCCAGTTGCTTCCGGAAAAGACCGAAATCACGAAATCAGCAATCCCGTCCCCGTTGACGTCGCCGATGACCGATCCCTTTACGACCTGGAGTTCGCCGGCGGCCTTCGAGAAGGCCTTCTCGCCGATGAACCGGAAGTCCTGATCGCCGCGCCTGTTTACGTTCGCGTCGATCGTCTCGAGATGGATCAGGTCGATCCTGCCGAAGTCGGTGACGATGTCCTTGGTCCTGGATCCGGCCCTGCTGTCGGCGGCGGACTGGAAAATGAACTGGTCGGCGCCTGAGCCTCCGGTCAGCACATCCCTGCCAAGACCGCCGATCAGTTTGTCGGATCCGTTGCCGCCGCGCAGGCTGTCCGAGCCTGCGTTGCCCTGAATGATGTCGTTGCCTGCATATCCATTCAGGGTGTCGTTGGCTGAGACCCGGCGATCGTGTCATTGCCGGACAGCAGATAGGACAAGGCGGCCTCGCCACCTTTGGTCACTCCGACCCGGTCGAACGTCGCGAAATCTGCCTCCAGGCCCGTGATCGACGCCACGACGCTCGATTTGTATTGGAGCGTGAGACTGCAAATAGTGCCGGTGAGGTCGGTTCATTCATAAAAAGAGTTCCACGCTTCATAAAAATTACCCTTTAAGGTGACCTTGTAATTGGCGTTGTAGGAAAGGTTAGCTGCCAGCAGGTTGTTCTGCATGACTGCGCCGCGGTCCGAGTAATCGTCGGTCAGCATAAATCTGGAAAGATTGATCGAGTTGCTATAATTGACGTTCGCCACGATCTCCTCAAGTGCCTAAGTTCGGTCAAGAGATGGTTGCACCGTGATGTTTGCAAGAAAAGCAACTTGTAATTGTTTGGAAAACTTGCAGTAAATAAACAAGCGCAGTTTCAACTAAAAAGTTAGTTCGAGTTACAAGGCCTGATCGAGACGGTTTGGGCCTGCAAGGGTCACTTCCAACCGGGCAGACTGATCCGGGGCGTTCAGGCTGCCGGGCGATCCGCACGTCGGAGAAGGAAGCCGATCTGGTCCCCGGTGCGAAGCAGGACCTCCGCCGTGCAGCCGACGGACAGGCTCAGCGCCTCGTAATCGTGATTGAAGCAATGTCGGACGCGGTCGGTCCAGCCGGGGTTCAACGTTGTGACGATGACGGCTTGCGTCGCGACGCGGGCGAGTTCCCCGAGACTGTGCGCGATATGTGCCGGTGGCACGTGCATGAGAACCTGGACGCAGACGGCGCAGTCGAAGGCCCGATCCTCGAACGGAAACGGCGCGTCCGGATGGTCGAGCCAATGCTGCTCGAGTGTCAGTCCGAGGTCCTCCGCCCGCGCGGCGAGCTTGCCTGCATAGAGGCGCGACAGGTCGAGCGTCGTGATACGCTGACCGGGCCGGTAGACGTCCAGCGTCCTGCCGACCCCCGGGCCGAGTTCCAGGACCCGCGTCACCCGGGCGACATGGTCCGAGACGAACCGCTTCATCCAGTCCGGTGCGACCGGGCTCGCGTTCGGGTTCGGGCGCGCGTTCCAGTAGGCGACCGGGTCGAAGGACGATGGCGCCGCGTCCCCGGACCCGGAGCGCTTCGGCACCTCAGGCGCGCTCGACGTATTCCATCGTCTCGGTGGAGACGATGATGGCCTCGCCCTCGCCGACGAAGGGGGGGATCATCACGCGCAGGCCGTTGTCGAGGATGGCGGGCTTGAAGCTGTTGGCGGCGGTCTGACCCTTCACCGCGGGTTCGGTCTCGGTGATGGTGCAGGTGACCTTCTCGGGGAGGTAGACGTTAAGCGCCTCGTCCTCGTAGTATTCAATCTGGACCGTTGTGCCGTCCTGCAGGAAGGGGCGGCGCTCGCCGAGGATGTCGGCGGGGATCTCGATCTGCTCGAAGGTCTCGGCATCCATGAACACGAGCATTCCGTCGGTCTCGTAGAGGAACTGCTGGTCCTTCTGGTCGAGGCGCACTCGTTCGACCTTGTCGGCGGAGCGGAACCGCTCGTTGAGCTTGCGGCCGTCGCGGATGTTCTTCATCTCGACCTGGGCGAAGGCGCCGCCCTTGCCGGGTTTCACGTGCGAGACCTTGACGGCCGCCCACAGGCCCTTGTCGTGTTCCAGGATGTAGCCGGGACGAATTTCATTCCCGTTTATCTTCGGCATGGTGCATATCCCGCTTGGTTCATTTGTTTTAAATTTGTCGCGTCTATACGTCCAAGTCAGAGGCGCTGGCAAGTTGCCGGCGGCCCGCAGTCGGACCCCCGGTTCCTCGCGGCCCTGTGCCGTCCCGGAGGGTCTCGCACGCGCCTCGGAAAGAGCACGCATGACAGTCATACCAAATCTACCGGACGTGCTTGCACATGCCCTCGAGGCACATGGATTCGATGCCCTGACCGAGGTCCAGAGCGCCGTGCTCGACGTGGTCGACGTCCGGCGCGACATGCTGGTCTCGGCGCAGACCGGGTCGGGCAAGACGCTGGCCTTCGGGCTGGCGCTCGGGTGGCGCGTACTCGGGGAGGACGGTCTGGCCAGCAGGGGAAGCCGGCCCAAGGCGCTGATCATCGCGCCGACCCGCGAGCTGGCACAGCAGGTCACGGGCGAGCTTGGCTGGCTCTATGCGGACTCGGGCGCGCGCATCGTGTGCTGCACGGGCGGGATGGACATGCGGATCGAGCGCGCGAAGCTCCACGCCGGGTGCGAGATCGTGGTGGGTTCTCCGGGACGGCTGCGCGACCATATCGAGCGGGGGGACCTCGAGACCGCCGGGATCGGCTGCGTGGTGGTCGACGAGGCCGACGACATGCTCGATCTCGGGTTTCGCGACGATCTGGGGTTCATCATGGCGTCCACGCCGGCGGAGCATCAGGTCTTGATGTTCTCGGCCACGATCACGGCGCGGGTCGAGGAGCTGGCCGCGGCCTACCAGCACGATATCCTGCGGGTCTCGGCCGCGCATAGCGGCGAGCCCCCAGCGACGCTCCGGTTCGAGGCCATGGCCATCGCGCCCTGCGACCGCGAGAGCGCCATCGTGAACATCCTGCGTCTGCACGACGCCCACGGTGCGATGGTGTTCTGCGCGCGGCGCGAGGGTGTGGCGCATCTCGCGAGCCGTCTCGGGATGCGCGGGTTCAAGGTGGTGGCGCTCTCGGGGGCGCTGCCGCAGCACGAACGCAACGCCGCGGTGGCGGCCATGCGCGACGGGCGCGCGCGGGTGTGTGTCGCGACCGATCTGGCGGCGCGGGGGCTCGATCTGCCGCGGCTGGAACTGGTGATCCACGCGGATCTGCCGGAGACGGCGGCGGTGCTGACGCACCGGTCCGGGCGCACCGGACGGGCCGGGCGCGAGGGGCTTGCGGTCATCGTGGTGCCGCCCGCGCAACGGCGGCGGGCGGAGGCGCTGTTCACCCGCGCGAGCGTCCACAGCCACTGGACGCGCCCGCCTGGACCCGAGGAGATCCGCGCCAAGGACGAGGCGGCGCTGTTTGCCACCGACCCTCTGGTCGCGGACGTGAGCGCCGAAGAGCGGGCCACGGCGACGCGGCTCCTCGGGCGGTTCGACGCGGAGGTCGTGGCCATCGCGTTCTTGCGCGAGCACATGGCCAACCTGCCGGTTCCGGGAGTTCTGATCGCGCCGGCGGGCGATTTGAGGGACAAGCGTCCGCGGATCAAGGACGGGATCTGGTTTGCGCTCAACTGCGGCGGGTCGGGGCCGGCGCAGGTCCGCTCGATTCTGCCGCTGATCTGCCGTCTGGGGCATATTACCAAGCACGACATCGGCCGGATCGTGGTGTGCGAGGCCGAGACGCGGTTCGAGGTCAGGCCGGATGCGGTGCCGGACTTCGAGAGCTGGCTCGGGAGCCACCGGGAGGCGGGGCGCGAGATCCGGCGGCACCACGCGGCGCGGCCGAAGGGGGCCGGCGGACAGGGCGCGTAGGGGCTTGGCGGACGGGGGCGGGTCTGGCTAGGGTGCGGGGTGATCTGACCGGAGGCGTGACTTGCCCGTGACCCGATGCCCGACGGGCCAGCACCTAGTCCGCGGGGACGCTTCGTGAAGCTCGCGGGGGCGGAGGTTCTGGTGGTGGGCAATCCGCCGCCGGGGTTCGGGGGACGGTATTTCCTGTTCGTGAAGGTGACGACCGTTTGCGGGATCGTCGGCTGGGGCGAGGTCTACGCGGCCAGCGTGGGACCGGAGGCGATGCGGGGGGTGATCCTCGACGTGTTCGAGCGTCACATGGCGGGCGAGGCCGTGCAGAACATCGAGATGATGTTCCGGCGCGCCTATTCGGCGGGCTTCACCCAGCGACCCGATCCGACCGTGATGGGGGCGTTCTCGGGGCTCGAGATCGCGTGCTGGGACATCCTCGGCAAGGCGCTGGAGCGCCCGGTGCACGCGCTCTGGGGGGGGCGGATGCAGGACCGGCTGCGGGCCTATACCTATCTTTATCCGGGGCCCGGGGACGATCCGGCGACGTTCTACAACGACCCCGACGCCTCGGCCGAGACGGCGGCCCGGCTGGTGGGCGAGGGCTTCACGGCGGTGAAGTTCGACCCGGCCGGGGCCTATACGGTGCATGGGGGGCGCCAGCCGACCCTGGGCGATCTCGACCGGTCCGAGGCGTTTTGCCGGGCGGTACGCGCGGCGGTGGGGGACCGGGCGGATCTGCTGTTCGGGACGCACGGGCAGTTCACCACGTC
>JBBQYB010000142.1:0-7837 GCA_038209095.1 Rhodobacterales bacterium
CGCACAGCCCACGGCGATCTGCCCGATGTCGACCGGCCCCGCCAGATGCGACATCCAGCGCGCCTCCAGCGCATCCAGCGCCCGACCGACCTTGGTCCACTGCCCCTCGACCCACTCCGCCGACCGCGCCTCCGGACCGCGCAGCCGCTCCTCGTAGACCATCAGCACCGCCGCCTCGGCGATCCCGTGCCCCGTCGCCTCCAGCGTCAGCGTCTCCCAGAGCCGCGGCGCCGCCGGATAGAGCCCCGCCTGTCCCAGATCGTCGAGATACCGGCAGATCACCCGGCTATCATAAAGCGCCGGTCCCTCGGGTCGGCTCAGCGTCGGGATCTTGCCGAGCGGGTTCTGCGCGAGCGGCATCGTCCCCGGTGCCAGCGCATCCCCCACGGCCTCCTTCCGCTCCACCCGGTCCGACAGCCCCGCCTCGCGCAGGCACACCTCCACCATCCGCACGAAGGGTGATCGCGGCGAACCGTAGAGGGCAAGGGTCATGCTCAGTCCACCCGCCGCACGCGCAGCCGTCCCAGGGCCGCCGCATCGATCTCGAACCCCGGTCCCCCGGCTCCGAACCGAAACGTACGCTTGAACCGCCCCGCGCCATGCAGCCCGCTCTCCGCCTCCGCCGAATGCGGATGGGCGGCCAGGCCCTCGGGCAACCCGTCGAGCACATGCGCGTGCTCGGCGTCCTTCGGCTGCGATGCGGACCGGCGCGATGCATAGATCGCGACCGCCGCCGCCGCACCGATGCGCAGCGCGGTCCAGGCGAGGGGGCTCAGGGCGAGGGGGGCTGGCATTAAGGCTGTACCTCCGCTGCGACATGCCGGGGCTTGAACCGCGGCCGAATGATGACATGATAAGAACTGATAGACCGAAGGGCAAACCCCATGACCGCCGAATTCCTCCTGCTGGTGTTTCTCGGATCCGCCTCCGCCGCCGCCGCCGTCCTCGGGGCGCTCATCCTCGCCGCCTTCGGCAAAACCGGCTGGCTGGTGATCGCGGGCCTCGCAATTTCCGCCATGGTCGTCCTGCGCCTCGCCCGTGCTCGTCTTGCCGCCCGTACTGCCTGGCTCACCGAGGATCTGCGCGACCATTGGCGCGCCGGCTGAGGCTCACGCCGCCGCCGCCACTAGCATACCCTCCGCGCGCCCGACGATGCGCGCCTCCACGATCTCGCCCGGCTGCCCGACCCCCTCGAACCTTGTCAGGGCGAACCCCTCCGTGCGCCCCAGATCCGGCTTCTCCAGCAACAGTCGCACGCGCCGCCCCTGCATCTCCCCGAGGTGGCGCGCCACGGCTGCCTCTCCGGCTGCCCGCAGCCGCCTTGCGCGCTCCCGGACCGCCGGCCCCGCCACCGCCGGCATCCGCGCCGCAGGCGTGCCCTCGCGCGCACTATACGGGAACACGTGCAGCCAGGTCAGCCCGCAGTCCTCCACCAGCCGCAGCGAATTCTCGAACATCGCCTCCGTCTCGGTGGGAAACCCCGCAATGATGTCCGCCCCGAACACCATGTCCGGCCGCGCCGCGCGCACGCCCTCGCAAAACGCCACCGCATCCGCGCGTCCGTGCCGCCGCTTCATCCGCTTAAGGATCATGTCGTCACCCGCCTGCAACGACAGATGCAGATGCGGCATCAGCCGCGCCTCACTGCCGATCGCCTCCACCAGAAGCGGATCGGCCTCGATGGAATCAATCGAACTGATCCGCAACCGCGCCAGATCGGGCACGCCGCGCAGCACCGCCATCACCAGATCCCCGAGCCGCCCGGCCCCCTCCAGGTCCGCCCCCCAGCTCGTCATGTCGACGCCCGTCAGCACGACCTCGTTGAACCCCCGGTCGCGCAGCCGGCGCACCTGCGCCACCACCGTCTCCGCCGGCACACTGCGCGAATTGCCGCGGCCGTAAGGGATGATGCAGAACGTGCAGCGATGGTCGCAGCCGTTCTGAACCTGCACATAGGCACGCGCCCGCGTCCCGAGCCCGTCGATCAGCGGGCTCGCCGGACGCCGCGTCGCCATGATGTTGGACACCGCTACCCGCGGCGCATCCCCCCCGGCCAGCCGCGCCCAGGCCTCCGGTTCCAGCTTCTCGGCATTGCCCAGCACCGCATCCACGTCCGGCATGGCCGCGAACGCCGCCGGATCCGTCTGCGCTGCACAACCCGTCACCACGATGCGCGCCCCCGGCGCGTCCCGGCGCAGCTTGCGGATCTGCTGGCGCGCCTGGCGCACGGCCTCGGCCGTCACCGCACAGGTGTTGACGATCACCGCATCGTCCAGACCCGCGGCCTCCGCCAGCCCCTTCATTGCCTCGCTCTCGTAGGCGTTCAGCCGACAGCCGAACGTGGTCAGGCGCGGCGCGCTCACGCCACACCCTCCAGGAATGCTGCCGGTACCACGCCCTCGAACACCTCCGCCGTCGGCCCGGTCATCCACACACCGTCCGCCCGCCAGTCGATCTCCAGCACCCCGCCGTCGAGCCGCACTTTCGCGCGCCGCCCCGTCAGGCCGCGTCGCGCACAAACCACCACCGCCGCACAGGCCCCGGACCCGCAAGCCTGCGTGATCATCCCCCCGCGTTCCCAGACCCGCATCCGGATCGTCTCGCGATCAATGACCTGCACGACCTCGACGTTGGTCCGCGCGGGAAACAGCGGATCGTGCTCCACCCGCGGCCCGATCTCCGTCAGATCCACCGCCTCAGCATCCGTCACCACGAATACGCAATGCGGGTTGCCCATGCCCACCGCTCCGGGCGCACCCTCCAGCGGCAGCGCGTCGAGATCCACCGCGCGCGCCAGCGGCACTCTCTCCCAGGTTTCCTGCGGCTGCCCCATGTTCACCCGGATCAGCCCGGCGCCCGCGTCCTCCGCCACCAGCACGCCGCGTCCCGTGCGCAGCGTCAGGCGGCTTGCTCCGCGCTCGTCCATCATCAGCCGCGCGACGCAGCGCGTCGCATTGCCGCAAGCGGCGGCCTCCGTGCCGTCCGCGTTCCAGAAATCGAGCCGCGCATCCGCCTCCTGCCCGTCGCGGATCACCGCAAGCGTGTCGAACCCCACGCCCCGTCTGCGGTCCCCCAGCGCGCGCACCTGCGCCGCCGACACCGGATCGGGCCCCCCACGGGCGTCGATCACCATGAAGTCGTTGCCGAGCCCGTGCATCTTGCGAAACCGCAGATCCGGGCGAGGGGCTTGAGATTCGCCATCCATCGCCGCTATATAGGGGGGCTGCGCGCGCGGGGCCATGGCCTGGCGGGCACAGGGTGCTTGACCGTGCCTCCCAACGCTCCTAGACACCGGAACGGTTGGGCCTGTAGCTCAGTTGGTAGAGCAACTGACTTTTAATCAGTGGGTCGCGGGTTCGAGTCCCGCCGGGCTCACCAGTGACTTCTTGGGGCCAGTAGCTCAGCGGTAGAGCAGTTGACTCTTAATCAATTGGCCCGGGGTTCGAATCCCCGCTGGCCCACCAAGAAGCCTCGTTTTCAACGAAGCATAAGAATGCGCAAAACTGCGCTGTCGCGTGCGCACCCCTGTCAAGCGCTTTTTCGAGTTTTCGACGAGCTTATCACAAAGCATTGATTTAAATGCTTTTTCCGCTAAAATCGAAGCAGAGCCGGGGCACCCTTGCTTGGCGACGAGAAAGAGCATCGTGTCGACATCGGCATTGTGCACAAGCCGTCAAATACGGGAATGTCCAACCACTAATCGGCCGTTGCGGATCGTGGCGTTCAGTTCCGAGAGGCTGACCCGTGTCCGCTTGCTCGCGCTATGCAGGGTCTCCCAATCGCGATCATCCGCCGCCACCGGCGTGGCCCCTGCGGCAAGGGCTCTCACGAAGGCCAGATATCATTCTGTCTGGACGGTAAAACATGAAATCAGCGCGCGCTGTTGAGATTAGGTGAGGTGCAGGCAGGCGTAGCGCCACGAGGTGGAAGCATTCACGTGGTGCGTCCGCCGTTGACACGCAGCGTCTCGTGGACGCACCAATCAGCTCCACTCTGCACATCTGAATGAAGGTGGAACGAGCGCGACGTTTTGGGCGCACGCCGGACGACATGCGCGACTGGCAGGAATTGTCCGAGAATCTGCGCTCGGTTGCGGGCATGGCTTCGGTTGCGGCACGACCACTTGGCCTCGAGAAGGCAGCGTTTTGCGCGGGCTTGCTACATGACCTCGGCAAGTATCACCCGACCTTTCAGCGCCGCATTGAGGGTGCTGACGTCCGGATAGACCACTCGACTGCGGGCGGCGCGATCGTGCGTCGTGAGGCCGGACCGCGTGACAAGGACGCGGCCGAGATCCTCGCCAATTGCATACTCGGCCACTATGCAGGCTTGCCCGACCGGCTCAACCCGACAGAGGCCTGTGTCGACCGGCGCATCGAGCGGTTTGCGGGCGGACTCGATCCCGCCTGGCGCGAGGCAGTCGCGGTCGATCTCGCGGGGGTCAATGCGGAGTTCATGGGACATCTCTCGCGCGAGACGGCAGGCTTCGACTTGTCCGTAGTGGTGCGCATGGTGTTTTCCTGCCTTGTTGAGGCGGATTAACGCGATACGGAGGCTTTCTATGCCCCGCTCGAAAGCAGGGAGGTAGACCGGTCATGGCCCGATTTGGCCGATGTGCAGGTGTTCGAGAGCCTGTTCGCCGCGCGTCCTGCCCGGGCGCGGAAGCTGCACAACATCGCGGGCAGCGTGATCATCCTCGACGAGACCCAGACCCTGCCGAAGGCGCTCCTCCGTCCCGTGCTGCGGATGCTCGACTGTCTGGCGCGGCACTGGAAATGCTCGATCGTGCTCTGCACGGCAACGCAACCCGCCGTTCAGCAGGCGCTCAAGGGCAGAATTTCGCAGGGTTTGCGCGAATTCGCCCCTGATCCCAAATGCCTCGCGAAACAGTTGCGGCGCCTGCAGATCGTTGACGGCGACGAGACGGACAATGGCGCGCTGATCGCCGCGCTGCGCTCCGAGCGGCAGGCCTTGGTCATCGTCAACGGCCGTGGCCACGTACTCGATCTTTTTCCGGCCGCGAAGGCCGAGGGACTAAAGGACGTCTTGCATCTGACGACGCGCCAGTACGCCGCGCACCGCCACGACATCCTGAGTGATGTGCGCGGGCGCCTGAAAGCAGGGGCACCTTGCCGTCTGATCGCGACGAGCCTCGTGGAAGCGGGGGTCGTTTTTGATTTTCCGTTTGGCTGGCGGGCGCGGGTCGGGCTCGACCAGATCATCCAGGCTGCGAGACGCGTGAACCGAGAAGGCAAGCGGGCGTTCCCAGGGCGACCTCGACCTGCTTTTCGAGGCGATCGGCAGCATGTTTGAGCATGATCGTTCCGCCGCGCGCGGGGAGATGGCGACCCGGAAGTTGATCGTTTTTCGCCATGAGAGCGCGCTCGGCGACGCCACGCCCACAAGCTGTTCGAGCGCTTCACAATCGGGCGGAACGTCGATGGCGAGTTTCGGGAAATGACGCCCGGCTGGAGAACCTGCCGCCGGCGCGCAAGTTCTCCGACTATGCAATTCGCATCGACGACGCCGACATGCCCGTCGGCGTCGAGGTCCTGCGGTTGCTGTGATGAACACGCCGAACGCGGAGCCAATCCCGCTTTCGGCGTTGCAACATGCGGTTTAGTGCCTGCGTTAGGCGGCGCTGATTCAGATCGAGAGGCTCTGGGCCGAGAACCGGTTCACCGCAGAGGGGCATGTTCTACACTCCGTTGCCGACAAGGGCGGGCAGCGGACGGCGCGGGGGGTGCGGCGAGTGATGGGGCTGCCGGTTGCATCGCGGCGGCTCAACATTTCGGGCGTTGCGGACGTCGTGGAGTTTCACCGCGAGACGGACCGGGAGAGACCATTTCCTGTCGAATACAAGCGCGGCAAGCCCAAGCTGCACCGGGCGGACGAAGTCCAGCTCTGCGCACAGGCGCTTTGCCTCGAGGAGATGACCGACGCGCCCGTCCTCGCGGGGGCGCTGTTCTACACGGAGACCAAGCGCCGCGTGCAGGTTCCTTCTGACGCCGGCCTGCGCGCGCTGACAGAGGCGACCGTCGCCGATCTTGCGCGCGTCTTCGCCGCTGGCGAGACGCCGCCTCCTACGCTTCACACCAGTCGTTGCCGCGCGTGCTCGTTGCATGATCTCTGCTGTCCGGAGACCGCAGGACGCAGGGTGGTGGCCTGGCGGGACTGGATGGTCACGGAGGCCCTGGACGACCGCGCGTGAAAAAGCTGCTGAACACCATGTTCGTCACCACCGAGGGCACCGCCCTGAAGAAGGACGGCCAGAACCTTGTGGCCGAAATCGAAGGGGTGGAGCGCGCCCGTGCGCCACTTCACATGCTCGCGTCAGTCGTCGCCATCGGGCCAATCCTTGTGTTGCCCGCCCTGATCGGAGCCTGCGATGGAGCCAAGAGCAGCATTGTGCTGCTCGACCGCGTCGGTCGATTTCAGGCGCGCATCGAGGGGCTGGTCAGCGGCAACGTGCTGCTACGCCGCGCCCAATATCTCTCGAGCGACGCGCCTCTGGAGATCGCCTAATCCTTCGTCATCGGAAAGTTCGCCAACCAGCGCGCCATACTGAGGCGCGCCTTGCGGGACCATGGCGGCGAGATGCGGCCTGAGGCGTGCGCCGAAATCGAAGGCGCGACGGATCGCATGGCGTATGTCCTGCGTCGGGCGAGTTTCACTGATGCGACACTCGACATCCTTCGCGGCTCGGAAGGCGAGGCGGCGCAAGTTTACTTCGCTGTCTTTGACCCGCTCATCCGGGCGCCCGACCCGGAATTGCGCTGGCGCGGCCGGTCACGACGACCTCCGCTCGATGCGGTTAATGCGCTCCTGTCCTTTCTCTACACGCTTCTGACCCACGATTGCCGCAGCGCTTGCGAGAGCGTGGGCCTCGATCCTGCCGTCGGGTTCCTGCACCGCGACCGCCCCGGCCGCCCGAGCCTTGCGATGGATCTGATTGAGAAGCTGCGCGCGCCGCTCGCCGACCGGCTTGCGCTGTCGCTCTTGAACCGTCGTCAATTGCGCGCCGGAGATTTCCGCGTACTCGACGGCGGGGCGGTGCCGCTCATCGACGACGCCCGCAAACTGGTGCTGACGGCCTGGCAGGAGCGTAGGAAGGAGGAGCGGAAACACGCTTTTCTCGGCGAGAAGGCGCCTTTCGGCCTCGTGCCTTGACTACAGGCGCAACTTCTGGCCCGCCATCTTCGCGGTGATCTCGACGCCTATCCGACCTGGTTCTGGAAATGACCCGATGACGGTGTTGGTGACCTATGATGTGAACACTCAGACGCCCATCGGCCGAAAGCGATTGCGACAGGTAGCTCGCGCCTGTCAGAACTATGGCCAACGCGTACAGTTTTCGGTTTCCGGTTTCCGGTTTTCGAGATCGAGGTCGATCCTGCGCAATGGGTGGCGCTAAAGGCGAGGCTGGAAGGCATCATTGATCCGGGTCTCGACAGTCTGCGCTACTATTACCTTGGGGCGAACTGGGTTCGCCGGATCGAACATGTCGGCGCGAAGCCGGCTACGGATCTCGGAAATGTTGCTGATCGTTTGAGTTTTGTGCGAACCCTAAGCGTGGCACCGTATCCGGAAGTGTTCGCACGGGCCACAGCTCATAAAAATCGTTGTACACTGCCTAAGAGCCTGATTCAAAAGTTCATGCGACATGGCAGTATCTTGCGAGACGTCGCGTCATGAGCCTGATGCTTGCGATCAAGGTCCATGCGGTGGCGCTCTCCAAGGTCTGCTCCCAGTCCTTCGCCAGCCTTCGGCACCTGCCGAGCCATGCGAAGGTGCGCTCGACGACCCATCGACGCGGCAGCACTTCGAAGCCCCTGGC
>JBBQYB010000143.1:0-7769 GCA_038209095.1 Rhodobacterales bacterium
GAACATGTCCTCGACCGCAAGATGGAACTTCTCGGGCAACCGCAGCCGCGCCGCCGCCGTACCGGTGGCCGAAGAGAAGGTCCGTCGGCAGCTCTTGCAGCGAAAGCGCCGCAGACCGGTCCGCGTCTCGCCCCAGCGCACCAGCCAGCCGGCCCCGCAATGGAGGCACGCCGCGAGCGCCTCGCCGCGCCGGTCGATCCGCGCCCGCGCCTTGGTCCGCGCCTGCAGTCGACCGAGCCGCGCCCGCAACTCCCGCACCTGACCGACCGACATCCCCTCAATGCGCACGCAGAACCGCGCAAACGTCTTCCCGTCCATTCATCGCCCCCTCTTCCAGAGGCCTGATGTTCTTAAATTGTTCCAAACTTTGCAAGCCCGACACGGACCGCAGACACCGCCAAAAAAACGTCTCCGCGCTCTCGCCGAATGGTCCTTTGGCGGGGGCGACCGATACTGCGACGCCTGCCAAGTGGCGTGCGAAGACTGCCCGGCGCGGCTGAACCGGCCCTCCACATTTCAGGGCTGGCAAGTCTGGGACTTCGTCGGCCGCCTCGGCGGCCAGCTCCGCGTGCTGCCGGGCGCTGTGATCGGCTGGGACATGACGGCGGCGCTCGCGCTGGGTGACGCGCTCGGCGTGCCGCCGCTCGTCATGGCCGAACTACTGCCCGTCATCGAGGCGGTGATGGTCGCCAAACTCAACGAACAGATGGAACGTCCCAATGGCTGAAAAGAGGGTCAGCGTCCGCCTCGCGGCCGTGGGCGGACGGCAGGTGCGCGCAGAGCTGGAAGGTGTCGGCGAAGCTGGGTCGCGGGGTTTCGGGCGGCTCAGCCGCGAGATGGAAGCTGCGAACGACCGGCTCGCGGCGTTCTCGCGGCGGGTGACGATCCCGATGGCGGCCGCCGTCACCGCCGCAGCCGCGGCCGGCGTCGCGATGGTCCGGTCCGGGCTCCAGACGGTCGATGCGCAGGCCAAGCTCGCGCAGTCCCTCGGCACCACGGTCGCCTCGATCCAGACGCTGGAGCACGCGGGCGAACTTGCGGGCGGGTCGATGTCCAGCATCGAACAGGCGACAAAGGATCTGACACGCCGCCTCAGCCAGGCCGCCGCCGGGACCGGACCCGCTGCCGATGCGCTGGAGCGGCTGGGGCTGTCGACCGCCGACCTGATTTCCCTGCCGCTGGATCAGCGCGTCGGTGCGATCAACGCCGCCATCGAGAACTTCGTGCCTGCCGCTGAACGCGCGGCGCTCGCGGGCCAGCTTTTCGGCGAGGAAGGCTCCATCGCCATGAGCCGGATCGACACGGCGACGCTGCGCCAGGCGACCGAGGACGTGCTCGCTTTCGGTGTTGTCGTCTCCGAGCAGGACGCCGACCAGATCGAGCGGACGAACGACGCGATCTCCCGGCTCGGGCTGATCTGGCGCGGGCTGACGAACCAGCTGGCGGTTGCCGCCGCACCCACGCTGGAGGCGGCGGCCAACGCCATGGCGGCGATTGCGAGCCGGACCGGGCCGCTCGGCATTGGCATCCGCGGCCTCTTCGACAACATCGGCCGCCTGACAACCTACGCCGCCACCTTCGCGGCCTTCCTCGCGGGCCGCTGGGTGGCTGGCATGGCCGCTGCGGCGCTCTGCGTACGCGGGCTCGCCACGGCGCTGGTAGTGCTGAGGGGTGCCTTGATCCGCACCGGCATCGGGGCGCTGATCGTCGGCGCGGGTGAACTCGTTTACCAGTTCACCCGCCTGGTCGAACGGGTCGGCGGCGTGGGCGAAGCGTTTCGCCTGCTGTCCGACCTCGCCTCCGAGGTCTGGGGACGCGTCGGCCTCGCGCACGACGCGGCGCTGGCGCGGATGGCTGCGAGCTGGGAGGGGTTGAAAGCCACAGCTCTGACCGCGCTTGATGGTGCCATCACCGGGGTGATCAGCTTCGGCGACAGGTCCGTGGCGGTCTTTACGGGCGCGTTTGACGCGATGAAGGCGATCTGGGGGCGTCTCCCCGCCGCCATCGGCGACTTCGCCTTCCAGGCGGCAAACGGGTTGATTGACGGCGTCGAGGCGATGCTGAATGGCGTCGTCACCCGGATCAACGGCTTCATCTCGGCCCTGAACACGACGCTGGCCCTGCTTCCCGACTGGGCGACCGGCGAAGGCGGCGTGCGGATCGGCACGCTCGATCCGATCGCGCTCGGCCGGGTCGACAACCCGTTCGCGGGTGCGGCCGAGGCGGCAGGCGCGGCGGCGGCAGACGCGTTTTCCGCGGCGCTGGCGCGAAGCTATGTCGATGCGCCCGATCTTGGTCTTGGTGCGGCTGCCGAGGAAGCCCGCGCCCGGGCCGACGGTTACCGCGAGGCCGCAGGCATGCTGAGCGAAGTCGCGACCCAGCCGCTGGCGGCCTGGGATGCTTTGAAGGTTGCCGGCGCGGGCAGCGGGGCGGCGTCGCAAGCGGCCCTGAATGATGCAACGGACGCGGCGACCGATCTCGGTGCCGCCCTCGGCGATGCCGGACGGGCGGCGACGGGTGCCGGTGCGGCGGCTGCTGCTGCCGCCGCCGCAGCTGAGCCCGATGTGGATGCCGCCGTCACTGGCTGGCGCGCGGTCACGGCGGCGATCAGCGATTACGCCAACTAGGCTCGGGAGATCGGCGGCGATATCGGCCAGAGCCTCGTCGGCACCTTCCAGTCGGCCGAGAACGCCGTCGGCGAGCTCGTTCGGACCGGCAAGCTTAACTTCCGAGACCTAGTGACGTCGCTGCTGGCCGATCTGACGAAGCTGGCCGCCCGGCGCTTCATTCTCGGTCCCATCGGGAACGCCCTGTCTGGCGCTCTCGGGAGCGCGGGAGGTCTGTTCGTGAACATCCTGCACGCGGGCGGGATGGTCGATCGGCCGGACCCTCGCGCATGGTCCCGGCGCTGGCCTTCGCCGGAGCATCCCGGAGGCACGCGGGTGGCTGGGCTGGCCTGAAGCCCAGTAATACCTTTGCGGGCCTCCAGCCCGACGAGGTTCCGGCCATCCTTCAGCGGGGCGAGCGCGTGCTCTCCCGCCGGGAGACTGTCGGATACGGCCAGGCCAGCGCTCCGAACGTCTATGTCACCAGCATGGCCCGCGATGCCGAGAGCTTCCGGCAATCCCGCACGCAGGTCGCGGCCGACATCGCCCGCGCCGTGTCGCTCGGCCGGAGGGCTAAGTGATGGCGTTCCACGAGGTCCGGTTCCCCGAAAATATCAGCCGCGGCGCGCGGCGGGCCGGAACGCCGCACGCAGATCGTCGAGCTTGCCTCCGGCGACGAGGAGCGCAACGCCAGTTGGGCCAGTTCCCGGCGGCGCTATGATGTGGCCTACGGCATCCGCCGCGCCGACGATCTGGCGGCGGTCGTGGGCTTCTTCGAGGCGCGGAACGGCCGCCTCCACGGCTTCCGCTTCTAGGACTGGGGCGACCAGAAGTCCTGCCTGCCCTCCGGCACAATAGCGCCCACCGACCAGACGATCGGCACCGGCGACGGCGCGACGCCCGCCTTCCAGCTGGTCAAGCGCTACGCCTCGGGGGCGGAATCCTGGACCCGCGCCATCGCCAAGCCGGTGGCAGGTACCGTACGAATCGCGCTCGACGGTGTGGATCAGCCGTCCGGCTGGTCGGTCAACACAACGACCGGCGTTGTCACCTTCAGTTCCGCGCCGAGTGCGGGCGTCGCAGTCACCGCGGGCTTCGAATTCGACGTGCCGGTCCGCTTCGACACCGACGTGCTCGACGTGACGCTCGACCTCGAGCGGCTCGGCTCGATCACGTCCATCCCGCTTCTGGAATTGCGCCGATGAATGATGAACCCGGCTTCATTGCGGCCGCCCTGCGCGATCTCCTGGCCTCGACAGCGGTGATCCTCGCCGCCTGGGGCGCGCTGCGCGTCGCAACCAACGCGCTGACCACGAACATGCGGCTGCGCGACGCGATCCGCCACATCCTGCTCGGTGGGCTGATCGCGGCCGGGATGGGCAGCCTCTCGATGGCCGTCGTAGCGCGCTCTTGTTTGCGTCGGTTCAGGATGCGCGTGTTGTCATTCCGGTGGGCCTACAGACGACGCTACTTGATGTAGTGGGTAGCCGTAAGTGCTCAGCCACCGTTCGGCCCATTTGAAGTATGTCCACAAACCCCGCGTTCGTGCACGTCGCAACGGAAACGGCAACCCAAGGCTTGGCGGATGTGGGCCATGCCGGTTCCTCAACATCTCCAGCTGCGGAGAGGCCCTGTTTTGCCTCGATTCCGAGATCACGGGCACGCTCATTATTCCAAGTTCAGTTACGATAACTCCTTGGGTGGCAAGAAGATGCGAAGCGCTCCGGCGCAAGATCCGTTGTCGAAAAAGGGGCGGTGCACTTGCCTAGAATTTCCGCATAGTCGTTGCCTCCGCCTAGAGATGCGTCATACTAGTTCTCGAATGCGGCCGGCCGATCGCGACCAGGTGACACTTCGTCGGCCCGCATTTACGAGAAGATAATCACTGCATCAGGAGAGTTGTTCATGATCCACCGTTTATCCCTTGCCGCCTTGGGCCTGAGCGCAATGGCGGGGGCGGCCATTGGTCAGACCTCGATGCCTTTCGCGCTGGACTGGCGTTTTGAGGGGCCCTCCGCCCCTTACTTCGTGGCCATCGAAAAGGGTTATTTCGCCGAGGCCGGCTTGTCTGTCGAATTGACCGCAGGTCAGGGCAGTCTGGACGCCATTCCGAAAGTGGCCACGGGCGCCTTTCCGGTGGGATTTGCCGACATCAACAGCCTGATCAAGTTCTTGGACCAGAACCCGGACGCGCCGGTCATCGGCGCGATGATGATCTACGACAAACCGCCCTTCGCCATCGTGGGCCGCCGGTCGCTGGGGGTGGAAGCGCCTGCCGATCTGGAAGGCAAGGTACTGGGGGCCCCACCCCCGGATGGCGCTTTCGCGCAATGGCCGATCTTCGTGGCCGAAAACGGCATCGACGCGAGCACGGTGACCATCGAACCTGTGGGCTTCCCGACGCGTGAACCTTCGCTCGCCGAAGGGACCGTGCAGGCGGTGACGGGGTTCAGCTTCACCTCGTCGCTGAACACGATCCGCCTTGGCGTGCCCGAAGAGGACGTGTCGGTCATCCTGATGGCCGATCACGGCGTCGACCTTTATGGCAACGTGATAATCGTCAATACCGATTTCGCCGCCGCCAACCCCGATGCTATCAAGGGGTTCCTGGATGCCGTGGCCAAGGGCTGGGTCGATACGATTGCCGATCCCGAAACGGCGATCGCCAGCCTTCTCTCGGTCAACCCGGCGATGGACGCGGAGCTGGAGCTCCAGCGCCTGCAACTGGCGCTGGACGACAACGTGGTCACCGACTGGGTCAAGGCCAACGGCATGGGCATCATCGACCCTGACCGCTTCGCCAATGCGATCGAACAGATCAAGCTGACTTACGAATACCAGACCACGCCGGACGCGGCCTTGTATTTCACCGACGAGTATCTGCCGGAAGGCGGCTTCAAGCTGCCGTGATCCGACATCCGCCCGTGCGGACATCGCTTGTCCTGGCGGGCCCATTAATTTTGACGGGCCAAGGCGCATGGAAAACCTGATCGAGATCAAGGGCGTGCGCCACGCCTACAAGACCGCTGAGGGCCCTTTGCCGGTACTGGACGGGCTGGATATCACCGTTCCCGAAGGCGGCTTCGTGGCCGTCGTCGGGCCCTCGGGCTGTGGCAAGTCCACGCTGACGCGCCTGATCGCGGGGCTGATGAAACCCGATCACGGCGAGGTCTGGCTGCATGGCGAAAGGGTCAAGGGGCCGCGCTCGACCGTAGGGATGGCGTTTCAGAACCCGGTGCTGCTGGAATGGCGCACGATTCTGAAGAACGTGCTGCTGCCTCTAGAAATCGTACCCTCGAAACTGTCAAAAAAGGATGCCGAGGATCGCGCGCGCTTTCTGCTGAATCTGGTGGGTCTGGAGGGGTTCGAGGACAAGCGCCCGTCAGAACTGTCGGGGGGAATGCGCCAGCGCGCCTCGCTCTGCCGCGCGCTGATCCATCAGCCCGACGTTCTTATCCTCGACGAGCCGTTCGGCGCGCTCGACGCCTTTACCCGCGAGGACCTCTGGCAGACCATGCACAAGGTCAAGGCACGCGAGCCCTTTACGGGTGTCCTGATCACCCACGACCTGCGCGAGTCGATCTTTCTTGCCGATCAGGTCATCGTGCTGTCGGGCCGGCCTGCCCGCACGCAATACGTCCTGGATGTGCCCGATACCGGCCTGCGTACGCTCGATGACCTCTACACGCCGCAGGCGGCCGAGATGCTGAACATCCTGCGTCATCAGATCGAGATTGCCCAAGGCCGCGTGCCCCCGGAAGGAAGTGCCGCATGACAGCCAATCTTCGCGCATTCTTCGTTCCCATCATCGCCATGGTTATCTTTCTGGGCTTCTGGGAATGGCTGGTCTGGGTCAATGGCTGGCCGAAATTCAAGATGGCCGCGCCTTCGGACCTGCTGCCTGCCTATAAAAAGCATTGGAGCCTATTTCTGACAATGGGCTGGCAGACACTCTGGCGCACTGTGGTGGGGCTACTGCTGGCCGTGGCCTTCGGCGTGTTTCTGGGCATGATCATGGGCTTTTCGCGCACGATGCGCGATGCGCTTTACCCGCTTCTGGTGGGGTTCAACGCCATTCCCAAGGCAACGGTCGTGCCAATCGTGGCGTTGATGTTCGTGGGGCAGCATGATTTCAACACTGTGTTGCTGGCTTTCATGATCTCGTTCTTCCCGATCGCAGTGTCGGTCAGCATTGGCCTGTCCACGCTCGAACCCGAATATCGCGACATCCTGCGCAGCCTTGGCGCGTCGCAGGCGAAGATCTTCTGGAAGATCGCGCTGCCCAAGACGCTGCCGGAATTCTTCGGTGCGTTGAAGGTGGCGGTGACGCTGGCCTTCATCGGCACCAACCTGATGGAGATCGTCAGCCCCCATGGCCGGGGTCTGGGTGCTCTGTTCGACAGTGGGCGCACCAATTCGGATTTCCCGCTGATGTTCGCGGTGCTGGTCGCCTTGGCGTTCCTCGGGATCGTGCTCTACTACATTGTCGTCGTGCTAGAGCAGGTCTTCGCAGGCTGGGCCGAGCGCGCACCGGTCTGAGCGATGGTACCCGCGCCGCGTGCCGCGAATTCATGCAGGACTCCGCAAGCTCTGCGCGACGTACTTCCTAGGCTACGCGGTGACGGCGCGCGGGTCAATTCCGAACGGATGTCAGCGTGACCGCCGGCTCCGCTTGTGCCGTACGGGTCTTTCAGCGCCAGCGGCGCGATGTTCCTCCCCGTCATGTCGCCGCACTCGGGCATAGCAACCGGGCCGTCATCGCTGGCTGTCTTTGAGCGTCTTCAAGGCAATTGCACTGTCGCTTCGCGCTGACATCGACTGATGCGATCAGCAGGACGGTCTGATCGCTACCGGCGATCGCAGACCGCCCCATTATCTTCCATCTTCGGAATTCCATCATGGCCACCCTCGTTCTCGGCGCGGCCGCCGCCGCCATTGGCGGCAGTATCGGCGGCGCGATGCTCGGCGTCTGCGCCGCCACCATCGGCAGATTCGTCGGCTCCAGCATCGGCTGGTCGGGTCATAAGGACTCCGGCTAATTGACTCGTTACGGAGAGGATTCCCTGTGGGAATCGCGTCGGTTAGAATCCTGCCCAACGACAACAAAGGGGGCAGGCATGGTGCAGGTTGCGGATCATCTTGACACGGTCGAGTTGCAGGCGC
>JBBQYB010000144.1:0-7765 GCA_038209095.1 Rhodobacterales bacterium
ACCCCCGAGGCGTCGAAGATCCTGTGGGGGGCGGGCCAGCTCGCGCGGCGCATGAACCTGCCGTTCCGGTCGGGCGGCGGGCTCTGCGGATCGAAGCTGCCCGACGCGCAGGCGGCCTACGAGAGTGCGAACACGCTCCAGGCGGCCCTGCTCGGCGGGGTGAACTTCATGCTGCACGCCTGCGGCTGGCTGGAGGGGGGGCTGGTGTCGTCCTACGAGAAGTTCGTGCTGGATGCGGACCAGCTCGGCGTCCTGCACTCGATCGCGGCGGGCATCGATCTGTCGGAGAACGCCCAGGCCATGGGGGCGATGGCCGAGGTCGGTCCGGGCGGGCATTTTCTGGGCTGCCAGCACACCCAGGAGAACTTCAAGACCGCGTTCTGGCGCACGGAGGTGTTCGACTACCGCCCGTTCGAGACCTGGTCGGAGGCGGGCGGAGCGGATTCGATGCAACTCGCCAACGCGCGGGTGCGCAAGCTGCTGGCGGAGTTCGAGGCGCCGCCGCTCGATCCCGGCACGACCGAGGCGCTGGAGGATTTCGTGGCACGCCGCAAGGCCGCCGAGAAGGATGCGTTCGGCTGAGGCTCAGCCCGCCGCGCGGGCGAACGAGGTGCGCACCTGGGCAGGCTCCGGCACCCGCACCCGCGCGAGGCTCGGCCCCTCGCCCATCCGGACGCCCGGACCGCCGGTGCTCCGGGCCACCGCGATGGCGTCCTCGTCGGTGGCGTCGCGGCCCGCGACCACAAGCCGCCGGCCGGCGGCCAGCCTGAGGCCACCGGATCGCCCGAGAACGTTGAAACCTCTGCCACTCCCCGATGCCCGTTCTTAAGGGATGGACTGAAATCCGCAGACGCGCCAATCGAGGCGCGGAGAGTGCCACATCTGCCGTCCAAGTCAGCCGGTGTTTTAGACTGCACGCCTCTTTCGGCGGGTCCGGATCGACCCGGCGCGCGGGACCGCCCCTGCGGCGGTCCCGCGCGAGAGGCTCCGGGCTCAGTGCAGCGTCGGGAGCGTCCGGCGGGCCTCGGCGAGGATCGCCGTGAGCACCGCCACATGGCGCTGCATGTTGTAGGTGGCCCCGCCGGTGGTGCGGGTGCATTCCAGCCGGTTCTCCTCCGCGAGAAGCGGCAGCATCGCCTCGACGGGTGCTGCCCCCCTGGCGTCACGCACCAGGCGCCTGAGATCACGGTCCCGGCGATAGTCCGTGACGCCGGCGCGGGCCGCGCGGATCAGGATCTTGGGGCGGCGCAGGTCGGAGAGGTCGTGGGGAATATCGGTCATGGTGGCCCTCGTTGGCGTTGATCTGACGCGGCCATATTGCGGGCTGGGTAGAGGTGTTGCGCAACTTTCAGTTGTAGCGCCCGCTCAGGTGATTCGACGCAACATATTGATAAGACTCAGATTCGCCGAAAATTAATCAAGCTTTCACAAATCAACTTTAAGACGAGTTTTGCGAAAATTCACAATAACCGGACGAATGCCTTGCAACGTGCTCCCGCTGCTTCCCGCTTCGAGCAGACGCCCTGCTCCACCAATCCGGGCTCCGCTCCGGCGTGGCTGCCGCAATGCGCCGACGCCTATCTGCAGCACACGTCCGCGGGGATCCCGATCCGTGCGCTCGCCCGGGCGCGCGGCTGCCACGCCTCCACCGTGCTGCGCCAGATCCGCAAGGTGGAGGCCATGCGCGACGACCCGCTGATCGACGAGGCGCTCGAACGTCTCGGCCGTGCCCGGGCCGTCAGCAATCTGCACGACGATCCTCATCAGGAGATGCCCATGCCTAATCAAGCCGCCGGCTCCGTGCCGCACGACGACGAGCGTCCCGCGGCGCGAATCGAGCGCGAGGCCCGCCGCATCCTGCGCCGCCTCTGCGAAAAGGGCGCGTTCCTGGCGGTGTCGCCCAGCATGGAGAAGGCCGTCGTCCTGCGCGAGGTCGTGCCCGGCAAGCAGAACCGGATCGCCGTGCTCGAGCGCGACGTCGCCCATGCCTTCGCGCTCAAGGAATGGATCGCCTGCGAGCGGGCCGGCAAGATCGCCTGTTACACCATCACGGCCGTCGGACGGGCGGCCCTCAAGCGCCTGCTGACCGAGGAGCGCCTGATGCGCACCCCGGAGCCGGGCTTTGCCGAGGCGCAGTCGCCCTTTCGCGAACAGCACCGGTTCTTCGCCGAGCGCGAGGTCATGGCCGAGGACGGATCTGGCGAAAAGCGCCTGCGCTTCAATCTCGCCGAGAGCCCGCTGTCGGTGCTGGGACGCAAATGCGACAAGGACGGGGCGGCCTATCTCGCGCCGGGGCTGATCGAGGCGGGCGAGCGGCTGCGCGAGGATTTCGAGATGGCGCAGATGGGTCCGCGCGTGGCGCAGAACTGGGACCGGTTCCTCACGGCGGGCGGGCGCGGCCAGATCCTCGCCGGCAAGGGGCCGGGCGAGGGCCCGCAGGACGCGCGCGCGCGGGTGGCGCGGGCGCTCGATGCGCTGGGGCCGGGGCTCTCGGACATCGTGTTCCGGATCTGCTGTTTCCTCGAGGGGCTGGAGACCGCGGAAAAGCGTCTCGGCTGGTCGGCACGCTCGGGAAAGGTCGTGCTCAAGATAGCGCTCGAACGCCTTGCGATGCATTACGAAATCGCGACGGGCGGGCCCCGCCGCGCGAACTGACGCCACCGCGCCGCCGCGGGTCAGCCCGCGGCGGCGACGATGGGTCCGAAATCCGCCACATTGAGCGAGGCCCCGCCCACGAGGGCCCCGTCCACGTCCGCCACCGCAAAGATCTCCGCGGCGTTGGCGGCCTTCACCGATCCGCCGTAGAGCAGCCGGACATTGCCCGCGACGCCGGCACCGAAGCGCCGATCGAGCGCGCCGCGCAGGAAGGCATGGACCTCTCCGATCTGCCCGAGCGACGGGGTGCGACCCGTGCCGATGGCCCAGACCGGCTCGTAGGCCACGACGAGCCGCGCGGGATCCGCCCCGTCCGGGATCGATCCGGCGAGCTGCCGGCCCACCACCTCCAGTGCGAGACCCGCGTCCCGCTCGGCCTCCGTTTCGCCGACGCAGACGATGGCCATGAGCCCCGCCCGCCAGGCGGCGCGGGTCTTGGCGTGCACCATCGCATCCGTCTCGGCGTGATCCGCACGGCGTTCGCTGTGGCCGAGAATCACCGCGACCGCTCCCGCCTCGGCGAGCATCTCGGCGGAGACGTCTCCGGTATGCGCGCCCGAGGCCTCTGCGTGACAATCCTGCCCGCCGATGGGGACGCCATGTCCGGCGAGCCGCGCGATCAGGGTCGCGGGCGGACAGACCAGCACGTCGCAGGGAGGGGCGGGATGGTGCGCGGCCAGCGCCTCGATCACGGCCTTGGACGGTCCCAGACCGTTCATCTTCCAGTTTCCGGCGACGAGTTTGCGGGGCGGCATGGAGGGCTCCTCGGTTTGGGTCCCCCGTGCTAGCAGCGGCGGCGGCGCGAGAAAAGCCCGGCCGGACCGGATCCGGCCGTATGGCTCACGCGTCCGCCGCGCGTCACATCCCGGCGAACTTGATCGATTCGCCGCAGCCGCAGGCCTCGGTCACGTTGGGGTTGTTGAACCGGAACCCCGATTCGAGAAGGCCCGAGGCATAGTCGATCTCGGTGCCGAAAAGGAACATCTGCGCCATGGGGGCGATCATCACCCGCGCGCCGTTCTGCTCCACCACCTCGTCGTGGGGGCTGATCTCGGCCACGTATTCCATGGTGTATTCCATGCCCGCGCAGCCGCCCTTCTTGACGCCGATGCGCAGGCCCTTGGTATCGCCCCTGGCCATCAGCCGGGCGATCTGGGCCTCGGCGGAGGCGGTGATGGAGACCGGTGCCTTTCCGGGAATGCCGAACATCATCGAGCCCTTTCCTGATTGCCCTCAAGGTAGTGCGTCCGGGCCCTGCGCTCAAGGCCCAAGGGCGTGCAGGGCCTCCTCGGTGACGAAGGCCACGGCGATGGCCCAGGCAAAGCTCGCGAGGGTGCCGATGATGACGTATTCGCTGACGTGGCGGTCGGCGGAGCCCGCGATCTCGTTGAAGCGCAGGATGGATTTCGCAGCGATCAGAAAGCCGATGGCGGTCGCCTGTCCCGCCAGCACCAGCATCAGGATCAGCAGGCGCTCCAGCCGGCCGATGAGCCGCCCGCCGCTCGGCAGGCTGGCGGGATCGGGGGGAACGGGGATGGCCGTCATCAGGGCCGCCACGGCGTACCCGCCGGCCCAGACCGCGGCGATCAGCCCCGCGCCGAGGACCATGCCCGCGACGACCGGGCCCGGCACCGAAGGCCAGAGGCCCGCAGCGAAGAGGTCGGGCAGCGCCACGGCCACGCCGCCGAGGACCGCCAGATGCGCCGCCTGATCCGCGAGAAAGGCCGTGAGCCCGCCGCGCCCCCAATGGAGCTTCGCCGCGTCGATCAGCCCGTGGGTCGCGGTGACGATGGCGATCGCGGGACCGGCGGCCAGGGAGAGCCCCAGCGCGGCCCAGGCCGTGCCGGCCACGACGGCGAGATGCAGCGCGAAGATCAGCGGGCGGCGCTTTTCTGTCACCATCCGGCGCGTCTGGAGGATGAAATCCGCAAGGAGATGCGCGAAGATCAGGGCCACGGCGGTCTCAAGCATCGCTCACCGGCCTCACAAGCTTCAAAGGTTGTATCCTCGATAACAACACCGAGAGGTTGTGAAAGATCACGTGCCGGTCTCCAGCGCCCCGAGGGCGCGGTGCAGCGCCGCGTCGCCGCCGGCGCTCAGGCGCTTGGCGATGGCCTGCTGGCTGATGCCGTGGCGCTCGGCCAGCGCGCGCTGCGGCGTCGTACCCGGGCTCAGCGTCCCCGTCAGGACCTCTGCCTGGGGCGGCGTCCACCGCCGCGAGATCTCGTCGGCGAGGCCGCAGAGGGCGTCGATCAGCGCGGCATCCGGCGGCGGATCGGCCCAGTCGATCGCGATCCGCCGGCCCCGCGGCATCGCATCGAGACCGCGACCCGAGACCTCGAAGGCCGCACCCGATGCCGCGGCAAGACCAGTGCCCTGCGGCAGCCGGCCCGCCCCGATGCCGATGGCGACGCGGCTGTCCGTGTCCGCATCGAGGGCGCGCAGCCCGGCGCGCAGCACCAGCGCCGCGCGCAACGCCAGATGCGGCGCGGGGGCGAGGCACTGCCAACCGTCCCCGCGAAACCGGGTGAACCGCACCGGCCGCGCCCCGGGCCAGCCGGCCAGCGCCTCGGCCGCGCCACGCAGATGCGTCATGGCCGCATCCAGCGCGTCGCCGCCCAGCCTGGTGGAGCGGACGATGTCGCCGGTCAGGACGGCGAGGACCTCGGGCATGGCCGTCTGCGCGGACCGCGCCTCTGTCGGCGCTACATGAAGCCGAGTTCGAGCCGGGCCTCGTCGGACATCATGACCATGCCCCATTGCGGCTCCCAGACGAGGCGCACGTCCACGTGGCGCACGCCAGGCACCGGCGTCACCGCCTCCGCGACCCAGCCCGGCATCTCGCCCGCGACCGGACAGCCGGGGGCCGTCAGGCTCATGGCGATGTTGACGTCGCTCTCGGGACTGATCTCGATGGTATAGACCAGCCCCAGATCGTAGATGTTCACCGGAATCTCTGGATCGTGCACGGTCCGGCAGGCCTCCACCACGGCGTCGTACAGCGGATGATCCACCGAAGACGGCTTGATCAGAGGCGTGCCTTCCATGGGTGCGTCCGTTTCAACGTTCATGTCGACCAAGCTCCCTATTCCCGAGCATATATATAAGGAATTCTGCGCTTGCGTAAAGGTGGGAGCTGCGCCGCGCGGTTTGCGCCGGGCGTGATCCCCCGCTAAGGACGCGCGATGAACCGCTTCTCCTTCGACATTTCCGCCCGGGACGGCCGGGCGCGCACCGGCACGGTCTCGACCCCGCGCGGCGAGATCCGCACGCCCGCCTTCATGCCAGTGGGTACGGCCGCCACCGTCAAGGCGATGCTGCCGGGCAGCGTGCGCGCCACGGGGGCCGACATCCTGCTCGGCAACACCTATCATCTGATGCTGCGTCCCGGTGCCGCGCGCATCGCGCGCCTTGGCGGGCTCCACCGCTTCATGAACTGGGACCGCCCGATCCTGACCGATTCGGGCGGCTTTCAGGTGATGAGCCTCGCGGATCTGCGCAAGCTGACCGAGGAGGGCGTCACCTTCCGCAGCCACGTGGACGGCTCGCGCCACATGCTCTCGCCCGAGACCAGCATGGAGATCCAGCGCCTGCTCGGATCCGACATCGTCATGTGTTTCGACGAATGCCCGGCGCTGCCCGCGACGCGCGAAGCCATCGCTACGAGCATGGCGCTCTCGATGCGCTGGGCCCGGCGCTCGCGCGACGCCTTCGGCGACCGGCCCGGGCATGCGCTCTTCGGGATCCAGCAGGGCGGACTCGAAGAGGACCTGCGCGGCCGGAGCGCCGAGGCGCTCGCCGCCATCGGCTTCGACGGCTACGCCATCGGCGGGCTCGCGGTGGGCGAGGGCCAGGCGGCGATGCTCGGCGTGCTCGACTACGCCCCTGGCCAGCTTCCCGCGGACAAGCCGCGCTATCTCATGGGCGTGGGCAAGCCCGACGACATCGTGGGCGCGGTCCAGCGCGGCGTGGACATGTTCGACTGCGTCCTGCCCTCGCGCTCGGGGCGCACCGGACAGGCGCTGACCCGGCGCGGGGCGGTCAACATCAAGAACGCCCGCCACGCGGACGATCCGCGCCCGCTCGATCCGGACTGCACCTGCCCCGCTTGCGCCGATTACAGCCGCGCCTATCTGCACCACGTGTTCAAGTCGGGCGAGATCATCGCCGCGATGCTGCTGACCTGGCACAACCTGCACTACTATCAGGAGCTGATGGCGGGCCTGCGCACGGCCATAGCGACAGGCCGGCTCGACGCCTTCGCCGAGGCGTTTCACGGGGCCCGCGCCCGGGGCGATCTGGAGCCGATCTGAACTCGGTTAACCCCGCTGTGCGGGACCCTTGCAACCGCCCGGGACCGGGCGCAAGATCGGCCGCAGCTTGAAACGCCCCCGCCCCCGGCCCATTTCCCCCATCAAGGAAAGTGTCCGGTCGCCGGATCGGCCGGGGCGGGGCGCTTTGCCAGGATAAAGGAATTCGTTTCGTGAAAAAGAAGAGTGGTCAGAGTTTTCCCGTCCTTCCCCTGCGCGACATCGTGATGTTCCCGCACATGATCGTGCCGCTGTTCGTCGGACGCGAGAAATCCGTGCGCGCCCTCGAGGCGGTGATGAAGGACGACAAGCAGATCCTGCTCGCGAGCCAGATGGAGGCCGCCGAGGATGAGCCGCGCGACGAGAGCATCTACCGTGTGGGCGTGCTCGCAAATGTCATGCAGCTCCTGAAATTGCCCGACGGCACCGTCAAGGTTCTGGTCGAGGGCAAGTCGCGCGTGCGCATCACAGAATTCCTTGACAACCCCGAGTATTTCGAGGCGAGGGCGACGGCCATCGAGGAGACCGAGACCGACACGGACGCGATCAAGGCGCTGACCCGCGCCGTGGCCGAGGAATTCGAGCGCTACGCGAAACTGAACCGCAACATCCCCGACGAGGCCGTGGCCTCCGTCTCGGAGTCGCTGGCCCCCGCCAAGCTCGCGGACACGGTCGCAGGGCACCTCGGGGCCAAGCTGGAGGAAAAGCAGGCGCTTCTCGAGAAGGCGGACGTCGGCGAGCGGCTGGAGGCCATCTACGGCCTGATGCAGGGCGAGATGTCGGTGCTCAAGGTCGAGAAG
>JBBQYB010000145.1:0-7743 GCA_038209095.1 Rhodobacterales bacterium
CACCGTCCTCTCGGCGAGCGCTGACGCAGGCGGTGCGGGTCAGCACCTCGGCTCCGTTCTCGGCCGCACCGAGGGCATTCAGCACCACCAGACGTGCATCGTCCACCCAGCAATCGGAATACTCGAAACCGCGGGTGAAGCTGTCGAGGATCGGCGCGCCCTCGGGGTCGCGGCGCAGATCCAGCGTCCGAGTACCAGGCAGTTTCTTGCGGCCGCCAAGGTGATCGTAGAGGAACAGGCCGAGGCGTACGAGCCAGGCCGGCCGGTCATCGGGACTGTGTGGGAGCACAAAGCGCATCGGCCAGATGATGTGCGGTGCCGCGTTCATCAGCACCTCACGTTCGATCAGCGCTTCGCGCACCAGCCGGAACTCGTAGTATTCGAGGTAGCGCAGCCCGCCGTGCACCAGCTTGCCGGAGCGCGAAGATGTCCCTTGGGCGAGATCGTCCTTCTCGCAGAGGATCACGCCGAGGCCGCGGCCAGCCGCATCGCGCGCGATGCCGGCACCATTGATCCCGCCGCCGATCACGAAGAGGTCAATCATTTCGGACGCCGTCATACCGTGCTCCTTTGCGTAATGCGGCGCGGATGGTCGAGGGGGATGGCCGACAGCGCCGCCCAGACCGGTGCAAGCGCGCCGCGTGCCTGGACGTAAGTGGGAAAGAGCCGGTCGTAAGTCCCGACCAGCCCGGGGTCCGGTGCCTCCGGGACACCAAGCAATGGCGTGACCCAGTCGGCGATGCAGGCGTCCATCGTCGGATAGGCCCCGATCGCGACTGCGGCCATCATCGCGGCGCCGGCAGCGCCGGCCTCCTCGCGTCCCGACAGGCGAACGGGCGCCTGGACCGATGCTGCCAAGATGCCGCGAAGCGCACGCGAGCGCGCCGCGCCGCCGGTAAGCCGCAATTCCGAAGGCAGGTCGCCCATGGCCGAATAGCAGTCTCGGGCCGCGAGGCCGAGGCCTTCGACAACGGCACGGAAGAGATCGGGGAACCTGTGAGCGCCATTCAGGCCGATGAACCCGGCGCGCGCATGGGCGTCGATGAAAGGGCCGCGTTCGCCGGCTTCGGAGATGTACGGGTGATATAGCAAGGTGCCGGGGCTCGAGGCACTCATCCAGCCATCGATCCTTTCGGTGAGATCCGAGACGGAGACCGCGCGACCCGTCTCGGACATCAAATCGGCCGCGAGTCCAAGTGCCCAATCGATGTTCAGGGCCGCCGCCATGTTCGTTTGCATCTGCGCGACCATGCCCAGGATGGGCAGTGCCATCACGTAGCCGGTACCCGCGTCGTTCAGCACGACATCCTTGACCGACTTTGCGCGCAAATGCACCCCGGTCGAGCCGATGATGCTGCAGGCGGCTGCCGGATCGCCCGTTTGCAGGCCGGCACCGAGCGCCGTCGTGACCATATCGACGAAGCCGAGGCTCACCGGCGTCCCCGCCAGGAGCCCTGTCGCCCGAGCCGCATCCGTGCAGAGCGGATGGGTGACTTGCGTTCCGTCGACGATATCGGGCAACAGACCGCGACGCGCTTCGAGCCCCAACGCCTCGAGGACCGCGCCGTCGTAGCCACGGGTCCGGAAATCGCCGAAGGTCCAGCAGGCCTCCGAGGGATCCGTGGCGCGGATGCCGGTGAGGTTGAGATATAGCCAATCCTTGCAATGCAGCGCGACCTCGGCCCGGTCCAGAAGCTCCGGAGCGATCTCCTGCATCTGCGCGAGTTGGGCGCCCTGCTGGCAGGTGTTCAGTCCGGTCCCGGTTGTCTCGAAGCGGGTGCGCTCCATCGGCCCCGCGCTCAGCCGCGCCACGGCCGGCGCCGCCCGGGCGTCCAGCCAAAGCCAGGCGTCTCCAACGGAAGTGTTACCCTTGCCCACCAACCATGTGCCGTCGCCTTGGGCCGTCACCGCGATTGCGGCGGTGCGACGTGCGAGATCGTCGACCCTGTCGCCGAGGTCGCACAGCGCCCGCGCGCAATCGGACCATGTGCGCTCGAGCGATTGGCAGGCGGATCCGTCCGTGCCGTTCCGGTATACGTTGCGCCTTCCCAAGGATGCGATTTGCCGTCCTGCGAGATTGAATGCGACAACCTTCAGCACGGAAGTCCCCGAATCGATTCCGATCAGGATATCCTTCCCGTCATCCATCAAATTCGGCCCGGACACTGATCAAGAGCGCTAATGTTTCTTCCCCGACGCGCCCACCGAGCGGCGCCAGTAAAGCCTCGTCTAGTTTCCAGTTCTCCGGCGTCACGTCATTACTTACAATTTTTTATGCTGACAAGAAAATTTGTTTCACATACGCTCACGGGTGTCAACAACGCGAGCCTGTGAGAGGATGTGCTCGTTGAGACTTTTGTATCGTTGGGAAGAGTCCGGCAACGGACCGATCCCCATTCGGAACGAACGGGTGGGGCTGAACGGAAGGACGGGCCACGCGGTGACGGAAGATCCTTTCCGCGGACCAGGTAGGGGAGGCCAAAATGAGCCCGGGCGCTGAGGTTGCGGAGCGCGCAAAAGGTCGGTCACGACGCGGATCGATCCTTATCGCCATCGTCGTCGCAGCTGTCCTCGCAGGTATCGCGTTCGATACCAAGATCGTCGTGATCGGATCGGATGAGGACCTGGCCGGTGACGTCTTCTCGCCCGAAGCGTTCGGTGTCGCGGAGTTTCCGCGCATCCAAACGAGCGTCAAGGACCGGGCCGTCGATGCGGTGACGCTCGCAAACGCGATCCTTGCGGACAAGACAGCCGCTTCTGCGAGATATGGGGTGAAGGCCGGCGTCGGCTCGGCAATTCCGGTGTCGTTCTCGGGCGTGGTCGGGGAAGGCAAGTCGGGTGTCTACACCATCGCTGTCGCGGAGATGCCTGCCGAGGTCGGGATCCGGGTTCAGACCGGACCGGCGATCAATGGCACCGAATTACGGGACGCGACCGGGGAGATACAGTTTGGCCAGTTCACCAATCAGATCGAATTCCAGAACGCCGGCGCAGCGCTCAACGACGAAATGAAGAGGCTCGTTCTCGCAGACATCGACCCCAAGGCCCTGCCGGGCAGGACCATTTCGGTCGTCGGCGTGTTCACCCTCGTCAATCCGAAAAACTGGCTGGTGACGCCCGTGGAGATGACGGTCGAATGACCGACAGTCGCGTCGCCAGCCCCGACACCGCGGAGGTCGTGCTGGCCGCGCGCGGCATTTCCAAGTCCTATGGAGCGATCGAGGCTCTCAGGCACGCAGACTTCGATATCCATCGGGGCCAGGTCACAACTCTGTTCGGCGAGAACGGGGCCGGCAAATCCACCCTGATGAAGATCCTTTCGGGGATCGTCGCTCCGACTTCCGGCGAGATCATCCTCGACGGCCGTCCGGTGTCCTTCGCCAACTCGACGGAGGCCCGCAACCGGGGCATCTCGATCATTCATCAGGAACTCAGCCTGGCTCCCAATCTGAGCGTGCGCGACAACATCTTCATGGGACGCGAGATCCGAGGCCGGACAGGCGTCGATTTTGCCGAAGAGGAACGCCAGACGCGCGCGCTGATGGAGGAACTCGAGGAGGATATCGATCCGCTGACCCCAGTCGAGGATCTGCGGCTCGGCCAGCAGCAGATCGTGGAAATTGCACGGGCCCTGTCAATCGACTCCCGTATCCTGATCATGGACGAGCCGACCTCGGCGCTCAGCGCTACCGAAGTCGAGGTGCTCTTCAAGATGATCCACGATCTCACCAGCCGCGGGGTATCGATCGTCTATATCTCACACCACCTCGAGGAGGCGTTACAGATCACCGATCACGCGGTGGTGCTGCGCGACGGAGCCATGGCCGCCTTTGCTCCGCGCGCGGACATCGATCTCGACTGGATCGTGCGTAACATGGTCGGCGACAACTTCGACCTCGGCGTGCCTCCGGCCGGATACACGGTGGGCGACACGGCCCTCAGGATCGAGAACCTGAGTGTGCAGGCGGCGGGCGCAGCCAGCTACCTGGTAGTGGACCGCTTGTCGCTCGATGTTCGGGCAGGGGAAATCGTCTGCATCTACGGGCTCATGGGGGCCGGCCGCACGGAACTGATGGAATGTGTCGCCGGGCGGCTCCCGCCTTCCAGCGGGCGGGTTCTTCTTCACGGCAAGGATGTCGCGCGCCTCGGTATCGCCGATCGGATCGCCGCCGGACTGGTACTCGTTCCCGAGGACCGTCAGCGTGACGGGCTCGTGCAAACGATGACGGTCGGGCAGAATCTCTCCCTCGCGAGCATCGGTGCCTTCACCCGTGGGGTATTCACGTCGCGCGCGCGGGAAAGCTCACTGGTCGAACGTGCGATCAGGGACGTCCACATCAAGACCGACGGTGGCGGGGCGATGATCGGCGAACTTTCGGGCGGCAATCAGCAGAAGGTCGTGATCGGCAAGATGCTTGCAACCGAGCCGTCGGTCTTGCTGCTCGACGAACCGAGCCGCGGCATCGACATCGGCGCGAAATCCGAGGTGTTCAAGCTCCTTGCCGAGGGTGCCTCTCGCGGCCTCGCGGTGCTCTTTTCCACGTCCGAGGTCGGGGAATGCCTGAGCGTTGCCCACAGGATCGTTGTCATGGCCCGCGGCAAGATCTCCGCGGAATTCGGTCCGGATGCCACCAAGGAAGAAATCATGGCCGCGTCCGGCGAGGTCCAACCGGAAAGGCGGATCTCGCTTTCGCCGGCAAGAGCGATCTGATGGGCAGGGGTCCAGGGGCGACGATGCCCGAGGCAGGAGTGCTGACCTCGGGGCCGGTCTCCGACGAGCGCACGGCACGCGCCATCATCGACAAGGGGGGCAGCAGGCGAGAGCACGCCAGGACAATGACATTGTCGGCGTCCTCGTGAGGGGCATTATGCGGACCGCGTGGGAACTTCATTCAGACCGCCGCGCCGACGCGAACGCCGACACCAAGACCGATCGAGATCTGGAGTTTCATCGATGACCGACACCAGCCAGTCCAGCACCCGTCCGGGCAGGACGCTCCCTGCAAACGGCTACGATGTCGTCCGGATCCTGCTCGAGGGCCGCGCCTTTTTTGCGCTGATCCTGATCATCGTCGTCTTCTCCCTTCTGTCGCCCAATTATTTTTCCGTCAGCAATTTCCTGACGATGGCCAATCACGTGGCGATCTACGGACTGCTGTCGATCGGCATGCTTGTGGTGATCCTGAACGGCGGCATCGACCTCTCGGTAGGCTCGACCCTGGCGCTGTGCGGCGTGGTCGCCGGCGCATTGATGCAGGGCGTAACGCTGGAAGGCGCAGGTGTCGTTCTTTACCCGCCGGTCTGGGCCGTGGTGGTCCTGACCTGTGCGTTCGGGGCGTTCGTGGGGTGGGTGAACGGCATTCTGATCGCCTTCTTCAAGGTGCCAGCCTTTGTCGCCACCCTGGGCACGCTCTACGTTGCCCGCGGTGTAGCGCTCCTGATGACCAACGGGCTCACCTACAACAACTTGAGCGGCCGGCCCGAGTTGGGAAACAGCGGCTTCGACTGGCTCGGTTTCAACCGGGTTGGCGGCATCCCGATCGGAGTGATGGTTCTGGCCACGGTCGCGATCCTGTGTCACCTGACCCTGAGCCGTACCGCGTTCGGCCGCTGGCTCTATGCATCGGGCGGCAACGAGCGCGCGGCGGAACTGTCCGGCGTACCGGTCAAGCAGGTGAAGATCATGGTCTATATCCTGTCGGGTATCTGTGCGGCCATTGCTGGCCTCGTTTTATCATCGCAACTCACCTCAGCTGGCCCGACGGCGGGCACGACCTATGAATTGACCGCCATTGCTGCCGTGGTGATCGGGGGTGCGGCCCTGACCGGCGGACGCGGCACCGTCGGCGGCACCATGCTCGGGGCATTCGTCATAGGGTTTCTGTCGGACGGTCTGGTGATCGTCGGGGTATCGTCCTATTGGCAGACCGTATTCACCGGCGCCGTCATCGTGCTCGCGGTGCTGCTCAACGGCATCAAGTATCGCAGGCGACCCGGAAAGTCCTGACCGCAAACCAGATCTTGGCGCGTCGGGAACCAGCCCGCCGCGGCATGAAGCGCCGCAGAGCCGGCATCACACCACCAAGGGGAGAGAAACGAAATGTTGAAGCAAGGAAAACGTCTGCTGCTGGCGGCCGTGGCCGTCACGCCGCTTCTGGCCGGATCGGCATGGGCCGAAGGATTGATCTCGATCATCGTGAACGATCCGGCAAATCCATACTGGTTTACAGAAGGCGAGGTCGCAAAAAAGACGGCCGAGGAACTCGGCTACACGGCCAATGTCAGCGCCCATAAGGCCGATACCAACACGGAGAGCACATTGATCGATACGGCGATCACCAATAATGCGGTTGCCATCATCCTCGATCCGGCCAATGCGGACGGCTCCATCGGTGCCGTCAAGAAGGCCGTCGATGCCGGCATCCCGGTGTTCCTCGTCAACGCCGAGATCAACCAGAGCGGCCTTGCCAAGGCGCAGCTCGTCTCCAACAACGCTCAGGGTGCGGCGCTTGGCGCTCAGCAATGGGTCGAGAGCGTCGGTGATACCGGCAGCTACGTCGAGCTTTTCGGCAACCCCGCCGACAACAACGCCGCCACACGATCCAACGGCTACGAGACGGTGCTCACCCAGTATCCAGACCTCACGAAGGCGGCGCAGGAAGTCGCAAACTGGGATCGCACCCAGGGCTTCAACAAGATGCAGAGCATGCTGCAGGCAAACCCCGACATCATCGGCGTCATCAGCGGCAATGACGAGATGGCGCTCGGTGCCATCGCGGCTCTCAAGGAAGCGGGCAAACTCGATCAGGTCAAGGTCGGCGGCTTCGACGGCTCGCCCGACGCGGTCGAGGCGATCAAGTCGGGCGAAATGCAGTACAGTGTGCTGCAACCCGTCGCCGTCTTCGCGGCCGAAGCCGTGCGGCAAGCCGATAACTTCATCAAGACCGGGGAAACGGGTGCCGCCAGCGAGAAGCAGCTCTTCGACTGCATCCTGATCACACCCGACAACGTCGATCAGATGGTCGGTCCGTTCGAGATGACGCAGTAGGCGTCACGGTCGGTGCGCCCTTCGGGGCGCTCCGCGCTGTCCCGATCCCTCCGGAGGATCGTCAGGCCGAGCATCCTCGAAATTGACAGTGGCCTGACGGTCACTAAGGCTGTGATGTTCGACACGGACGGCACACAGGTTGCCGGCGCCCGGTGCCGGCCTTCCCAGTCCGCCCATGCCCGCGCCACGCCGAGCGCGACATGGACGGTCTCTCGATCCTGACCGACAAGGCGATCGCCGACGCGGTCGCGCGGTCTGGCCGGCCCGCGACCGGCATCGTCGCGGTCGCCGCGACCGCCCATGGTGACGGGCTCTATTTTCTTGATCGCGACCGAAGACCGCTCGGCCCGGCAATATTCTCCCTGGACAGTCGCGCCGCCGGCATCATCGATGGCTGGGCGGCCGGTGGCGTCGCCGCAGAGGCCCTCGCGCTGACCGGCCAGGTACCCCATGCCTCGGCGCCCTCGGCATTGCTCGCCTGGGTGCAGGCGCATCAACCGGATCGTTTCCGACAAATCGGCCATGTGCTCGCCTGCAGCTTGTGCGCGCCCTCGACGGCCGGATGATCTGTTTCGAGGCGGACGACGGCCGCATCTGCCTCGTCTTCAATTATCTCGGTCGCGCACTGGTGGGCTCGACGGACATCCCCGCCGCAGACCCCGACGACGTGCGCTGCGAGGAGGAGGAGATCGACA
>JBBQYB010000146.1:0-7599 GCA_038209095.1 Rhodobacterales bacterium
CACCGACCGCATTAGCCGGGGCCTCGAGCGCTACGATTTCGACGTTGGCGGGCCGCTGTATGACGGCCGCGCCCTGAAGGTCGTGGATGTCGGCAACGTGCCCTACGACATTTCCGAACCCGGTGGCGGCCATTTCGCGCGCGCCGAAGCGGCCGTGCGCAAGATCCTCGCCGCAGGTGCCATGCCAATTACGCTGGGCGGGGACCATGGCATTCCCATTCCGATCCTGCGTGCCTTCGACGGCCAGGGCCCGATCACGCTGGTCCAGATCGATGCGCACATCGACTGGCGCGACCATGTGAACGGCGTGCGCGACGGGTTGTCGAGCCCGATCAGGCGCGCCTCGGAGATGTCGCATATCGGCGAGATATTCCAGATCGGCATCCGGTCTCAGGGCAGCGCGCGGCTCGAAGAGGTGGAGGCGGCCCTCGCCTATGGGGCGAACATAATCCCCGCGTTCGAGCTGCACGACGCGGGCGTCGAGGCGGTCCTCGCGCGGATACCGGACGGCGGGCGCTACTACATCACGATCGACGCCGACGGTCTCGATCCGAGCGTCATGCCGGCCGTGGAAGGTCCGGCTCCGGGCGGGCTCAGCTTTCATCAGGCGCGCAAGATCATCCACGGCCTGATCGGCAAGGGCCGTGTTGTCGGCATGGACATCGTGGAGATCACTCCGTCGGCGGACGTGAACGACATCACGAGCATCACAGCCGGGCGGCTGATTGCGAACCTGATCGGAGCCGCGGTCCGGGCCGACTATTTCGACACGGCGGGTTAAGCCGTTCCAATCTCTCAAAGAGGAGCCCAGAAGATGCAGAAATACCTGAGACGCGCTTCGCTGATCGCTGGCGCCGCCCTGTTCGCCTTCTCCGCCGGTCACGCCTCCGCCGAGACGACGCTCGAGCGCATCAAGCGCACCGGCACGGTCGTGGTTGGCACCGAGGCCGCCTTTCCGCCCTTCGAGTTCGTCGAGGACGGCAAGATCGTCGGATATGGCAAGGACATCCTCGACGTCGTGATCTCGGAGCTCGGCGTCGAGCTCGAGCAACTGGACTTGCCGTGGCAGGGGATCCTGCCCGGGCTGCTTGCCGGTCAGTTCGACTTCGTCGCCACCACGGTCGCGATCAACGAGGAGCGCGCGCAGCGCTACGCATACACCGTGCCGATCGCGGACGGCGCACCCTATTTCGTGACCCGCGTGGGTGAGCAACTGGCCACGGAAGACGATCTCGCGGGCAAGATGGTCGGCACCCAGCTCGCCTCCTCTACCGAGCCGATCGCGCGGGCGCTCGACGAAAGGCTGGCGTCGGAAGGTGAGGGCTTCGAAGAACTCAAGCTCTACACCGCCTTTACCGACACCTACGTCGCCGTGGCGAACGGCGAGATAGATGCGGCGATCCAGGCGCTTCCGTCGCTCGCCGTGCTGGTCAAGGAGCGCCCAGACGTCTTCCAGCTCGGCGGCAAGATCGAGACCGGCGTCGAATACACGCACCTGGCCTGGGTCACCCGGCCGGAAGATCTGGACCTGCGGGACTTCATCTCCTCGGTCATCGTCGAAATGCGCGATGACGGCCGGTTGGCGGAACTGCAGCAAAAGTGGTTCGGCTTCGAGATGGACATCCCCACCGAGGGCTACCTGCCTCCCGGCGCGTTCTGATCTGGCGGGACCGGCTCGATGAAGTTCGACTTCGGCTTCTTTCTTGAGTCGCTCCCGCGCATCGGCGAGGCTGCGTTTACGAACATCCAGCTCGCGATCGTGATCTTCGCGCTCGCGACGCTGGGCGGTACCGGCTTGACGATCGCGCGCGCGCTCAAGCGTTCGGTTCTTAACGGGGCGATCGGAATCCTGATCAGCTTCGTACGGGGCACTCCGCTCATGATCCAGATATTCCTGTTCTTTTACGCTCTGCCCGCCCTCGGGGTACGGCTGTCGCCGGTGCATGCCGGCGTCCTGGCCATCGCGCTCAACTCGGCGGTGTTCATCACCGAGATCATGCGCGGCGGCCTGTCGGGCATGGATCCCGGACCCATCGAGGCGGCGACGGCACTCGGCCTGCGCGCGCCGCAGATCTGGGGGCTCGTGGTTCTTCCGCAGCTGTTCCGCACGATCCTCCCGATGCTGGTGAACGAAGGGACGATCATCGTGAAGGGCACGGCGCTCCTCTCCATCATCACCGTGGTGGAGGCGCTGCGCACGGCCCAGCAACTCGGAGCCGCCAACTTCAGGCCGTTCGAGCCGATGGTCGGTGCCGGACTGGTGTTCCTCGCCGTCAACCTTGTTCTCGCCGCCTGCGCCGGAGTGGCGGAACGTCGATATGCGACCGCGAGGGCCTGACGCGTGACGCTCGATCCTGCCGTGGTGCTCGACAGCTGGCCGCTTTTCGTGGCGGGCACGGTCGTGACATTACAGGTCAGCGCGATCGCCTTCGTCGGCGGCATCCTGCTCGCTTCGGCGATCGTGGCCCTCTCGTTCTCCGGCGGCTGGATCCGCGTCGCCATCCAGGTCTACCTCGGCGTCCTGCGCGGCGTGCCCTTCATCGTGCTGCTGTTTCTCGTGCATTTCGGGATGCCCTTCGCGGGTATCAGAATGCCCGCCTACTTCAACGGCACGCTCGCGCTGACCCTCTACGCCAGCGCGTACTATTCCGAAGTCCTGCGGGCGACGGTGCTCGGCTTGCCGCGCGGCCAATGGGAAAGCGCGCGCGCCATCGGTATGTCGCGCTCGGCCGCCACCCGCCACATCATCGCCCCGCAGATGCTTCGCCCCGCCCTGCCACCGACGGTCAACTCCACGATCACGATGATCAAGGAAAGCTCCGTGATGAGCGCGATCACCGTGGGCGAGCTCACCTATCAAGGTCTCGTCGTGCAGGGAAACACCTTCGCGCCCTTCGAGGTGTTCATAGCGGTCGCGGGGCTCTACTGGCTGATCGCATTCGTGTTGTCCCGCGTTGCCGTCGCGGTCGAGCGTGCGGTAGCGACCGGGCAAGGGGCCTCGGCGCGCCGCAACGCCATCGGCGAGCGCTACCTCGCGCTGGACGCGCGGGCAGGATGACCACGCCAGAGAAACCGGAGCGTCTTCCCGCGCTCAGGGTGACCGGCCTGAAGAAGCGCTATGGCGCGAACACGATCCTCGACGACGTAAGTCTCGACGTGCCGGCGGGACAGGTGGTCACCCTCGTCGGCCCTTCCGGCTGTGGAAAGTCCACCTTCCTGCGTTGCCTGACGTGGCTCGACCCGCCGGACGAAGGCTTTGTCGAAGTCGAAGGCAGGCCGTTCGGACGGGAGGTCGGCGAGTTCGGGTCGGTAAGGCTGCAATCGAGCCGCGAGGTCGATCGTATGCGGCCACGGCTCGGTCTCGTCTTTCAGCAGCTCAATCTCTGGCCGCACTGGAGCGTGCGCGCCAACGTCGAGGCGCCCCTGCGGATCGTCCTCGGACGCTCCCTCGAGGAGGCTCGCGGACGCGCCGATGATCTTTTCGCCCGGTTGCGCATCGGCGATCTTGCGGACGCGTTCCCGACCCAGTTGTCCGGCGGTCAGCGCCAGCGCGTGGCCATCGCCCGCGCCCTCGCGATGAACCCGGCGGTCATGCTCTTTGACGAGCCAACATCGGCACTCGACCCGGAACTCGTCGGAGAGGTCCTGGGCGCGATCAAGGAACTGGCTTTGACCGGAATGACCACGCTGGTCGTGACCCACGAGATCGGCTTCGCCCGGTCCGTGGCAGACCGCCTGCTCTTCATGGACGGGGGTCGGATCGTGCTCGACGGGCCACCCGGGGCCGTCATCGACGATCCTGCCCATCCGCGCGCCCGCGCCTTCTTCGACAAGGTTCTGTCGCGCCGCTCCTTCATTTCCGCCAAACCCATGACCGGAGAGCAGGCATGACCACGATCAACCGTCCCTTCGTAGGAATCCCGAGCTTCTTGCGCTCTCGCCTGGCGCAGGACCAGGCCGATCTGGCCAATGCGGCAATCGCCGTTCTCGGGATCCCCTTCGACGAGGGCTCTCCGTTTCTTCCGGGATCGCGGATGGGTCCGCGGGCGATCCGCGAGCACACGCTGCGCTTTCCTCCCGACGGGCTCTACGATCCGGATGTCGACGAGAGCTACCTCGTTCAGGAAATGGGTGCCGGGCTGATCGTCGACGCAGGCGACGTGGACGTGCGGCCGGCGAATGCCGCGCGCACCTTCGAGGTCATAACGGAGCGGGTGCGCCAGATCCTGGACGCGGGCGCCTTTCCGGTGGTGCTCGGGGGCGACCATTCGATCACGTACCCGGTCTTCGCCGCGCTCGACGAGCCTGTTCATGTGCTTCAGTTCGATGCGCATCAGGACTTCTCGGAGATCGACTCTGAGCTTTCGCGCACCAACAGCCACGCCTTCCGCCATATTGCCGGACTGAAGACCTGCCTGTCGCTCGCGCAGATCGGGATCCGCGGCTACCGAAACCCGCGTCGCCATGTCGAGGAAATGCGCGGACTGGGCAACAGGGTCGTCGGAATGACCGAAGCGCGCCGTCTCGGGCCGTCCGGCATTGCCGCCCTGATCCCCGAGGGCGCAAAGGTCTACGTCAGCATCGATGTTGACGCGCTCGACATGTCGCTTGTGCCCGGCTGCGTCTCGGGCGAGCCGGACGGGCTGAGCTACGCGGACCTGATGGGTGCCTTGCGGGCAATCGCCGAGCGGAGCGATGTGGTGGGGTTCGACTTCGTCGAGGTAAATCCGCCGCTGGACGTCGGGACGGGGGCCACCGCCTATCTCGGTGCCGTGATCACCTGCGGTTTTCTCGGCTACATCTGCGCGCAACCAAGGTGGAAGGCGCGCCTTGCAGCGAAAGGCTATGAAAGATGACCGACAAAGACATGCCGGACCTCGTGACGATCCCCGCCGCACATGGGGCCGCCATCCGGCTCGCGGCGGGCGAGGGCGTCGAGGTGGTCAACACCTTCGGCACCCAGGTCGTCGACACCTGGTCGTTCTGCAGCGATGACCTCGGCCATTACATGTCCATGTCGCATACGCGCGTGGAGACGGGCCGGCTCTGTCCGAAACCGGGGCAGACGTTCTTCACCAACCGAAGGCAGGAGATCCTGCGGCTCGAGGAGGACACCTGTCCCGGCGTGCACGACACCATCATGGCGGCCTGCGACGCCGAGCGGTACCGTCGCCTCGGCGCGAAAGGTCCGCACCGCAGCTGTTCGCAGAATCTGGCTGAGGCGCTCGCCGTCCTTGGCCTTTCGTCGGACACGACGCCGCAGCCGCTCAACCTCTTCATGAACATCCCCATCCTGCCGGACGGGTCGCTCGAGCAGGGGCTTCCGCTGACGCGTCCGGGCGACAGGGTCGTGCTGCGCGCCCTGCGCGCGTGCGTCGTGGCCTTCTCCTCATGCCCCCAGGACATGACCCCGATCAACGGCGCGGACAGGGCAGTCAGGGACGCCCATTTTCGCAGGCTTGGCGCGGAATGAAGACGATGCTCTGAAGGCCGGCCCTTGGCAACTTGCCTTCACCCGGTTCACCCGGGGTGCGAGCGAGGTCACGGTTGGGCGTGGCGGTGTCGTCGGTGATCCGCCGGAATACCGCGCTACGGGCGGCCTGGTGCCGAGGTCGCAGCGTGGAGACGTGCGGCAGCGTCGCATCCTGGCGCAGCGCCCGGTCGCCAAGCCGACGCGAAACCGACCGGAGCCTCCATGACCTCCGCACCGGCCCGGCCGCGCGACCTGTTGCCAACCTCTTGGACGCTATCGGCCGCTTTGTCGACGTCTTCACTCGGCAGGACTGCGCCGATGCCGCATCTCCGGAAAGAAGACGACCCTTCAGGCTCGGGTCGCCTCGAGATATCAGCTGGCCGTCGGCATGAATTGCGGATCGAAGACGTTCTCGTAGGGCACGTCTTCCTGAAGCAGGCCTGCGATCGTTACGATGGTTCTGGTCTTCTCCCAGGCTTCGGGCGGGATTGCTCCATCGGCTTGCCACATGCCGTTGGCCATGGTGCTCGCCAGCATAGCCTCGAGATCGGCGGGCGGAAGCGTCGGGAACTCTTCGCGCGCGATCTCGCGCGCGGCCTCCGGATCGGAGGTGACGAAAGTAAGCCCCTTGAGCGTCGCGTCGACCATGGCCTGAACCAGTGACGGATCGGACTCGATGAGCTCCTGGGGCACGTTGAGCGTCGTCCAGGCAAAGAGACCGAGTTCCTTTGGCATGGAGGCGAACGGCGTTTGCCAGACCCCCTCCTGGACCCCCTTGGTGATCATCGGCTCGGTCACCATTGCCATGTCGATGGCACCGGCCTGCATCGCGGCGAGCTGACCCGCTTCGTTGGCTATCTCCACGAGGGTGACGTCGGCGCGCGGGTCCATGCCGGCCTGTTCGAGCAGGTAGAGCATGATCGAATAGCCGGTTCCGCCGCGGGTGCCTACGCCGACCTTCTTGCCGCGGATCTGTTCGACGAAGGGCACGCCCTCGGGGACCTCGACGCCGGTCCGCGCCACGAGAAAGGCGTTCGCCCGGTTCGACAAGGCGACCACCGCCTTGAGCTGCTCGCCGCCCTTGGCGAGAACGAAGGCGATGTGCTCGGGGCCGCCGATATAGGCCTGAGCGTCACCCGCGAGCACGGCTGCGATGTGCTTGCCGCCGCCCTCGGTGGTAACGAGCGTCATGTCGAGACCGGCCTCCTCGAAGTAGCCGTTTCGCATCGCCGCATAGAACGGCAGGCTGTCGATGCTGTGCACCGGTTCGGTGACGGTAAAGGGGCGCAGGTCTTGGGACAGGGCCGGGTTGAGACCGGCGAGTGCCGCGGCCGACAGGCCGAGCGCGCCCTTTGCGAATGTGCGTCTGGTGAGGCTGGTCATGATCGGAGTCCTTCCATGTGGTTGACCTTGGGGTGGATCGTCGATTTTAGCCTGGCGCGTCCCCCTGGCCGCTGGCATGCAGTCCGCGCAACAGTGTGCGCTCCAGCCAGACGACCGCGCCGTAGAGCACCATGGAGAGGGCCGAGAGGATGGCGATGCCTGCCCAGATGAGCGCGATGTCGTAGGTCGCCCCGGCGTAAAGGATGACCTTGCCAAGGCCGAACTGCGACGAGATGAACTCGCCGATCAGGACCCCGGCGAGCGCGAGGCCGATGTTGATGCGCAAGGACGAGATGATCCAGGGCATGGCCGAGGGCAGCACGATCTTGAAGAACGCGTCGCGCCGCCGGCCGCCGAGCGAATAGGCCAGCCGCACGAGATCCTGATCAACCGACTTGACCCCAGCATAGGCCGCCAGCGCCGTGATCACGAAGGTCAGCGCGATGGCCATGGCGATCTTTGACGAGATGCCGATGCCGAACATCAGGATGATGAGCGGTCCGAGCGCCAGTTTCGGCACGGCATTGAAGACGATGATGAACGGCTCCCAGACGCGCGCCCAGTTCTGCGACCACCAGAGCGACAGCCCGATCACCGCGCCGAGCGTGCAGCCCGCGACGAACCCGATCACCGTCGCGCGGAAGGTGAACCAGGTGTCCTGGACCGCCGTGCCCTCGCGAAAGAAGACCACCATGGTGCGCGCGATGTCGGAGGGTTTCGACCAGAAGAAGTTGCTCATCCAC
>JBBQYB010000147.1:0-7539 GCA_038209095.1 Rhodobacterales bacterium
CCTCGAAGACCCCGCGCATGGTCAGTACGGTCGGCCCCGCATCCACCGGGCCCGCAGGCGAGGGTATCTGGCGCGCCTTGCCGCCGACCTGCTCTCTCGCTTCGCAGAGCGTCACCGGCCGGCCGGCGACCGCGAGCAGCAGGGCAGCACTCAGTCCCCCGATGCCTCCCCCGGCGATGACGACCCGGTCCTTCATGACGGCTCCCCGGCCGAGTGCGATTGCGCCGGCCTTGCCGGGTTGCAGCGGGCTCCGCAAAAGGCGGGCCTTCCGATGATTTTGGATGATTGACAGAACACCGGCGAGTGTCCAGTGTAGTTTACAGCACCGTGTCAGATTAGCGCGACACCCTTGATCACTGCGAGGATAGATGGATATCATGGGCCGTGTAGAGACCACCCTCAAGGCGGCGATGTCGGCGGCTACGGCCCGGTCAGCTCCGCCGAAACTCGCCGCAGCCATGACGCATGCGCTCTTTCCGGGCGGGGCCCGGGTACGCCCCCAGCTTGCGATGGCCGTGGCCATTGCCTGCGGAGACGACGTGCCGGCCATCTCCAATGCTGCCGCCGCATCCATTGAGATCATCCACTGCGCGAGCCTCGTCCACGACGACATGCCCTGTTTCGACGACGCGGATCTGCGCCGGGGCAAGCCCACCGTCCATAAGGCCTTCTCCGAACCCCTGGCACTCCTCGCCGGGGATGCGCTGATCGTTCTAGCCTTCGATCTCCTCTCGACCGCCGCGGCCGATGCGCCGCACCGGCTCGCGGGCCTCGTTGGAACCCTCGCCCGCTCGACCGGCATGCCCGGCGGGATATGCGCCGGACAAGGCTGGGAGAGCGAGGCGGAGGTAGATCTGTCGGCCTATCATCGCGCAAAGACCGGCGCGCTGTTCGTCGCGGCCACGAGCATGGGTGCCCTTGCCGCCGGCCGCGATCCGCTGCCTTGGGTCGAACTCGGGGCCAGGATCGGCGAGGCCTTTCAAGTGGCCGACGATCTGCGCGACGCCCTGCTGACCGAAGACGAACTGGGCAAGCCCGTTGGTCAGGATGCGATCCACGCGCGCCCCAATGCGGTCGCCCAACTTGGAGTCGCAGGAGCGGTGACCAAGCTGCACGATATCCTGGGCGGCGCGATTGCGTCGATCCCGTCCTGCCCCGGCGAGGCCATGCTGCGCGAGATCGTGCGCCTGCAGGCGAAACGCCTGACGCCGGTCGAATTCGCGCAATACGCAGCCTGAGGCCCCATGGCTTTCAGACGTCTGCGCGCCGGCTGGCGCGCGTTTCGCAATGCGCGCGTGGCCGATCCGGCCTTTCAGGACTGGGCCGCGAGCTTCCCGCCGACGCGCGCCTTTGCGCGGGCTGAGGCGGCCAATCTCTATGATATTGTTTCGGGATTCGTGTATTCCCAGACGCTGCTGGCTTGTGTGGAGCTGGATGTCTTTCGCATCCTCGCTCCCGGGCCCTTGGCCCTGGATGATCTGTCGGAGCGCATCGGCCTGGCGCCGGAACGCGCCGAGCGCCTGGCGCAGGCGGCGGCGTCGCTGCGTTTGCTCGTGCGGGACGGTCAGGGCGGATACGCGCTGGGCCCGCTCGGAGCGGCGCTACTCGGTGCCCCGGGGCTTTCGGAAATGGTCCGGCATCACGCGCTGTTCTACCGCGATCTGGCCGATCCGGTCGCCCTTCTGCGCGACGCGGCCGACCCCGAGCTCCAGCGGTTCTGGGCGTATGTCGGGGGGCGGCAGTCCGACGATCTGCCGCCCGAGGTCGCCGCGTCCTATTCGCGACTGATGACCTCGAGCCAGGCAATGGTTGCTGCCGAAACGTTGTCGGCCGTGTCCCTCAAGGGTGTGCGCCGGTTGCTAGACGTGGGTGGCGGAGAGGGGGCGTTCCTCGAGGCAGCACTGCGCCGCGTGCCCGGGCTGACGGGCACGGTTTTCGACCTCCCGGCGGTTGCGACGCGTGCCGAGGCACGGCTATCGGCCGTGGGTCTGGCCGCACGGACGACGGTTGCGGGTGGCAGTTTCCGCACAGATGCCCTGCCGCAAGGGGCCGACATGATCAGCCTCATTCGGGTGCTCTATGACCATGACGATGCGGATGTCGCGGACCTGCTGTCCCGGGTTCATGCGGCCCTGCCGGCTGGCGGACGGCTGTTGCTTTCGGAGCCGATGTCGGGTGGTGACCGGCCGAGCCGCTCGGGGGACGCCTATTTCGGGTTCTATACCCTCGCGATGAGCACGGGCCGGCCGCGATCGGTCGCGCGCCATTCCGAAACGCTGCGCGCCGCGGGTTTCATCGCCGTCACGTCCCACCCGACACGCCAGCGGTTCGTCACTTCCGTCGTCACGGCGCGCAAGCCGGAAAAATCTTGATGGCAAATGTAACGAACGATTGACAACTTTGGGTGTCAAGGTAACATGACATATCGATCACGGACGGCTCGCCGAGCTGCGATGATCCAGAGAAGACGGGAGGCTACCATGCACACGACAGCGGTCCTGCTCGCCTCTCCCGGTCTGGTCTCGGTCGAGGCCCTCAAGTTGAGCGGTCCCGGTCCGGCAGATGTGGTGGTGCAGATCTCGCACTCGGGTATTTCGACTGGCACGGAGAAGCTTTTCTATACCGGCAAGATGCCGCCTTTCCCGGGAATGGGCTATCCGCTCGTGCCCGGCTACGAATCGCTCGGCGAGATCGTCGAGGCAGGGCCTGCGTCCGGCCGCAAGGTTGGCCAGACCGTCTTCGTCCCTGGGGCGGATTGCTATGCGCCGGTGCGCGGCCTCTTCGGCGGGGCGTCCCGCACGATCGTCACCGCCGGTGACCGCGTGAGCATCCTCGATGCCGGCATGGGTCCGCAGGGTGCCCTGTTGGCACTCGCCGCCACCGCGCGCCACGCCGTCGCGGGCCTCGGGCACGACCTGCCCGATCTCATCGTCGGCCACGGTGTCCTCGGTCGCCTGATCGCCCGCATCGCCCTTGCGGCGGGAGGGCGTCCGCCGATGGTCTGGGACATCGACGCAGGCCGGCGGGCCGGGGCCACGGGCTATCCTACGTCCCATCCGGACGACGACCCGCGCCGCGACTACCGCACCATCTTCGACGTGTCCGGCGACAGCGGCCTTTTGAACACGCTCATCGACCGGCTCGCCCGGGGCGGCGAGATCGTGCTGGCGGGGTTCTACGCCGAACCGCTGAGTTTCGCGTTCCCGCCCGCCTTCATGAAGGAAGCGCGGATCCGCGTGGCGGCCGAATGGACTCGGGACGACATGCTCGCGACCCGGATGCTGGTCGAGGACGGTGCCTTGTCACTCGACGGCCTGATCACCCACACCCGGCCCGCAGGCGACGCGGCCGGGGCCTACGAGACCGCCTTTGGCGACATCGCCTGCCTCAAGATGATCCTGGACTGGAAAGGCTTCGCATGACCCTCGATCTTCAGATCCCCGCCGACAAGGCCTCGATCGCAGAGACCGACGCCGCCCTGCGCGCCGAAGCGAACGCGCCGCTGGGGGAGATTCCGGTCCGCGAGGCCACGAAAGACACCCAGATCATCGCGATTTACGGCAAGGGCGGCATCGGCAAGTCCTTCACGCTGGCGAACCTCAGCTGCATGATGGCCGAACAGGGCAAGCGCGTGCTGCTGATCGGATGCGACCCGAAGTCGGACACTACCTCGCTCCTGTTCGGCGGCAAGGCCTGCCCGACAATTATCGAGACCTCGTCCCGCAAGAAGCTCGCCGGCGAAGAAGTCGCCATCGGCGACGTCTGCTTCAAGCGCAACGGCGTCTTCGCGATGGAACTTGGCGGGCCCGAGGTCGGCCGCGGCTGCGGCGGACGTGGCATCATCCATGGGTTCGAGCTGCTGGAAAAACTCGGCTTCCACGACTGGGACTTCGACTACGTCCTGCTCGACTTCCTCGGCGACGTGGTCTGCGGCGGCTTCGGCCTGCCGATCGCCCGCGACATGTGCCAGAAGGTCATCGTCGTTGGCTCCAACGACCTTCAGTCGCTCTATGTCGCGAACAATGTCTGCTCGGCGGTGGAATATTTCCGCAAGATGGGCGGCAATGTCGGGGTCGCCGGCATGGTCATCAACCGCGACGACGGTACGGGCGAGGCCACGGCCTTTGCCAACGCCGCCGGTATCCCGATCCTCGCCACGATCCCCGCGAACGACGACATCCGTCGCAAGTCCGCGAACTACCAGATCGTCGGCACCGCCGCATCGCAGTGGGGACCACTGTTCTCCGAACTCGCGGAAAACATCCTGACGTCGGTTCCGAACCGGCCCACGCCGCTGAGCCAGGACGGCCTGCTCGGGCTATTCTCCTCCAAGGACACGGGTGGCGACATCGTCCTCGAGCCCGCGACCGACGCCGACATGCGCGGCAAGCATTCCGCGCCGAAACCCTCTCTCGAAGTGGTCTACGACGATGTTTGACCTCATGGAACTCGACCAGGCCGAAACGGCGCTCCGTGCGATCGCAGGCGGAGACCTGCCCGAAGCCGTCCGTCTGCTGACCCCCATCGAGCACAATCCGGCGGACGGCGCGCGTTGCCCCTATCTCGGCGGCACGCCCGCCCGGACCGGGGAAAGCCGCGCATGACGACCGGTCCGCAGAACCTCGCCGAAGCGACGCCGGTGGACGGTCTCGGCTGCCATTCCGGTGCCGAGAAGATGCGCGCCGCCGCCTCGAACGGGGCCAATGCCGACATGATGGCACGGTTCGCCGCGGACTACCCCCAAGGTCCCCACGACAAACCCCAGAGCATGTGCCCGGCGTTCGGCAGCCTGCGGGTCGGCCTTCGGATGCGCCGCGTGGCGACCGTCCTCTCGGGCTCCGCATGCTGCGTCTACGGTCTGACCTTCGTCTCGCATTTCTACGGGGCCCGGCGCTCGGTCGGATACGTACCCTTCAATTCCGAAACTCTGGTCACCGGAAAATTGTTCGAGGACATCCGCGAGGCGGTCCACGATCTCGCCGATCCCGAGCGCTACGACGCCATCGTCGTAACGAATCTCTGCGTGCCCACCGCCTCGGGCGTGCCACTGCGCCTGCTGCCGGACCAGATCGACGGGGTCCGGATCGTCGGTATCGACGTGCCGGGCTTCGGGATCCCGACCCATGCCGAGGCCAAGGACGTGCTGGCCGGTGCCATGCTCGCCTATGCCCGGCGCGAGGTCGAGGCGGGGCCGGTGCCGGCACCCCAGGGCGGCAAGTCGGACCGTCCGACCGTGACGCTCCTCGGCGAGATGTTCCCCGCCGATCCCATGAGCATCGGGGCCCTTCTCGCTCCGCTCGGCCTCGCGGCCGGCCCGGTGGTGCCCTGCCGCGAGTGGCGCGAGCTCTATGCCGCCCTCGATTGCGGTGCCGTTGCTGCGATCCATCCGTTTTATACCGCCGCCATCCGCGAGTTCCAGGCGGCCGGACGGCCGGTACTCGGTTCTGCTCCCGTAGGCGTCGAAGGCACGCAGGCCTGGCTGTCCGCCGTGGGCGACATTTTCGGCGTGCCACGCGCCCGGGTTGACGAGGCCCTGAACGCGACCCTGCCGAAGATCGCCGAGGGGCTCGCCGCCAACCCGATCGACGGCGTGGTTACCCTCTCGGGCTACGAGGGGTCGGAGTTGCTGGTGGCCCGCCTCCTGATCGAATCGGGCGCAACGCTGCCCTATGTCGGCACGGCCTGTCCCAAGACGCCCTGGAACGCGCTCGACGCAGAATGGCTGCGCGACCGCGGGGTCACCGTCAAATTCCGCGCCAGCCTCGAGGACGATTGCGCCGCGATGGAGGCGATCCGCCCCGACCTCGCGATCGGCACCACACCCGTCGTCCAGAAAGGCAAGGAGATGGGCATCCCGTCGCTCTATTTCACCAACCTCATCTCGGCGCGGCCGCTGATGGGTGTTGCGGGGGCGGGCCAGCTCGCCCAGGTCGTCAATGCGGCGATCGCGAACAAGGCCCGCATGGAGCACATGCGCGACTTCTTCGAGGGCGTAGGCACTGGCGACACCGCCGGCGTCTGGGAAGGCGATCCGAACGTCCAGCCGGACTTCCGGGCCCGCCACCAGAAGAAACTCGAAAAGCAGGCCCGTGCCGCCAAGGCGGAGGAGATGGTCTGATGCTGGTCCAGGATCACGACCGCGCCGGTGGCTACTGGGGGGCGGTCTATGCCTTCACCGCCCTCAAGGGCCTACAGGTGGTCATTGACGGACCCGTCGGTTGCGAGAACCTGCCGGTCACCTCGGTCCTGCACTACACGGATGCGCTTCCGCCCCATGAGTTGCCCATCGTGGTCACGGGCCTCGGCGAAGAGGAAATGGGCCGCGGCACCGAGGATGCGATGAAACGCGCCTGGGGCACGCTCGATCCGGCACTGCCGGCGGTAGTGGTCACCGGCTCGATCTCCGAGATGATCGGCGGCGGCGTGACGCCCCAGGGCACCAACATCCAGCGGTTCCTGCCGCGCACCATCGACGAGGACCAGTGGCAGGCCGCGGACCGCGCCATGACCTGGGCCTTCACCGAATTCGGCATGACCAAGGGCCGCATGCCCAAGGAGGCCGCCCGGCCAGAGGGCGCAGCACCGCGGGTCAACATCCTCGGGCCCATGTACGGCACGTTCAACATGCCGTCCGATCTCCACGAGATCCGCCGGCTGATCGAGGGCATCGGTGCCGAGGTCAACATGGTCATGCCGCTCGGTGCGCATCTCGCGGACATGCCGAAGCTGGTCAACGCCGACGTAAACGTGGTTATGTACCGCGAATACGGCCGCGGCCTCGCGGAATGCCTCGGCAAGCCGTACCTGCAGGCCCCCATCGGGCTCGACAGCACCACGAAGTTCCTGCGCAGCTTGGGCGAAATGTTGGGCCTCGACTCCGAGCCCTTCATAGCGCGCGAGAAGCACTCGACGATCAAGCCGCTCTGGGATCTCTGGCGCTCGGTCACCCAGGACTTCTTCGCCACTGCCTCCTTCGCCATCGTCGCCAACGACACCTACGCCCGAGGCATCCGCAATTTCCTCGAGACCGACCTCGGCCTGCCTTGTGCCTTCGCGGTCTCCCGCGTGGCCGGCGCAAAGACCGACAACGAGGCCGTGCGCGCCATGATGCACGCAAAGCGGCCGCTCGTGGTCATGGGCTCGATCAACGAGAAGATGTATCTCGCGGAGATGAAGGGTGGCTTCGGCCCGAAGCCCGCCTTCATCCCGGCCTCCTTTCCGGGTGCCGCGATCCGGCGTGCCACCGGCACGCCCTTCATGGGCTACGCCGGTGCCACCTACATGGTGCAGGAAGTCTGCAACGCGCTCTTCGATGCGCTGTTCCACATCTTGCCCCTCGGCAGCGACATGGACGCGGTGCAATCCACACCCACCAACCTGCGCCGGGATCTGCCTTGGGACATCGACGCCCAGACGCTCCTCGACGAGCTCGTCGCGTCGCATCCCGTGCTCACCCGCATATCCGCGGCCAAGTCGCTTCGCGACGCGGCCGAGAAACGCGCGCGAATTGGCTGCGGATACAAAAGAGCCCCGTGGCGC
>JBBQYB010000148.1:0-7489 GCA_038209095.1 Rhodobacterales bacterium
TGGTACCGCGGCAACGACAACGTCAGCTTCGCCTATTTCGGCGACGGCGCCGCGAACCAGGGCCAGATCTACGAGACCTTCAACATGTGCTCGCTCTGGAAGCTGCCCTGCATCTTCGTCATAGAAAACAACCAGTACGCCATGGGCACCTCGCTCAAGCGCTCCTCCTCGACGCCCGCCCTCTACACCCGCGGTGCCGCCTTCGGCATCCCCGGCGAGGCCGTCGACGGCATGGACGTGCTCGCGGTCAAGGCGGCCGGCGAGAAGGCCGTCGCCCACTGCCGCGCGGGCAACGGCCCCTACATCCTCGAGATGAACACCTACCGCTACCGCGGGCACTCGATGTCCGATCCCGCGAAATACCGCACCCGCGAGGAAGTCCAGAAGATGCGCGAGGAGCGCGACCCCATCGACCACGTGCGCGACCTCCTGCTCCAGGGCAGCCTCGCCACGGAGGACGAACTCAAGGACATCGACAAGTCGATCAAGGCGGTCGTGAACGAAGCCGCGCAATTCGCCCAGGAAAGCCCCGAGCCCGCCGAAGCCGAGCTCTGGACCGACATTCTGGCCTGAGGGAACACACCGAACATGGCGACGCAAATCCTGATGCCGGCCCTCTCCCCCACCATGGAGGAGGGCACGCTCGCGAAATGGCTGGTCAAGGAGGGCGACAAGGTCGCCTCGGGCCAGATCCTCGCGGAGATCGAGACCGACAAGGCCACGATGGAATTCGAGGCGGTCGATGAAGGCGTGATCGGCAAGCTCCTCGTCACCGAGGGGGCCGAGGGCGTGAAGGTCAACACCCCCATCGCCGTCCTGCTCGACGAGGGCGAGGACGCCTCCGCCGCGGTCGACGTGCCCGCACCCGCCGAGACCGAGCGCCCGCCCGCAGCGCAAAAGGCCCCCGATGCCGCCCCGGCCGGCCAGCCCGCCGAGGCGCGTGCGGCCCCCGAGCCAGAGCCCGAGGTCCCCGAAGGCACCAAATTCATCACCAGGACCGTGCGCGAGGCGCTGCGCGACGCCATGTCCGAGGAGATGCGCCGCGACGGCGACGTCTTCCTGATGGGCGAGGAAGTCGGCGAATACCAGGGTGCCTACAAGATCAGCCAGGGCATGCTCGACGAGTTCGGCCCCAAGCGCGTCCTCGACACGCCGATCACCGAACACGGCTTCACCGGCATGGCGGTGGGAGCGGCCTTCGCGGGCCTGCGCCCCATCGTGGAGTTCATGACGTTCAACTTCGCGCTCCAGGCGATCGACCAGATCGTCAACTCCGCCGCGAAGACCCTCTACATGTCCGGCGGCCAGATGGGCTGCCCCATCGTGTTCCGCGGTGCAAACGGGGCGGCCGCGCGGGTCGCGGCCCAGCACAGCCACGATTTCGCGGCCCTCTACGCGAACATCCCCGGCCTCAAGGTCGTCATGCCGTACTCGGCCGCCGACGCGAAGGGCCTGCTGAAATCCGCCATCCGCGACCCCAATCCCGTGATCTTCCTCGAGAACGAGATCCTCTACGGCCGCAGCTTTGAGGTGCCGGACCTGCCCGACCATCTGGTGCCCATCGGCAAGGCCCGCATTGCGCGCAAGGGCACGGACGTCACCCTCGTGAGCTTCGGCATCGGCATGAGCTACGCGCTCCAGGCCGCCGAGGCACTCGCGGAGGACGGCATCGAGGCTGAGGTGGTGGACCTGCGCTCCCTGCGCCCCATGGACACCGCCACGGTCATCGCCTCGGTGAAGAAGACCAACCGCTGCGTCACCGTCGAGGAGGGGTTCCCCGTCGGCTCCATCGGCAACCACATCTCCGCCGTGCTGATGCAGGAGGCGTTCGATCATCTCGACGCGCCCGTCATCAACTGCGCGGGCAAGGACGTGCCGATGCCCTATGCCGCGAACCTCGAGAAGTTCGCCCTCGTCACCACCGCCGAAGTCATCGCCGCGGTCAAAGCCGTCACCTACCGCTGAGGAGCGCGTCATGCCCATCAACATCCTGATGCCCGCGCTCTCTCCCACCATGGAGGAGGGCACCCTCTCGCGCTGGCTGGTCAAGGAAGGCGACAAGGTCGCCTCCGGGGCCGTCATGGCAGAGATCGAGACCGACAAGGCCACCATGGAATTCGAGGCGGTGGACGAGGGCGTGATCGGCAAGATCGTCGTCCCCGAAGGCACCGAAGGCGTCAAGGTCAACGACGTGATCGCGGTCCTCCTCGAGGACGGCGAGAGCCTGTCCGACGCCCCCGACGCCAAGCCGGCACCCGAACCCGAAAAACCCGCCGAGGCCAAGGCAGCGCCCGAACCGGCCAAACCCGCCGAGGCCCCCGAGCCCGCACCGACCGCCGCGCCGGCCGCATCCGGCGCGCGCGTCTTCGCCTCGCCCCTCGCGCGGCGCATCGCCAAGGACAAGGGCCTCGACCTCGCGGACGTCAAGGGCACCGGTCCCCACGGCCGCATCGTCAAGGCGGACGTGGAGGGTCACGTCCCCGCCTCGGCCTCGATCCCGGCCGCCGCCAGCACCGGCGCCGAGCCTGCCCCCGCGCCCGTCGCAAAGCCCGCCGCCGCCGGCGCGGATGCCGAGGCCGTCAAGAAGATCTACGCCGACCGCGCCTTCGAGGAGGTCAAGCTCGACGGCATGCGCAAGACAATCGCCGCGCGCCTCACCGAGGCGAAATCGACGATCCCGCATTTCTACCTGCGCCGCGACATCGAACTCGACGCGCTCATGGCGTTCCGGGCCCAGATCAACGCCGAACTCGAGGGCCGCGGCGTCAAGCTGTCGGTCAACGACTTCATCATCAAGGCCTGCGCCCTTGCCCTCCAGACCGTCCCGGACTGCAACGCCGTCTGGGCCGGCGACCGCATCCTCAAGCTGAAACCCTCGGACGTGGCCGTGGCCGTCGCCATCGAAGGCGGGCTCTTCACGCCGGTGCTGCGTGACGCACACCAAAAATCCCTCTCGGCCCTCTCGGCCGAGATGAAGGATCTCGCCGCCCGCGCCAAGACCCGCAAGCTCGCCCCCCAGGAATACCAGGGCGGCAGCTTTGCGATCTCCAATCTCGGGATGATGGGCATCGAGAATTTCGACGCCGTCATCAACCCGCCCCATGCCTCGATCCTCGCCGTAGGGGCCGGCATCCGGAAACCCGTGGTCAAGGGCGGCGAGGTCACGGTGGCCACCGTCATGTCCGTGACGCTCTCGGTCGATCACCGCGTGATAGACGGCGCCCTCGGGGCCGCCTTCCTCGCGGCTGTGAAATCGAACCTCGAGCACCCCATCGCCATGCTCGCCTGACCCGCCCGCGCGGAGCCCCCCGCTCCGCGCGTCCGCGCCACCGGCCCGCCGCTATCCGGCCGTCCCGATGGCCCCGGACCGGACCAGATCCGCGATGGCGGGCCCGTCCAGACCCAGAACGTCCGCGAGAACCGACCGCGTATGCTCCCCGAGCGTCGGCGGGGCCGAGGCGTACCGGACCGGGGTCTCGCTGAACTTGATCGGATTGCCGATCAGATCCACCGGGCCGTCGCGGTGGTCGAGACGGATCCGCATTTCGCGCGCCACGGTCTGCGGATCGTCGAACACCGCCGCGAGATCGTTGACGGGCCCGCAGGGCACGCCCGCCTCCGCCAGCGCCCGGAGCCACTCCGCGGCAGGGCGCATTCCGATCGCCTGCGCGATCAGCGGAATGAGCGCGTCCCTGTTGCGCACCCGGTCCGCATTGCGCGCAAAGCGCGGATCGACGCTCAGTGCCTCCAGACCCGCCACGCGGCATAACCGCGCAAATTGCGCGTCGTTGCCCACGGCGACGATGAACGGCACGTCCTCGGCCGCGAAGGTGCCGTAAGGCACGATGGTCGGATGATCGTTGCCCCGCCGGGGCGGCACGACCCCGTCCGTCAGATACCCCACGCCCTGGTTGATCAGCCAGGCGACCTGGCAATCGAAGAGTGCGAGGTCGATGTGCTGGCCCCGCCCCGACGCCGTCCGTGCATGAAGCGCCGCCAGCAGCGCCGTCGTCGCATACATGCCGCACATGACATCCGCGATCCCGACGCCAACCTTCATCGGCGGCCCCTCCGCGTCCCCCGTCAGCGACATGATCCCGCCCCGGCCCTGGACGAGAAAATCGTATCCCGGCCGCTCGGCATCGGGTCCCGTCTGGCCGAACCCGGTGATCGAACACCAGATGAGCCGCGGGTTGAGCGCCGAGAGCGTCGCATAATCGAGGCCGCGCCGGGCGAGATCCGCCGCCTTGAAATTCTCCACGACGATGTCGGACACGCCCGCCAGATCCCGGATCAGACGCTGGCCGGCCGGATGTGCCAGATCGACCTCCACCGATTTCTTGCCCCGGTTCGCCGAGAGGAAATAGGCGCTTTCGCCCTCACGCCCGTCCCTGTCCTGCTTGAACGGCGGCCCCCAGCCGCGGGTGTCGTCCCCCGACCCCGGCCGTTCGATCTTGATGACCTCCGCCCCGAGATCCGAGAGCAGTTGCGTGCAGGTGGGCCCCGCGAGGATGCGACTGAGATCGAGCACCCGCAGGCCGCTCAGCGGTGCCGTCACCGCCCGGCCCCGGAGGGCTGTGGCAAGGCCTGCCGCTCGGGATCCGCCGTCGTCACCCGCGGGGCCTTAGCCGCCCTGCGCCACGGCTGAGACTTGAACCAGGCCACGGTGAAGGCCGCCCCCACCACCAGCGCCATCCCCGACAGGTTGGCGATCGCCGCCATCAGCGGGCTGCGTCCGAACAGATCCATCATCAGGCCGAGGATCAGCGACAGGCCCATGCCGAACATGAACACCGCGAGCGACTGTTGTCCGACCCGGCAGACGATGCCGGTGACAACCGGCAAGAACCGCCCCTGCGACAGCCGCACGCCCTTCGGACCCACGGCGACCCAGGCGAGATAGGCGAGCGCCAGGAAATGCACGTATCTGAGCACCCCGAACTGCGTCTTGCCCGTCAACGGCACGAGCGCGAGGTTGCCTTGCCGCAACACCGGAAAGGCATCGAGCAGCCGGAACCAGGCAAACGGGATCGTCAGCAGAACGATGGCCGCGGCGAGCCAGATCAGATCCCGCCGGACCGGCGGCGGACGCACCCATCCCGCCATCAGCGCGAACCCCGTGAAGAACACGAGTTGCCACGCGAAGGGATTGAAATACCACCTCAGTTCGTTCCAGGGGGCCGCGGACAGCCTCAGATGCCCGAGGTTCGCGGCCAGCCACAGCGTGAGGGACGCGGCCATGACCAGCCCCAGATGGATCCGCGCGAGCGCCATGGCCACCGGCATCATGGCGAGAATCACCAGATACATCGGCAGGATGTCGAAATAATTCGGAACATACCCGAGGCTCAGCAACGCCGGCAACGCCACGACCGGGTCGTCGAAGAACGGATAGAGGTTGAGGTTTCCGACATAATCCGACGCGGTCAGCTCGAACGTGTTGATCCAGGCGAGCCCGGCCGCGATCACGAGGAACGTCCCGATATGCGCCCAATAGACCTGCCAGACCCGCTGCACGGTGCGCGCCGTCCCCATCAGCCAGCCGTGGCTCGCGAAGGTGGTCCCGAAGGCCAGCGCCGAGGCCATCCCCGAGCAGAACACGAAGATCTCGGTCGCGTCCGAGAACCCGAACCGCGCCGGGATCCAGGACGCCCAGGGGTTCGTCGGCGTGTGCGCGATCACGATCGCGAACATCGCGAGACCGCGGAAAAAATCGAGCCGCGGATCCCGAGGCGTCCGGGGCATGCCGCCCTGCATCACGACACGTCAACGCCCGAGCCGGCCAATCCGGTCCGGCCGCATGGCCCAGCCCTCAGAAAAGCCCCCCGGAACCCCAAGACCGATCTTCCCCACCCGAAAGGCAACGCACCCGTGCCCCGCTCGCCGCCATCCCCGTCACGAACCCGAAGATCCGCACATGCGGATCTCCCGCATCGCGCGGCGACAACACCCAACCTCACAAAACACGATGGCCCTCGGCGTGGCAATGGGCCGACGACGTTTTACTGGCCCCGGTTGACGCAAGGCCCCCTGCCTCAGTTCACCGACGGCACCATGCCGCGCTCCAGCGCCAGTTCGCGCATCTGCTTCTGGAGCTTCTCGAACGCCCGTACCTCGATCTGCCGGATCCGCTCGCGGCTGACGTCGTATTCCTTCGACAGATCCTCCAGCGTCAGCGGCTCGTCCTTGAGGCGGCGCTCGGTCAGGATGTGGCGCTCGCGCTCGGTCAGCGTCTCCATCGCCTGCATCAGCAGGCCGCGCCGGCCCTCCAGCTCGTCGCGCTCGGCATAGGCCATGGCCTGGTCGGCGTCCTCGTCCTCCAGCCAGTCCTGCCATTCCGCCGTCCCGTCGCCGTCGCCCGACACCTGCGCGTTGAGCGACGCGTCGCCCCCCGCCATGCGCCGGTTCATCGAGATCACCTCCGCTTCCGTCACGCTCAGATCGTGTGCGATGCGCGCGACGTTCTCGGGGCGCAATTCGCCCTCCTCGATGGCCCCGATCTTGTTCTTGGCCTTGCGCAGGTTGAAGAACAGCTTCTTCTGCGCCGCCGTCGTGCCCATCTTCACGAGGCTCCACGAGCGCAAAATGTACTCCTGGATGCTCGCGCGGATCCACCACATCGCATAGGTCGCAAGCCGGAACCCGCGCTCGGGATCGAAGCGCTTGACCGCCTGCATCAGCCCGACGTTGGCCTCCGAGATCACCTCCGCCGTGGGCAAGCCGTAGCCGCGATAGCCCATGGCGATCTTGGCCGCCAACCGCAGATGGCTCGTGACCAGCTGGTGCGCGGACTCCTTGTCGCCATGATCCACCCAGGCCTTCGCGAGCATGTATTCCTGCTCGGGCTCCAGCATGGGAAACTTGCGGATCTCCTGCAAGTACCGCGACAGACCTTGTTCCGGCGAGGGTGCGGGAAGTTTGGCGTAGCTCAAATCGACCTCCATGCGGCAACGTGTCGCTCAGCCTTCAGTATAGCGGGGCATAGGGATCTTTAAATGCATCGAGCGCGTCATTTCGCCGAAGAAGTGTCAACAATCCTGTGAAATCCGCCGGCAAGGCCGCCTCGAACCGCATCGCCTGCCCGGTCAGCGGATGGGTGAACCCCAATGTCGCCGCGTGCAGCGCCTGCCTCGGAAACCCCGCCAGCGCCGGATCCGCCCCCGCACGCCTGCGCCCGTAGGTCCCGTCGCCCACCAGCGGATGCCCCACGTGGCTCAGATGCACCCGGATCTGATGGGTGCGCCCGGTCTCGAGCCAGCATTCCACTAGCGCAGCCCGCGACCGCGGCCCATCGCCGAACCGCTCGACCACCCGCGCGCGCGTCACCGCCATGCGCCCGCCCGTCTCCACCACGGCCATGCGCTTGCGGTCGCCCGGATGGCGCCCGATCCGCGCCTCGATCCGCAAGACGCCCCCCCCGCCCCGCGCACCCCCGCCCCCCCCCCGATCCCCGGGAGCCCCCGGTCCGGGGGCCCCCCCGCCCCCCCGC
>JBBQYB010000149.1:0-7476 GCA_038209095.1 Rhodobacterales bacterium
CGGCGCTCCGATCGGGTCTCGAGCCGGGCGATGATCTCGTCCTCGCTCAGCGCCTCCGGGGCGGGTGCCGTGCGCCGCGCGAACCAGCGCGTGTGACAGGCGCTGCACTGGACATGCGTGCCGTCGGAAGGCACGGCCGCCTCGGCCACCTCATAGGCTGCGGCGCAATTGGGACAGATCAACCGCATGGATCGGCACGCCTCACATAAGGACCCGGCCGTCCGCGAATCGGTGCGCCCGGTCAGCCGCGGCCTTAGTATCCAGCCGCAGCCGCCATTCCAAGCAGCCCCGCACGTCGATGCCGTTCGCCCGGACAGCCCCGACCCGCGTTAACACGTCTTGAAATTCGATGAACGTAATCCGGATTATCATGCTATATCAATGACTTGATCTTTTGTCCACGCGTGGACACGGCGCGGACGTCAGACCGTGAACGGCTCCAGGATCTCCGCCTCCACCACCGTCACCCCCGGCAGCGCCGCCTTCATGACCTGCGCATCCTGCGCGAGCAGGGGAAAGGTCTTGTAATGGCACGGCACGACGGTTTCGAAATTGAAGAACCGCTTCGCCGCCCAGGCCGCCCGGGACATGTCCATGGTGAAATGCCCTCCCGCGCTCAGGATGCCGATCTGCGGCCGGTGCAGCGCCTCGAAAATTTCCATGTCCGCCATCACGTCCGTGTCGCCGGAAAAGTAGAGTGTCCGGCCCTCGGCCGAGATCATGAACCCCGCCTCGCTTCCCACCGGGACCGGACCCGCCTCGCCCCCGAGGGACGAGGAATGGACCGCATGCACCAGCGTGACCGAGACCGCCCCGAGCGTGATCGTCCCGCCCTTGTTGAACCCCACCACGCTGCAACCATAGGTCTTCTCGCACCAGCTCATCAGATCGTAGATCCCGACCACCGGGATGCCCGCCGCCTTCGCGATCCCGGGGCCGTCATGGGCATGATCGAAATGCCCGTGACTGACCAGCACGGCCGTCGCCCCCTCCACGGCCTCGTCGCGGCGCTCCTGCGGAAAGACGGGGTTTCCCGTGAACCACGGATCCACCAAAAGGACCTGGTCCGCGATCTCGATGCGAAACCCGGAATGCCCCAGCCACGTCAGCTTCATGCCGCATCTCTCCCGCATTGATCCCGGCCCCCCGACGGGGGTAGACCAATGTCCATGGACTGGTTCGCCGAGGTCAACAGCTATTGCGAGCGCACGGACCCGTCCTACTGGTCCGAGCCGGTCAATGCGCTCACCAATCTCGCGTTCATCCTCGCGGGCCTGATCTGCCTGCGCCGCCTCGGCGAACGGGCAGACCGGGGCGTACGGCTCCTGATCGGGCTTCTGATCCTGATCGGCATCGGCTCCTATCTTTTCCACACCCATGCTCAAATCTGGGCCCTGCTCGCGGACGTGCTGCCGATCCTCGGCTTCATCCTCGTCTACGTTCATCTCGCAACTACCCGTTTCCTGCGCGCACCGGTCTGGGCGGGCCTCTTGGCCGCCGCGGCCTTCCTCCCCTACTCCATGCTTGTCGGAACCTTCGTGCGCGCCCTCGCGGGCGATCTCAACGGCTCCGTCTCCTACGTGCCCGTGCCGATCCTGATCGCGGCCTACGCCCTGATCCTGCGTCGCCGGGCACCCTCTACCGCCCGGGGCCTCGCCATCGGAGCCGCGATCCTGACGGTGTCGCTGGTCTTTCGGACCGTCGACACGCAGGTCTGCACGGCCTTTCCCATCGGCACCCACTTCCTGTGGCATATCCTGAACGCGCTGATGCTCGGCTGGATGATCGCGGTCCTCCTGCGGCACGGAGATCGGGGTCTTGCGGCGCGACCCGGCCCCCGCTAAACGGCCTGAATTCCGCCAGAAAGGACCGCTCCCATGTCCATCGACATCGAGACAGCGCGCCGCGTGGCCCATCTCGCACGGATCGAGGTGGCCGAGGCCGATCTCGCGGCCCTCGCGACGGAGCTGTCCGGGATTCTCGGCTTCATGGAGCAGCTCAACGCGGTCGACGTCTCCGGAGTCGAGCCCATGACCTCCGTGACCCCGATGACCCTCGCCCTGCGCGCGGATGTGGTGACCGAAGGCGACATCCGCGACCAGGTGCTCGCCAACGCGCCCGATGCCCGCGCAGGCTTTTTCACTGTCCCGAAGGTCGTGGAATAGATGCCCGAACTCAACGCCCTGACCATCGCCGCCGCCCGCGACGGCCTGCGCGACGGAGCCTTCACGGCCGCCGAACTCACGGAGGGCTGCCTCAACGCGATCGAGGCCGCAGCACCGCTCAACGCCTTCTCCACCGTGACCGCCGACCGTGCGCGGACCCAGGCTGCGGCCGCCGACGCCCGCCTGCGGCAAGGCGAGGCCCCGGATCTCTGCGGCGTGCCGCTCGGGATCAAGGATCTGTTCTGCACCGAGGGCACGCCGGCGCAGGCCGCCTCGAACATCCTCGAAGGCTTCAGGCCCCCCTACGAGAGCACCGTGACCGCCCGGTTGTGGGAGCGGGGTGCCGTCTGTCTCGGCAAGCTGAACATGGACGAATTTGCCATGGGCTCGTCCAACGAGACCTCCGCCTACGGTCCGGTCGTCAGCCCGTGGCGGCGGGCCGGCGAGACCGCCCGGCTGACACCCGGCGGGTCCTCGGGCGGCTCGGCTGCGGCGGTCGCGGCGGACCTCTGCCTCGGGGCCACCGGCACGGATACCGGAGGCTCGATCCGCCAGCCCGCGGCCTTCACCGGCATCGTTGGGGTCAAGCCGACCTACGGGCGCTGCTCGCGCTGGGGCATCATCGCCTTCGCCTCCTCGCTCGACCAGGCGGGTCCGATGGCCCGGACCGTCACGGATGCCGCCATTCTGCTCTCCGCCATGGCGGGCCATGATGCGAAGGACAGCACCAGCCCCGATCTGCCCGTCCCGGATTTTGCGAAGGCCCTCAGAGGCGACCTGCGGGGCAGGCGCATCGGGATCCCGCGGGAATACCGCGTGGAAGGCATGCCCTCCGAAATTGAGGCGCTCTGGGAACGCGGTGCCGAGATGCTGCGCGATGCCGGGGCCGAGATCGTCGAGATCAGCCTTCCGCACACGAAATACGCCCTGCCGGCCTATTATGTCATCGCTCCGGCCGAAGCCTCGTCCAACCTCGCGCGCTATGACGGCGTGCGCTATGGCCACAGGGCCCGGATCGGCGCGCAGGAGGGGATCACGGAACTCTACGAGCGCACCCGCGCCGAAGGTTTCGGCAAGGAGGTCCAGCGCCGGATCATGATTGGGGCCTATGTTCTGTCCGCGGGTTTCTACGATGCCTATTATCTGCGCGCGCAAAAGGTCCGGGCCCTGATCAAGCGGGACTTCGACGAGACCTTCGCCGCAGGCATCGACGCGATCCTGACCCCGGCCACGCCTTCGGCTGCCTTCGAGCTCGGCGCGCTCGCGGATGCCGATCCCGTGCAGATGTATCTCAATGACGTCTTCACGGTGACGGTGAACCTCGCGGGCCTGCCCGGCGTGTCGGTTCCCGCAGGCCTCGACCCGTGCGGTTTGCCCCTCGGCTTGCAGATCATCGGCCGCCCCTGGGACGAGGAAGGCATGCTCGACGCGGCCTTCGCCCTTGAGCGGGCCTGTGCATTCGATGCGAAAGCCGCGAAATGGTGGTAACTTTCCGCAAAGCGGGCTAGATAATCACTCTTAGGTTCAGGGAAGAGGTTCGCCCGCCATGCGATTGATTGCCATTCTGGCTTGCAGCGCTCTGGCTGCATGCACGTCGGGAGCCATTACCGTGCCCTCCGACCAGGTCATCCGCGAGATTCCACCGCCCGGAGCGAGCACGCCCGCGACCCTCTCGCCGAGCGCGTCGTCCTCCGGCGGGTCCGATTTCACCCGGACCATCGAGACGGCCATCGACGGCCAGAGCGCCGGTGTCGTCAATCCCGGAGCCCCGCCGACCGGCGGCACGCCGCTTGATGCCGACGTCCTCAATCTCACGCTCTATACGATCGAACAGCAGAAGGTGGACGCCCGAATCGCCGAGGAGCAGCTGGCGCAGGCCCGCTCGCAGCTCGTGATCGTGCAGCCCGGCTCCGTTCCGCGCGAAGCGCCGGGGGTCAACATCGCGCTCTACGCTCAGAGGACCACGAACCCTGTGGGGACCCGCGTCTATCAGCGCAATGCCGTGGCGAGCCTCCGAGGCGGCTGCGGACGCTATGCGACCGCCGATGAGGCGCAGCGTGCGTTCCTGGCCTCCGGGGGGCCGGAGAACGACCCGCTGAGGCTCGATCCCGACGGCGACGGCTTTGCCTGTGCCTGGGATCCGAAACCCTACCGCGACCTGCTCTAGGCCGGTGGGTGCAGGCGGAGGCGGCCCCCAGCCCGAATTTCGGCGCGCGCCGCGGGAGTGTCCGGCCTGATCTGATCGTTCTCCATTACACGGCGATGGCGACGGCGGAGGCAGCCTTGGCACGTCTCCGGGACCCCGCAGCCGAAGTGTCGGCGCATTACCTGATTGCCGAAGACGGGCGCACATGGACCCTGGTAGAGGAGCGTTCACGCGCCTGGCATGCCGGCGAGGGAGCCTGGGGTGACGTTGGGGACGTCAATTCGCGCTCCATCGGAGTTGAACTCGCCAATTGCGCCGGACAGGCCGACCATCCGCCCTTTCCCGAACCTCAGATGGCTGCGCTCGAGGCATTGCTCGATCCGGTCATGGCCCGCTGGTCCATCCCGCCGTCGCGTGTCATCGGTCATTCGGACATGGCGCCGGGTCGCAAGACCGATCCGGGGAGAAAGTTCGACTGGCGACGCCTCGCGCTTGGTGGGCGTACGGTCTGGCCCCCATCCGGGCTCCGGGCCTGTGTGCCCGATTGGCCGTCGTTTCGGCACGCAGCGTGCTGCGCGGGATATGTGGCATCGGGGGGCGACTGGGCGGCAGTTCTCGCGGCGTTTCGCCTGCGATTCCGGCCCGAGGCGCTCGGGCGGCCGCTCGAGGGGCGAGACGTCGAAATCGCGACCTGGCTCGCTGCGGAGCACCCCTGCGTTGACGCAGGCGTACTTCCCGCCTAGGGAGAGCGCGCGCGGATGGCCGGACGGCCGCGGGGACCGCAAGGTTCGCGAGGAAAGTCCGGACTCCAAGGAGACATGGCGGCGGGTAACGCCCGCCCGGGGCAACCCGAGGGAAAGCGCCACAGAGATGATACCGCCCCGGTCTTCGGGCCGAGGTAAGGGTGAAACGGTGGGGTAAGAGCCCACCGCGCCGGTGGTGACATTGGCGGCATGGCAAGCCCCGCCAGGAGCAAGGCCAAATAGGGATCGTGCGGCACCCGCGAGGGAGCCAGGGTTCTCCTGCCCGAGCGATCCGGGTTGGCTGCTGGAGCCCTTCCGCAAGGACGGGCCTAGAGGAATGGTCGTCGTCGTCCTGCAAGGGGCGTCACAGGATCCGGCTTACAGGCCATCCGCGCACACGGCCAAGGGCCTTTCTTCGACCCTCACATACCGTCACGTGATTCGCGTCAGGCTCCTGGAGAGGTCCAGGCCGTGCTGTGGCCCGAGCGGACCCCCACAACTTTAAAGGTTTCGCTCTTCGCTTGCTAAACCAAAGGTTGCGCAATATATGGTAGGGCACGATGGGAAAAACACCACAAAAGCCACGCTCCCTTGTATCTTGTCGGTGCCACAAGAGGTGTCACGGCTGCACAGCAGTGGTGCGCAAGTCCTTTTAAGGCCATTGTTTCCCATGAAATGCCATGCTATACCATTCCTCACGAAAGAGTGCGGAGTTGATTCCAACAGGCGCCAAGACCCAGAGGAAAATCGGCAGGTTTCATACAGGCCCGCAGTCTTTGACGAGAAAGAAGGCCCGAGGCGAAAAACGAGCAGGCACGCGAAAAGCGACGCTTTCGGGATCCAGGGGCGGGTCGTGCTTTCAGGCAGCACGGCCCGCTTTTCTGTCTAGGGCGCGTCTGACGGACAGGAGTGTAGCCGGTGACACGGCGGTTCAGGGGCGAATCCGTCCACAAGGTGGATGCAAAGGGTCGCGTATCGATCCCGGCCCCGTTCCGTCGTGTGCTGGAAGAGGGCGATCCCGATTGGAGGCCCGATCAGAACCCCAACCTGGTGATCGTCTACGGGCGGCCTGGGCGCAGGTGTCTCGAATGCTTCAGCATCAACGCGATGACCGAAATCGATGACATGATCTCGGCCCTGCCGCGGTTCTCGCAGGACCGCGAGAAGCTCGAACGTCTGCTCAATACCCGTTCCACCTATGCTCAGGTCGACGAAAATGGCCGGATCGTGCTGTCCCAAAAGCTGCGCGACATGATCGACGTCCGCGACGAGGCAACGTTCGCAGGCATGGGCGACAAGTTCCAGATCTGGGAGCCCGAAGCGTTCGTAGTAGACCAGGCCCGGCTCGACGAGGAACTCGCCGAGGAAGGTTCGAACGATCCGTTCGCCCTACTTGATCGCTTGCGGTCTCAGGGAGGCGCTGCATGATGATGAGCCCGCCACCCCACGTGCCGGTCCTGCTGGACCCGATACTCCGTGCCGTGGGACCGGTCGCGGGGACTTGGCTCGACGGCACTTTCGGAGCTGGGGGGTACGCGCGGGCGCTGCTCGATTCGGGAGCGGCGAGAGTCATTGGGGTCGATCGGGATCCGGAGACACTCGTGCGGGCCGAAGCCTGGGCCGGCGAGTATGGCGGCCGCCTAATCCTGCATGCCGGTGTTTTCGGAGAGCTAGACGCATTTGTGGAGGAGCCTCTGGCCGGTACTGTCTTGGACGTCGGGGTCTCGTCGATGCAGATTGACCAGGCCGCACGGGGGTTCTCGTTCCTGAGGGACGGGCCGCTCGACATGCGGATGGGCGGCACCGGCGTCAGTGCCGCCGACATCGTCAACACGGCCTCCGAGGCGGACCTCGCGGACATCCTTCATCAGTACGGTGAGGAGCGCGCGGCGCGGCGTATCGCGCGGACCCTCGTGGCACAGCGAAAGATCAGGCCGTTCGCGACGACCCTGCAACTGGCCGAAACGGTCGAGCGCTGTCTTCCTCGGCCGAAACCCGGACAGCCCCATGCCGCGACGCGCAGTTTTCAGGCGCTTCGCATCGCCGTGAACGACGAGCTCGGTGAATTGGCCCGCGGGCTCATGGCTGCCGAGAGGGCGCTCGGTCCGGACGGCTGGCTTGCGGTGGTCACCTTTCATTCGCTGGAGGATCGCATCGTGAAGCGCTTTTTGCAGATCCGTTCCGGGGCAGCACCTCGTGCCAGCCGCCATGCCCCAGAAGAGGTCGACCGGACGCCCGGATTTGCCCTCGTGACCCGGAAGGCGCTGGTCCCGAGCGATGCCGAAATTGCGGCCAATCCCCGGGCCCGGTCCGCCAAACTGCGGATCGCGCGCCGGCTCTCTTCGCCTGCCTGTCCGGTGGACGCGGCAGAGATCGGCCTGCCACCCCTCGCCCGCTCCGGGGTGGGCCCGTGAAGGCGGCT
>JBBQYB010000150.1:0-7454 GCA_038209095.1 Rhodobacterales bacterium
GGCGGGCGGGGCAAGATCGAGGTGAGCCGGTTCAAGGGCCTCGGCGAGATGATGCCCGCACAGTTGAAGGAGACGACGATGGCACCGGGATCGCGCACCCTGATCAGGGTGTCGGTGGGCGTGGACGACATGGGCGAGACGGGGGATCTGGTGGAGCGGCTGATGGGCAAGCGGCCCGAGATGCGGTTCCAGTACATCCAGGAGAACGCGCGGTTCGTGGAGGATCTGGACGTCTGAAGGGTCGCCTCGGTGCGGACAAGAGATTGTCCACGCGTGGACAAACCGGTAAGTACTTGTTTATTATACCTTTTCTTCCGCACGTTAACCAAATCTTAGGATAGTTTACCCGGACAATGGCAGCCCGAAGATCGGCGCAGGCCAGGGACCGGATCAGCCGTCGGGTTTCTGAAAATCCGCGGACCGTGCCGCGTCGAGGTGCTTGCGGATGCGTTCCAGTCGGGGCACCAATGCTGCGACGTCCTCCACCGGCACGACGTCCGACCAGTTCTGGAACATGTCGTCGAAGCCGTGCACGATGCGTTCGCGGAGGTGGCGGCCGTCGGGTGTGAGCCAGACGCGTTTCGAGCGACCGTCCTCGGGGTTTGGCGACTGAACCACCAGGCCCCGACGCTCGAGCACCGCGATCTGGTGGGTCATGGTGGTCTTGGGAACCTGGAAGGCCCGCGCCATCTCGAGCGGCGTGCGCCCGTCCTTCACCCGCACCAAGTGGTTGAGCACGGTGAAATGGGGTGCCAGCAGCCCCTTGGGCAGCCGGCTTTCCAGGAGCGTCGTCGCCAGCTGGTTGATGATGCCGATCTCGCCGAAGAGGCGGAAATAGAGCGGCGTCTGCTCGTCAGCTCCCAAGTATCTTCGACTCCAAGGGCCAGCGCGGCGAGGGCGGGGTCACCGGACCGTAGCCCAGTCTGCCCAGCATTTGGACCGAATGTCCCTCGGGCGCAAGAAGCCGGTGGGCACGATCATGGTGCGGCTGCATCTCGGGATATTCCTGGAGGGCCTGGCTGACCGGATGCAGCGTCACGCCGTTCAGGGTCGCCGCGAGATTGAGACGCATCCAGCGCCGCCCGGCCTCGATCTGATCGGCGCGCGTGTTCCCGGCACTCGTGAGGGCGGCATAGGCGGGCGTCGCGTGAAGCATCTCGTCATAGACCGCGACACCCTGGTCGAATTGTCCCGACGCTGGGTCGAGTTGTCCCTCGCGCGAGAGCATGCCGAGGAGCGCGAGGGTCCCGAGGAACGGGCCGCCGAGATCTATGCCGTCGGGCTGGGCCTCGATCTCCGCCTTGCCGATCCGCATGAGATCGACGCTTTCCTTGAAGGTGCGCGGCGTGGTTGCCTCCACCATCCAGGCGGCCCAGGTGAGATCGATCAGTTCGGCGACCCGGTCGAGGGCCGTGACGATGTCCGCATAGGCACCGAGCAGGGCGGCATGGTCCGACGTGAGCGCGCGCGCCTCAAACGGCTCCTTGCAGGACCGCCGGTCGTGGACGGCCGCAAAGAGCGGGTCCGGCCGAGCCGTGCCGTCATCGAGCCGGGCAATCGCGACGGGACCGTCCTCGCCGTCTGGGAACAGCGCGAGTTGCGTGCCGTGTCCGGTCTGGGCGGCGGCGAGCACCATCAATTCCAGAAAACAGCCCATCCCGATGGTGAGTTGCCGCGAAAAAGGGTCGGTGTGCGGCAGATCCTTCGTCTTGTCGCGATGGATGACGATGACATCGGGTGTCGAGAGATCGACGAGCCACGGCTGGCGATTGTGGGGGCTGGCCGCGAGCAGCGCAAAGGACAGCGCGTCGTGCCGGGGGTCCGCGTAGCTTCCGGCGCGCGTCCAGGGCGTGAGGGCACGCTCCGGCGTTCGGGTGGCGAGAAACGTGCCTGCGCCCGCGGCTGCGAAGATCGTACCTCCACCCATGACGGCGAGCATTCGGCGACGTGAGATAACCATGGCATCCTCCGATGTAGTGCAATATTGCACCATATAGTGCAATGTGGAACTAGATGTCAAGGCATGTTGGGACCGGGCGCGGCCTCGAGGGAAGATGGGCGCGGCGGGCCGACCGGCCGCACATGCGGGCTTGGACTGGCGGGCGTTTGGGGCCACAAGGGCGGGGTCCGCGCAGGGAGAAGCCGCAATGTCCGCCACGTCTGTCCGTCCGGTGGTGTTCGACGCTTACGGCACGCTGTTCGACGTGGCGGCGGCCGCGCGGCGGGCGGCGGCGGAGCCCGGGGGCGCGGTGCTGGCGGAGGCCTGGCCGAAGCTCGCCGCGGACTGGCGCGCGAAGCAGCTTCAGTACACCTGGTTGCGGGCGATCACCGGGGCCCACGTGCCGTTCGAGGTGGTGACGCGCGACGCGCTCGACTGGGCGCTGGAGGCGGCGGGGCTCGCGGGGGATGCGGGGCTGCGCGACCGGTTGATGGCGCTTTACGGAGAACTCGACGCCTATCCGGAGGTGGCGGGCGTGCTCGCGGCGCTGAAGGCGGCGGGGCATCCGCTGGCGATCCTGTCGAATGGATCGCCGGAAATGCTGGAGGCAGCAGTGCAGGCGGCGGGGCTCCAGGGGGTGTTCGACGCGGTCCTGTCGGTGGAGGCGGTTGGCGTCTACAAACCCGCGCCTGCGGTCTATGATCTGGTGGGCGCGCGGTTCGGGGTGGAGCCGGCGGACGTGGTGTTCGTGTCGTCGAACGGCTGGGATGCTGGCTGTGCCGCGGCTTACGGGTTCTGTGCGGTCTGGGCGAATCGCGAGGGAGCGCCGGTGGACCGGCTTCCGGGCGTGCCTGCGCATGTGCTCAGCGATCTGTCTGCGGTGCCGGCGGTGGCGTCGGCTCCGGAGCTGCGGCGCTTCACGACGTCGGACGGGCTGTCGCTCGGGTACCTCGACGAGGGCGAGGGGTTGGCGGTGCTGTGCCTGCCGGGGCTCACGCGAAACTGTCTGGACTTCGACCAGGTGGCGGCGGCGTTCGGGGAGCGGGTGCGGCTGGTCCGGCTCGACCTGCGGGGGCGGGGCGGGTCGCAGCGGGATCCGGTCTATCTCAATTATAACGTCCTAACCGAAGGGCGCGATGCGCTGGAACTGCTCGATCATCTGGGCATCGAGAAGGCCGTCGTCTTCGGCACCTCGCGCGGGGGGATGATCGCCATGGCGCTCGCGGCCTTCGCGCCGCAGCGGCTGGCGGGGGTGATCCTCAACGACATCGGGCCGGAGATCGATCCCGTGGGGATCGGCCGGATCATGACCTATCTCGGGGTGACGCCGCCCTACGCGACGCTGGACGCGGCGGCAGCGGCGATGGCCGAGGGGGCGGCAGGGCAGTTCCCGGGGGTGAGTGCCGCGGCGTGGCGGACGCATCTGGCCAAGAACTGGCGCGAGATGCCGGGGGGGCTGACGCTCCGGTATGACCCCAAGCTGCGTGATGCGGTGACGGAGCAGGCGGAGACGTCGACGGCCGTGGATCTGTGGCCGTGGTTCGATGCGCTGGCGGGGGTGCCGCTGTTGACGCTGAGGGGGGCGAATTCGGACCTGCTGTCGACGGCGACGGCGGGCGAGATGCGGGCGCGGCGGCCGGACATGGCTTATGTCGAAGTGGCGGACCGGGGGCACACGCCGTTCCTCGACGAGCCGGAAGTGGTGGCGGCGGTGGACGATTTCCTGAAGGGGCTGGGCGCATGACCGACATCTATCGCATTCGGGCGGCGGCGGCACGCGGGCGAGGACGGCTCAGGCGCACGCCTTTGTTGTCTTCGGCGGCGCTCGATGCGCGGGCGGGGCGGCGGGTCTGGGTGAAGGCGGAATGCCTGCAGGTGACGGGCTCGTTCAAGGCGCGCGGTGCCTGGGCTGCGGTCTCAAACCTTTCGGCGGCGGAATTGCGGCGCGGGGTCCTCGCCTTCTCCTCCGGCAATCATGCGCAGGGCGTGGCCTGGGCTGCGGCGGCCCATGGGGCACCGGCGGTGATTTTGATGCCGCAGGACGCGCCAGGGGTGAAGATCGAGGGGACGAAGGCGCTGGGGGCGGAGGTGGTGCTCTATGACCGGCTGACGCAGGATCGCGCGGTTCTGGGGGCGGAGATCGCAGAGGCGCGGGGGCTGACGGTGATCCCGCCCTATGACCATCCGGAGGTGATCGCGGGGCAGGGCACGACCGGCCTCGAGATCGCGGCGGATGCGGCGGAGGCGGGCATCATTTCGGCGGAGGTGCTGGTGTGTTGCGGGGGCGGCGGGCTCGCCTCGGGGATTGCACTCGCGCTGTCGGCGGAGGCGCCGGGGTTCTCAGTGCGCACCGTGGAGCCGGCGGGGTTCGACGACATGGCGCGCTCGCTCGCCTCAGGTGCGCGCGAGAGCAACGCGGCCCCTACGGGATCGATCTGTGACGCGATCTTGACGCCGAAGCCGGGGGAGATGACGTTTCCGATCCTGCAGGGGCTGGCGGGACTGGGGTTGTCGGTGACCGACCAGGAGGCCTTGCGGGCGATGTCGCTGGCGTTTGCGCATCTGCACGTGGTGCTGGAGCCGGGCGGGGCGGTGGCGCTGGCGGCCGCGCTGTTCCACGGGGCGGATCTGGCGGCGGGCGACGTGATTGCGGTGGCCTCGGGCGGGAATGTCGAGGCGCGGTTGTTTGCGGAGGCGATCACGCTTTACCCAGTGTGAGGGTTGCGGTCGGGGGAGGCGGCCTTTGCCGCCATAATGGGCGCGCGGTGCGCGCATTGTTTTTACTTTGCGCGGGCCTGTGGGCCCACGCCGACTGCTCTCCAGGTTAGCAAACCTGAATGAAACCGAGTGCTCCGAGCATCAGAGGCCGGCGGCGAGGGTGCGCAGGGGGCCTTTCTGGATCTTGCCGGTGGAGGTCTTGAGGAGGTCCTCGAAGATCACGCGGCGGGGGAGTTTGTAGCTGGCCATGTGGTCACGGCACCAAGTGATGAGGTCGGCCTCGGTGGCGTCTGCGCCCGACTTGAGTTCCACGAAGGCGCAGGGCGTTTCGCCCCATTTTTCGTCGGGTTTGGCGACGACGGCGGCGAGCGCCACGGCGGGGTGGGCCATGAGGGCGTTTTCGATCTCGATGGAGGAGATGTTCTCGCCGCCGGAAATGATGATGTCCTTGGCGCGGTCCTTGAGTTCGATGTAGCCGTCGGGGTGCATGACGCCGAGATCGCCTGTGTGAAACCAGCCGCCCTTGAAGGCGCGGTCAGTGGCCTCCGGGTCCTTTAGATACCCCTTCATCACGATGTTGCCGCGCATGAGGACCTCGCCGAGGGTGGTGCCGTCGGCGGGGACGGGTACGAGGGTGTCGGGGTCCGCGACCGTGGCTGCGTCCTGGACGAGGTAGGCCACGCCCTGGCGGGACTTGAGGCGGGCCTGCCCTGTCATGGGCAGCGCGTCCCAGTCGCGATTCCAGGCGCAGGCGACGGCGGGGCCGTAGGTCTCGGTAAGGCCGTAGACATGGGTGACGTCGAAGCCGCTCTCGGCCATGGCCTGGAGCACGGAGGCTGGGGGCGGGGCTGCGGCGGTCATCACCCTGACGCGCTGGGTGAAGGTGCGGCGCTCTGCGGGAGCGGCATAGATCATGAAGCCGAGCACGATGGGAGCCCCGCACATGTGGTCGACGCCTGCGTCGGCGATGGCGTCGAAGATCGCCTGTGCCGTCACCTTGCGCAAGCAGACGTTGGTGCCGGCCTTGGCGGCGATGGTCCAGGGGAAGCACCAGCCGTTGCAGTGAAACATGGGCAGCGTCCAGAGATAGGTGGGATGCATCCCGAGGTCCCATTCGAGCGTGTTGCCGAGCGCGTTCAGATAGGCACCGCGGTGATGGTAGACGACGCCCTTGGGGTGACCTGTGGTGCCGGAGGTGTAGTTGATGGAGATCGCGTCCCATTCGTCCCGGGGACCGCTCCAGGGGTGGTCTGGGTCGCCGGTGGATATGAACGTCTCGTAGTCCATCTCGCCCAGCATTGCGCCGGAGGCTGCCGCAGGGTCGTCAATGTCGATGACAAGCGGACGGACAGTCGCCAGCGCCAGTGCCTCGCGCATCATGGGTGCGAATTCGCGGTCGGTCAGCAGGATCTTTGCTTCGGCATGGTCGAGGATGTAGGCGATGGTGCGGGCATCGAGGCGCGTGTTCATTGCATTGAGCACGCCGCCGGCGAGCGGGACGCCGAAATGGGCCTCGTAGAGTTCAGGGGTGTTGGCCGCGAGGACCGCGACGGTTTCGCCCGTGGCGAGACCCGCGCGCTCCAGGGCGGAGGCGAGCCTGCGGCAGCGCATGGCTGTCTCCGCCCAGGTGCGTCGGAGGGGGCCGTAAACGATCGCCGTGCGCTCGGGATGCACGGCGGCGGCCTTGCGCAGGAATCCGGTGGGCGAGAGTTGCGCGTGGTTGGCCTCGGTCTTCGGCAGGGTGGAATGGGCGTGCGGCATGGATCCCTCGCGGCGCGATCTGGACCCACAGGCTAGCGGGTTACCGGAGGAGAGAAAAGCGTGGCACGACGCTTGAGAGCCGGCATTCTCCAAGCAAGCGGCTCAGACTTCCGGGGCACCCGGGCGAGGGATGGTCTCGTCGACGCGGTCGATGCGGGTCTCGTCGAAGCTCGGGTCGTGGCGCTTGATGCGGCGCGAGATGAGGAGCGCGGTCGGCCATGAGAGCAGGTATCCGATGGCTGCGGAGCCGAGGATCGGGGTCCAGCCGTACCAGCCGAAGGTGAAGGCGATGATGACTAGACCGCCGGTCAGGACGGACCCGGTCATCAGGGTGAGAAAGATGCTCAAACGGTCCATAATACCCTCCTAGATGGATCAACGCCGCGCGGGTGGTAGAGGTTCCGCGAAGTTGCCGTCTCAGGCGGTGACGAGGCCGGGTCCTGGTGCGGGGGCTGGGCAATCCGCCCGGATGCGGGCGTTTGCGGGGTCGTAGGGGCTATCCTCGGTCACTTCGGCATTCCAGAGCGCGCCCTGCATGCGCACCCGAAGCCGCGTGCCCGGTGCCGCTTGGACGGGTGCGACATAGCCCATGCCGATGGACCTGCCGAAGGCGACGGACCAGCCGCCGGAGGTAAGGCGACCGATCCGGGTGTCGCCGGCATAGAGCGCCTCCCGGCCCCAGGGATCGGCGTCGGGCGGGCCGTCGACGAGGAGGGTGACGCAGCGGCTTCGGATGCCGAGGGCCTGCGTCGCGGTCTTGCCGCGGAAGTCCTTGGAGAGATCCACGAAGCGGTCTAGCCCGGCTTCGAGCGGGGTGGCGTCGCGGCCGAGTTCGGTGCCGAAGGCGCGGTAGGATTTCTCCTGCCGCAGCCAGTTCTGGGCGCGGGCACCGACGAGTTTGAGGCCCATGGGTTCGCCCGCCGCCATCAACTGGTCGAAGAGGTAGGTCTGCATCTCGATGGGGTGGTGCAATTCCCAGCCGAGCTCGCCCGTGTAGGCGACGCGCAAGGCGTTGACCGGGGCCATCATCAACTCG
>JBBQYB010000151.1:0-7309 GCA_038209095.1 Rhodobacterales bacterium
GATCCCGGAGGGCCGTTTCTGATGGCGCATGTCGTCTGTGGGGGCAGCGTCCTCGCCTCCGAAGCCTGGGCCAAGGTCCGGCCCGCACTGCAATCCGAGATCGGGGCGGACGCGTGTCGGAACTGGATTGACCATCTGATCTTTCTCGGGTCCGACGAAGGGGTCGGCCGGTTCAGTGCGCCGACGAGTTTCGTCGGCACCTGGGTCTCGCGCAACTACGGCGAGGCGATCCGCCAGGTTCTGGTCGAGGACGGCCATCGAGTGAATCGTCTGGAATTCGCGGTGGCGATGGCGCCTCTCGCACCTCTCGCGGTGTCGCACGCCGCAGCACCGGCCACGGAGCCGGTCCGGCTCGTGACAGCCGTGCCGGGCGACCTCGATCTGCCGCAATCGCCGCTCGATGCGCGGTTCACCTTTGACAACTTCGTGGTCGGCAAGCCGAACGAGCTTGCCCATGCGGCCGCCCGGCGCGTTTCCGAATGCGGGTCGGTCAGTTTCAACCCCCTGTTCCTCTATGGCGGCGTAGGCCTCGGCAAGACGCATCTGATGCACGCCATCGCCTGGGAGATGCGCAACAGCAATCCTTCGGCCCGCGTGCTCTATCTCTCCGCCGAACAGTTCATGCACCGCTTCGTCTCGGCCCTGCGCTTCAAGGAGATGCACGGCTTCAAGGAGCTGTTCCGTTCGGTCGACGTCCTGATGGTCGACGACGTGCAATTCATCGCCGGCAAGGACAGCACGCAGGACGAGTTCTTTCACACGTTCAACGCTCTCGTGGACCAGCACAAGCAGATCATTATCTCCGCGGACCGCGCGCCAGGCGAGATCGACGGCCTCGAGGAACGCATCAAGTCGCGCCTGCAATGGGGTCTTGTGGTTGATTTGCACCCGACCGACTACGAGCTGCGCCTCGGGATCCTGCAATCGAAGGCCGAACTGCAATTGCTGGAGCATCCGGGCGTCACGATCGGCTCGGGAGTGATGGAGTTCCTCGCCCACCGCATCAGTTCGAACGTGCGCGTGCTGGAAGGCGCGCTGAACCGGCTCTTTGCCTTTGCGAGCCTCGTCGGCCGCGCCATCACCCTCGACATGACCCAGGAGTGCCTGTCGGACCTCCTGCGCGCCTCCGAGCGCAAGGTCACCATCGAGGAAATCCTGCGCAAGGTCGCCGATCACTACACCCTGCGCCTGTCGGACCTCCTGTCCGCCCGTCGGGCCCGCGCGGTGGCCCGCCCCCGGCAGGTGGCGATGTATCTCGCCAAGACCCTGACCTCGAAATCCCTGCCGGAGATCGGCCGCCGCTTCGGGGGCCGGGACCACACTACGGTGATCCATGCGGTGCGCAAGATCGAGGAGCTGCGCCAAACCGACAGCCAGATCGCCGAGGACGTGGAACTGCTGCGCCGCATGCTCGAGGCCTGAGCCTCAAGGGGCCGCGAGGCTCTTGCCCTTTCGCCGCAATTCGCTAACGTCTGCTTCCGCGCGATCTGACGCGGACCGCGGTTCGGACCTCGTCAACGGTGGCATGCATGAAACTGAGCCTTGAGCGCAACGCCTTGCTGCGGGCCATGAGCCGCGCGCAATCGGTGGTGGAGCGGCGCAACACCATCCCCATCCTCGGCAACGTGCTGATCGAGGCGGAGGGAGAGCAGGTCAGCTTTCGCGCGACCGACCTCGACATCGAGGTGATCGACAAGGCCCGCGCCATGGTGAGCCAGGCCGGGGCCACGACGGTCAGCGCCCACACGCTCCACGAGATCACCCGCAAGCTGCCGGACGGGGCGATGGTGGAGTTGCATGACGACGGGATCGCGGGCCGGCTCGAGGTGCGGGCGGGGCGGTCGCATTTCAGCCTCGCCACCCTGCCCCGCGAGGATTTCCCGATCATGGCGAACGCGGAATACGCCTGCCGGTTCGACTGCGCGGCCCCGGTGCTGCGGCGGCTGTTCGACAAGGCGAAATTCGCGATCTCCACCGAGGAGACGCGGTACTACCTCAATGGAATCTACTTGCATGCCGCCCGCGGGGCGGACGGCGCGGTGCTGCGGTGCGTCGCCACCGACGGGCACCGGCTGGCGCGGATCGACGCGGATCTGCCGGACGGGGCCGCCGAGGTGCCGGGCGTGATCGTTCCGCGCAAGACCGTGGGCGAGTTGCGCAAGCTCCTCGACGACGACGCGGCAATCATCTCGGTGTCGGTGTCGGAGACCAAGATCCGGTTCTCGACACCCGAGATCACGCTGACGTCCAAGGTGATCGACGGCACCTTCCCCGACTATGCCCGGGTGATCCCCACCGCGAACACCAAGCGGCTGGAGGTGGATGCGGCCGAATTCGCCCAGGCCGTGGACCGCGTGGCGACCGTGTCCTCCGAGCGCTCGCGGGCGGTAAAGATGGCCATCGAGGACGACCGGCTGGTCCTGTCGGTCAACTCGCCCGACAGTGGGGCCGCGGACGAGGAGATGTCGGTCGCCTATTCCGACGAGCGCATCGAGATCGGCTTCAACGCGAAATACCTGCTGGAGATCGCGGGCCAGGTGGACCGGGAGAATGCGGTCTTCCTCTTCAACTCGGCGGGCGATCCCACGCTGATGCGCGAGGGGAACGACGAGAGCGCAATTTACGTCGTGATGCCGATGCGGGTGTGACGGCGAGGCTGACCGTAGCCCGGCTCCGGTTGGCGCGGTTCCGCTCGTATCTGCGGGCGGATCTCGAGTTCGACGGACGGTCGGTGGCGGTGCACGGGCCGAATGGGGCGGGCAAGACGAACCTGATCGAGGCGCTGTCGCTCCTGTCGCCGGGACGGGGATTACGGGGGGCGGCGTCGGAGGATCTCGCCTCGACTGCGGGCCCCGGCGGCTGGAAGATCGAGGCCGATCTGGCGGGACCGGACGGCCCGCACGAGATCGCGACCCGGTCGGACGGCTCCGGGCGCAGCGTCACGATCGACGGGAAGTCCGCGCCGCAGACCGGCCTCGGGGCCGTGGTGCGGGTTCTGTGGCTGACGCCGGCGATGGACCGCCTCTGGGTGGAGGCGGCGTCCGACCGGCGCCGGTTTCTCGACCGCCTCACGCTGAGCCTGATCCCCGCCCAGGCCGAGGCCGTGCTGGGGTATGACCGGGCTCTGCGCGAGCGCAACCGGCTGATCCGCGACGGGCTGCGGGACGCGGGCTGGCTCGCGGCGCTGGAGGCCCGGCTCGCGACGTATGGCGCCACCACGGTGGCGCATCGCCGGAGGGCGCTGGCCGAGCTCGCCGCGGCCCCCGATACGCCGGGGTTTCCGCGGGCGGACCTGACGCTGGCGCGCGAGGGGCCCGAGGATGCGGACGGGCTTGCGGCGGCGCTTCGGGAGGGGCGCGGGCGGGACTTCGCGGCGGGGCGCACGCTGTCGGGGCCGCATCGCGACGATCTGGAAGCGGTCTATGCGGACAAGGCGATGCCCGCGCGGGTCTGTTCCACCGGCGAGCAGAAGGCGATGCTCATCAGCCTGATCCTCGCCAATGCGGCGGCGGTGGCGCGGGGGTTCGGGGCGGCCCCGATCCTGCTCCTCGACGAGGTGGCGGCGCATCTCGATGCGGACCGGCGGGCGGCCCTCCACGCGGCCCTCGCGGCTCTCGGGTGCCAGGCCTTCCTGACCGGAGCGGACCGGGCGCTGTTTGCGGGGATCAAGGACGTGCTGCGCCTGCGCGTCGAGGAGGGATCCGACGGGTCCGTGGTCGCACCAGTATAGAGATGGCGACCGTCACACGATGTGACGCCTATCAAGCCATTGATCTGAATACATAATCAGAAAGTCGTTCACGGCAGGGAGCTCGCGGCCCGGTCCGGGATGCGGGGCGGTGAATGCGTGACATCCCCGCCCCGTGCCGCTAGACTGGCACACCATCATCAAGGACCCCTCGCCCATGGCCGAACCCATCCGCGTGCCCGAAGAATACGGTGCCGATTCCATCAAGGTTCTCAAGGGGCTGGAGGCTGTGCGCAAGCGGCCGGGCATGTATATCGGCGACACCGACGACGGCTCGGGCCTGCACCACATGGTCTACGAGGTGGTGGACAACGGGATCGACGAGGCGCTGGGCGGCCATGCCGACCGGGTGAGCGTGATCCTGCACGCGGACAATTCGGTCAGCGTCATGGACAACGGGCGCGGCATCCCGGTGGGCATCCATGAGGGCGAGGGCGTGAGTGCGGCCGAGGTCATCATGACCCAACTGCACGCGGGCGGCAAGTTCGACCAGAACAGCTACAAGGTCTCGGGCGGCCTGCACGGGGTGGGCGTGTCGGTGGTCAACGCCCTGTCGGACTGGCTGGAACTGCGCATCTGGCGCGAGGGTTTTGAGCATTACGCGCGGTTCGAGGGCGGCTTCACCACCGTGAGCCTGCACCGGGTGGGACCGGCCGAGGGCAAGAAGGGCACGCTGGTGCGGTTTCTCGCCTCGACGGAGACGTTCTCGAACCTCGAGTACAGCTTCAAGACGCTGGAGCACCGCCTGCGTGAGCTCGCGTTCCTGAATTCGGGCGTCCACATCACCCTGCGCGACCAGCGGCGCGCCGAGGTGGAGGAGGTCGATCTCGTCTACGAGGGCGGCGTTCGCGAATTCGTCAAATACGTCGACCGCTCCAAGACGTCGCTGATCAAGGATCCGATCTACATCAACGGCGACGTGGGCGGCATCGGCGTCGAGGTCGCGATGTGGTGGAACGACAGCTATCACGAGACGGTGCTGCCCTTCACCAACAACATCCCCCAGCGCGACGGCGGCACGCATCTGGCGGGCTTTCGCGGCGCGCTGACCCGCACGATCAACGCCTATGCCGGCGAGAGCGGGCTGGCGAAGAAGGAAAAGGTGTCCCTTTCGGGCGACGACGCGCGCGAGGGGCTCACTTGCGTCCTGTCGGTCAAGGTGCCGGACCCGAAATTCTCGAGCCAGACCAAGGACAAGCTGGTGTCCTCCGAGGTGCGCCCGGCGGTGGAGGCGCTGGTGGGCGAGAAACTCGGCCAGTGGTTCGAGGAGAACCCGGCCGAGGCGCGCATCGTCGTCGGCAAGATCGTCGAGGCCGCCATCGCCCGCGAGGCGGCACGCAAGGCGCGCGACCTCACCCGGCGCAAGACGGCGATGGATGTAGCAAACCTGCCCGGCAAGCTCGCCGATTGCCAGGAGAAGGATCCGTCGAAGGCCGAGTTGTTCCTCGTGGAGGGCGACAGCGCCGGCGGCTCCGCCAAGCAGGGCCGCAGCCGCGCCAACCAGGCCGTGCTGCCGCTCCGGGGCAAGATCCTGAACGTGGAGCGCGCGCGTTTCGACCGGATGCTGGGCAGCCAGGAGATCGGCACGCTGATCACCGCGCTCGGGACCGGGATCGGGCGCGACGAGTTCAACATCGACAAGCTGCGCTATCACAAGATCATCATCATGACGGACGCGGACGTGGACGGCGCGCACATCCGCACGCTGCTGCTGACGTTCTTTTTCCGGCAGATGCCGCAACTGGTGGACGGCGGGTTCCTCTATATCGCGCAGCCGCCGCTCTTCAAGGTCGCGCGGGGCCGCTCGGAGGTCTATCTCAAGGACCAGCCGGCGCTCGACGCCTATCTGATCGAACAGGGGCTGGAGGGGGCCGGGCTGCGGCTCGGGGACGGCAGCGTGATCGCGGGGGCCGATCTCGCGCGGGTGGTGGATGAGGCGCGGGTCGCGCGCGCCACGATCAGTGCCTTTCCCACCCATTATTCGCGCCACGTGCTGGAGCAGGCGACCATCGCCGGGGCCCTCGCGCCGGGCGCGCTCGATGCCGACCCGCAGGGGGTGGCCGACCGTCTGGCCGTGCGGCTCGATCTGATCGCCGCGGAATATGAGCGCGGCTGGGAGGGGCGGCCCACCCAGGACAAGGGATTGCGCGTGTGGCGCGTGCTGCGCGGCGTCGAGGAAGTCCGCGAGATCGACGGGTTCGCGCTGCGCTCGGCGGAGGCGCGCAGGCTCGCGGGGCTGACGAAATCGCTCCAGGAGGTCTACGGGCGGCCCGCGGCCCTGGTGCGCAAGGACCGCGAGCTCGCGATCTTCGGGCCCACGGATCTGCTGGAGGCGGTGATGCGCGAGGGCGAGAAGGGTCTGTCGCTGCAACGCTACAAGGGTCTCGGCGAGATGAATCCCGAGCAGTTGTGGGAGACGACGCTGGATCCCGAGGCGCGTTCACTGTTGCAGGTGCGGGTGGAGCACGCCGACGAGGCCGACGAGGTCTTCACCAAGCTGATGGGCGACGAGGTGGAGCCGCGGCGCGAGTTCATCCAGACGAATGCGCTCAACGTAGCGAACCTCGACTTCTGAGACCGGGCCTCAGGACCGCTCGAAGGGCTCGCCCAGCGAGGCCACGGCGTTCATCCGCATGCGGCGGCGGTTCGAGGAGATCGCCGCCAGCATGAGGATCGTGACGATATAGGGCAGGCTCGCGAGAAGCTGCGACGGCAGGCGGATGCTGACGGCCTGTGCGGACAATTCCGCCAGCGACAGGGCCCCGAAGAGGCAGGCCCCGAACACGATCCGCCCCGTTCGCCAGGAGCCGAAGACGACGAGGGCGAGGGCGATCCAGCCCCGGCCCGCGATCATCCCGTCCCCCCAGAGCGGCGTGTAGACCGTCGAGGCATAGGCCCCCGCCACGCCCGCCATGGACCCGCCGAAGGCGATGGCCGTAAAGCGGATGGCGATGACCGGATGGCCGATGGCATGGGCCGCGTGGGGGTTCTCGCCCACCGCGCGAATGACGAGGCCGAGCCGCGTGCGGGTCAGGGTCAGATGGATCGCCACCGCCGCGAGCAGGGCGAGGATCACCACCACGTCCTGGCGGAAGATGCCGCCGACGAGCGGCAGATCGGAGAGGACGGGCAAGGCGAGCTTGGGCAGGCCGGTGATGGTCAGGCTCTCGAAGGACTTGCCGAACATCGCCGAGAGGCCGAGGCCGAGGATGCCCACGGCGAGACCCGCCGCGACCTGGTTCGCACGAAAGACGAGGACGAGCACGGCAAAGACCAGCGCCAGCATGGCGCCCGCGGCGGCCCCGAGCAGGAAGCCGAGCCCGTGGTGGCCGGTGGTGTAGGTGGCGATGAACGCGAGGGCGGCGGCGATCGCCATCAGCCCCTCGAGCCCGAGGTTGAGTACGCCCGAGCGCTCGACGACCAACTCGCCGAGGGCCGCGAGCAGGAAGGGGGTCGCGGCCGCGAGGGTCCCGGCGAGGATGAACTCGATGGCGGTCACGGGCGCACTCCGGCGAGGGGCACGCGTTCAAGGCGGAACCGGATGAAGGTCAGGGCCGCGAG
>JBBQYB010000152.1:0-7212 GCA_038209095.1 Rhodobacterales bacterium
ATGCGCGACGGCCTGGCGCGCGGCGAGTTCTGGGTCGCCTACCAGCCCATCGTCGGCCGCGACACCAGCCGGGTCATCGGCGTGGAGGCGCTCGTGCGCTGGAACCATCCCGTGCGCGGCCTGCTGGCTCCGGGCGTGTTCATCCCCATCGCCGAACGCTCGCGCTTCATCCTGCCCCTCGGGGAGTACGTCCTGCGCACGGCCTGCGCGCGCATCAGGGCCGACGGCCGCGACATCGCGCTCTCGGTGAACCTCTCGCCCGTCCAGCTCAACGCCCCCGGCATCGTCGAGCTCATCGCCTCCGTCCTCGCCGAGACCGGCCTGCCCGCGCACCAGCTCGAACTGGAGGTCACCGAAGGCTACCTGATCGAGCGCGCCGATCTCGCGGTGGATCTGCTGGCGCGGCTGCGCGCGCTCGGCGTGCGCATCAGCCTCGACGATTTCGGCTGCGGCTATGCCAGCATCGGCTATCTGCGCAAGTTTCCCCTCGACAAGGTCAAGATCGACCGCTCGTTCGTCACGCCCCTCGCCTTTGATCGCAAGGCACTCGACGTCTTCTCGGCGCTCGTGTCGCTCTGCCGGGCCTACGACATGACCATCACCGCCGAGGGCGTCGAGACCGAGGCCCAGGCCGAGCGCCTGCACTCCCTGGGCTGCGACAGCTTCCAGGGGTTCTTCTTCGGCCGGCCTGACGAAGGACTGCCCGCCCCGCCCGCGCCTGCGAAGCTGCGCAGGCGCGCCTGATTGCGCGTCGCCGCGAAAACCCCTTTATCATTCCCCGCGCGCACCCTATATGAGCCTCGTATTTCCTCGCGAAAACCGATCGACGCGCTCCCGGGCGCACCCGAGTTTTCATCTCGGGGAGGGTTTCGTTCCGACAGGAGACAGGGTCATGACGCTTCCATTGATGCAAAAGGCCACTGCGGTCTGGTTGATCGACAACACCACGCTGACCTTCACCCAGATCGCCGAATTCTGCGGTCTTCACGAGCTGGAGGTGAACGGGATCGCCGACGGCGAGGTCGCCCAGGGGATCAAGGGCTTCGATCCCCTCGTGAACCGCCAGCTCACCGCCGAGGAGATCAGGCGCTGCGAGGGCGACCCAGGCGCGCGCCTGCGCCTGATGAAGAACCCCGCCGCCGAGGGCGAGACCAAGCGCAAGGGACCGCGCTACACGCCGCTCTCCAAGCGCCAGGAACGCCCCGCCGCCATCGCCTGGCTGGTGAAGTTCCATCCCGAACTCCCCGACGGCGCCATCGGTAAGCTGGTGGGCACCACCAAACCCACCATCGAATCGATCCGTACCCGCACGCACTGGAACATCGTCAATATTGTCCCGGTCGATCCGGTGGCCCTCGGCATGTGCCGCCAGGGCGAACTCGACGCCGCCGTGGCCAAGGCCGTGTCGAAACCGGGCGGTGCCGCGAACGTCGCCGGCGACGACGAGCGCCAGAAACTCGTCTCCACCGAACGCTCCCTCGCGATGGAGCCCGAGACCCGCCGTCCCTCGAACGTCTCGGGGCTCGAATCCTTCTCAATCGGCCGCCCCGGATCGCGTGAGGGCGCGCGGGCCGACGCCGAGAGCCTCTTCAACCTCGCCCCCGCCAACGAGGAAGACGAAGAGTGATCAGCCCGCGAGAAGGGGCCCCGGCCCCTTCCGCCCGCAGGTCCCCTTGCCCTCTCGCCTAAACTTGTCCCCATTTCCCACGCGGATCCCGGCCTGCGTTCACCCGCGGCGAACCAATAGGCGCGAGAACCGCTTTCGTGTCTCGGGATCCAGGAAGGGGGGGCCATGCCGTCGTTCGTCAGCCGTCACGCGCTGCCGGTGCTCGTCCTGGGCGTCGCCGGGGCATGTGGGCTGTTTCTCGGCTTGATCCTCCATCTCGTCGCGAGCCAGAACGCCGTCGCCGATACCGAGCGCCGGCACCGCGCCGTGGCCGTGCTCAGCGACGTGGCGGCGATCCTGCGCCGCGACGTGACGGTCACGGCCAACTGGGACGCGGCCTATCTCCACCTCGGAGCACGACCCGACGAGCGCTGGTTCTGGCGACACGTCAGCGCCCTGCGCGAGGAGAGCCGCCACCGCGGCATCGCGGCCGTGGTGGACGCCTCCGGCCGGCTGATCTTTGGTGTCCAGAATGGGCTGCCCGTCGAAGCTGGCACCATCGAGGCGCTCATGGAGGGGCTCAGGCCGTCCCTCTATGCCGCGGCCCGCAGCCCCGGCCGCGCGGCCGGCACCTTCGTCGACGTCTCCGGCCTCCCCGCCTATGCCGCCGTCGCGCGGATCTGCGCCCACGCGACACCCGGGCGCTGCACCGAGCGTTTCCTCGTGCGGGCGACCGGCCTCGAGACGCTCATTCGCGACGCGGCCATAGCCTCCGGCTGGCGCAACCTCCGGGTGGAACGCGACACACCCACTGGCTCGTCCCTCCCCATTCCCGGGGCCGATGGCGCGCTCATCGCCAATCTCGTCTGGGATGCCGCGACCCCCGGCTCGGACGCCCTGCGGGCCTCGGCCCCCTGGACCCTCGGCGCACTCGCGCTGATCGGGCTCTGCGTGCTCGGCCTCTCGCGCCGGGTCCGCCGCGCCACCGCGGCCCTCGACCGGGCGAGCGCCGAGGCGCTGCGGCTCGCCGGCACCGACGCCCTCACCGGGGTGATGAACCGCCGCGCCATGCAGGACTGCGCCGAGCGCCACGTAGCGGCGGGCACCCGCTTTCACATGGTTTCCCTCGATCTCGACGGTTTCAAGGAAATCAACGACACGCTCGGCGCCGAGACCGGCGATCTACTGCTCATCGAGATGGCGCGACGCCTCCTGCGCATGGCGCCGGAGGGCGGGGTGATCGCCCGGCTCGGCGGCGACGAATTCGCGGCCCTTCTCCCTGGCGACGACGACGCCGGGGCCCTGGAATTCGCCCGCGATCTCGTGCTGACGCTGAACCAGCCCTTCGCCATCACCGGGCAGTCCATCTCCGTCTCCGCCAGCATCGGCGTCGCCTCCTGCCGGCAGGCCGCGCGCCCCGAGGAGGTCCTGCGCCGGGCCGATGTCGCGCTCTACGCGGCCAAGGCCGCCGGTGGCGGCGGCGCGCAGGCCTACAGGCCCATGCTCGACGAGACCCCGCGCCTCGTCCGCGGCCTCGACCGCGAGATGCGCGCGGGCTTCGCGCAGGGCCAGTTCCATGTCGTCTACCAGCCGATCTTCTCGGTCGCGACCGGAGGCTTCGGCGGCGTCGAGGCCCTCCTGCGCTGGACCCACCCCGAGCGCGGCCCGATCTCGCCCGCAACCTTCATCCCCGCCGCCGAAAAGCTGCGCTTCGTGCTCGACCTCGGCGATTTCGTCCTGCGCGAGGCCTGTGGCCGCCTCGCCGACCGCCCCGACCTCAGCCTCTCGGTCAACCTCTCACCGGTCCAGCTGCTCGACGACCGTATCGCCGAGCGCGTGCGCCGCATCCTGGCAGAGACCGGCATGGACCCCGCCCGGCTCGAATTCGAGGTCACCGAAGGCTATCTCGTCAGCCAGGAGGACCGCGCGCTGCGCACCCTCCGCCGTCTGCGCGACGACCTGGGCGTGCGCATCAGCCTCGACGATTTCGGCAGCGGCTACGCCAGCATCGGGTTCTTGCGCCGTTTCCCGCTCGACAAGATCAAGGTCGACCAGTCCTTCGTGCGCCCGGTCGAGACCGATCCGCTCGCCCGGCGCATGTTCCTCTCGATGGTGGGCCTCTCCCAGGCCCTTCAGATCCCCATCACCGCCGAAGGCGTCGAGACCGAAGCCCAGGCGGCCTTCGTGCGCGCGGCGGGCTGCGACCACCTTCAGGGCTATCTTTTCGCGCGGCCCGCCGCCACGCTGCCCGAACGCAACGCCGACTGGGGCGTCGGTGCCGCTACACCCGTCTAGCGCGGGTCGGACTCCAGCCGGTCGATCAGCAACCGTCCGCCGTCCACCGCCAGGATCTGCCCGGTGACGAAACTCGCCGCGGGCGACGCGAGAAACACCGCCGCCTCCGCCGCCTCCTTCGGCTCGCCGAGCCGGCCCAGCGGCACCAAGGGCTCCAGCGCCGCGCGCCCCCCGTCCTCCAGCCCCAGCGCCTCCCCCAGCGCGGGGCTCGGCAGCCCCCCCACCGCCAGGCCGTTCACCCGGATGCCATGGGGCGCGAGGGCCACCGCCAGCGTGCGCGTCAGCTGGTCAAGGGCCGCGCAACTCACCGAATAGGCCAGCAACTCCGGCAGCGAGCGCCGCGCATAAACAGATGTCACGTTCACGATCGCCCGGTCCCGCGGGGTCAGGCCCTCGGCCTCGGCCATCTCCATCATCCGCCGCGCCACGATCTGCGTCAGCCGCAGGTTCGCCGCCACATTCTGCGCCAGCAGATCCTCCAGATGGTCCTCCTCGGGGTTCAGCGGATCCGAGCGCAGCAACAGCCGGTTCGCGTTCACCAGCACGTCGATCCCCTCATAGGCGTCGAGCGTCGCGGCCATCAGGTTCGCCATGCTCAGCTTCTGGCGCAGATCGCAGCTGAAGGCGCTCGCCTGCCCGTCATGCTCGGCCTCGCGCAGCCGCTCCACCTCCACCCCGAGGCGGTCCTCGTCGCCGTCGGCCATCATCACGCAGGCCCCCGCGCGCACTAGGCGCTGCGCCACGGCGAGCCCCACACCCCGCGCCGCCCCCGTGACGATCACGGATTTCTTGATCAGCCCGTTCGCCATCGCACCCCCCGATACCTGCCTGCGGCCCGCCAGCATACGCGCAGGCCCCGTCCGCCGCGAGGCCTTTCCCACCCCCGCCCGCCGCCCCTTGAGCGGTCGGGGCATGTGCCCCATAAAGCCGCGATGGACAGCGAATACGACTACATCGTCGTGGGGGCCGGCACCGCGGGATGCCTCCTTGCGAACCGGCTCAGTGCGGACCGCGCCAACCGGGTGCTCCTCCTCGAGGCCGGCGGCTCGGACCGCTACCTCTGGGTGCGCATCCCCGTGGGCTATCTCTACTGCATCGGCAACCCCCGCACCGACTGGCTCTACCGCACCGAACCCGAACCGGGGCTCAACGGGCGCAGCCTGCGCTACCCCCGCGGCCGCGTCATGGGGGGCTGCTCCTCCATCAACGGCATGATCTACATGCGCGGCCAGGCGCGCGACTACGACGGCTGGGCCCGCCTCACCGGCGAGCCCGCCTGGTCCTGGGACAACGCGCTCCCCGACTTCATCGCCCACGAGAACCACTGGCGCATGGACCGCGATCCCGCACCGGACTTCGCGCGGCTCCATGGCGCGCAGGGCGAATTGCGCGTCGAGAGACAAAGGCTCACCTGGGAGATCCTCGAGGCCTTCGCCGCGGCGGCCGTCGAGGCGGGCCTGCCCGCCCGACCCGATTTTAACGACGGCTGCAACGAGGGCGTCGGCTATTTCGAGGTCACCCAAAAGGACGGCTGGCGCTGGAACGGCGTGCGCGCCTTCCTGCCCGCCGCCGTCGCCGCCCGCCCGAACCTCACCATCCGCACCCATGCGGAAGCCGCCCGCCTCACCCTGCGCCGCCGCCCCGACGGCGATCTCGCCTGCGCGGGCGTTGTCCTGCTCGACGGCACGCAGATGACCGCGCGCAAGGGCGTGGCCCTCAGCGCCGGTGCCATCAACTCGCCGAAGCTCCTGCAACTCTCGGGGATCGGACCGGGCGATCTCCTGCGCCGGCACGACGTGCCGGTGGAGGCCGATGTGCCCGGCGTCGGGGCCAACCTCCAGGACCATCTCCAGATCCGCAGCGTCTACAAGATCACCGGGGCGAAGACGCTCAACACCTCCGCGCGCAGTCTCTGGGGCAAGGCCAAAATCGCACTCGAATACGCGCTGCGGCGCACCGGCCCCATGAGCATGGCCCCAAGCCAGCTCGGCGCCTTCACGCGCAGCGCGCCCGATCGTCCCCATCCCAACATCGAATACCACGTGCAGCCCCTCAGCCTCGAGGCCTTCGGCGAGGATCTGCACCCCTTTCCCGCCTTCACCGCCAGCGTCTGCAACCTCAACCCAACCAGTCGCGGCACCGTGACCATCGCGAGCGCCCGCCCGCAGGACGCGCCCCGGATCGCGCCAAACTATCTCGCGACCGACGAGGACCGACAGGTCGCCGCCGACAGCCTGCGCGTGACCCGGCGCATCGTGGGGCAGGGGGCCCTCGCGCGCTACCACCCCGTCGAATGGAAGCCGGGCCCGGAGTATCAGACAGACGCCGATCTCGCGCGGCTCTCGGGCGAGATCGGCACCACCATCTTCCATCCCGCCGGCACCACCGCCATGGGGCCGGACGACGATCCCATGGCCGTGCTCGACGCGCATTGCCGGATGCGCTGCGGACGGGGCGGGCGCATCGAGGGCCTGCGCGTGGTCGACGCGGGCGCGATGCCAGTCATCACCAGCGGCAACACCAATGCGCCCACGCTGATGATCGCGGAAAAGGCGGCGCGCTGGATGCTGGCAGGGGAGTGAGACCATGTATGTCGCGATGAACAGGTTCCGGATCGCACCGGGCGCCGAGGCCGATTTCGAGGAGATGTGGCGCAGCCGCGACAGCCGGCTCTCGGAGGTGGACGGCTTCGTCTCGTTCAAGCTCCTGAAGGGCCCAGTCGCGGCCGACCACGCGCTCTACGTCTCCCATTCCACCTGGCGCGATCACGCCGCCTTCGAGGCCTGGACCCGCAGTCCGCTGTTCCGCCGCGCCCATGCCAACGCCGGCGACGGCAAGCCGATGTACCTCGGCCCGCCGGTCTTCGAGGGCTTCGAGAGCGTTGTCGAGGCCTGACTGGCCTGCGGTGCCGTCCGCGCTGACCGCCAGCACGGTCCCTTTCGGTCGGGACCTGCGGCGTCTTGCCGCCTCTGCGCCTCAAACCTCGGCAGCCGCCTTCGGCCCACCCGAAGCCGCCGATCCCGACCGGGGCAGCAGCCCCACGAGCGCCGCGGCCCCCAGAAAGCACACGATGTTGTACATCAGCGCCAGCGACATCGCCTGCGCATAGATCTCCGGCGGACCGCCGCCCCCGGCGATCCCGCGCGCGAGGCTCCCGAAGAACAACTCCCCCGTGATCGCCACCCCCAGCGCCGCCCCCACCTGCACGAAAGCCGGCAAACCCCCCGACCCGCCGCCCCCGTCGCCCGCCGGCACCCACCCCAGAACCAACTGGAACAACGGCCCCCCCCACGACCCGAGCCCGCCCCCGC
>JBBQYB010000153.1:0-7088 GCA_038209095.1 Rhodobacterales bacterium
GCAGCGGACGCTGGGATTCGCTAAAGGCCAACGGTCCAGCCTGGCACGACCGATTTCCGGACATGGACTACCCGGATTGCGCCGCTGATGCCTTCCCGTCCAAGAAAGACGTGGCCGCCTATTTCGAGACCTACGCACGCAAGGTCGCGGCCCCCATTAGGTGCGGCGTCGAGGTGACCTCCGTGCGGCGCAACACCGGACGGCCGGGATTTCGCGCCGAGACGTCCCGGGGCCCGATTGAGGCCACCTATATCGTCGCGGCCACCGGCCCTTTCCAGCGTCCGGTGGTGCCCCCGATCGTCCCGGCCGAGACCTCGGTCCTGCAGATCCACTCGGCCGTCTACCGCAATCCCGACCAGCTGCCCGAAGGCGCGGTGCTCGTGGTCGGGGCCGGGTCCTCCGGGTCCCAGATCGCGGACGAATTGCTGCGGGCGGGTCGGCGGGTCTATCTTTCGGTCGGGCCCCACGGCCGGCCCCCGCGCAGCTACCGCGGGCGAGACTTCGTCTGGTGGCTCGGGGTGCTCAACAAATGGGACGTCGAGGCCCCCCCCGGCACCCGGCACGTGACCATCGCGGTCAGCGGAGCCTATGGCGGGCAGACCGTCGACTTCCGGCGCTTCGCGGCCCGGGGCATGACGCTCGTCGGCCGGACAGCGTCCTTTCGCGACGGCCGGATCGCCTTCGCGCCCGGCCTCGCCGAGACCGTCGCCCGGGGCGATGCGGACTACCTCTCGATCCTCGACGAAGCCGATGCCTATGTCGCCCGCAACGGCCTCGATATGCCCGAGGACCCCGGCGCGCGCCATCTGGACCCGGACCCGGCCTGTCTGCGCACACCCCTCGCTACGCTGGACCTGGCGGCGGCGGGGGTCTCGGCCATCGTCTGGGCCACCGGCTACGCCTTCGATTTCGGCTGGCTCCAGGTCGATGCCTTCGACGAGACCGGACGGCCCCGGCACAAGCGCGGCGTCGCGAGCGAACCGGGCGTCTATTTCCTCGGCCTGCCCTGGCAGGCCTCGCGCGGATCGGCCTTCATCTGGGGGGTCTGGCACGACGCGCGGTTCCTCGCGGACCACATCTTCAAGCAGCGCCGCTACCTCGCCTACGAGGCCGAGGCCCCGAGACCGACCGAGAACGCCTGACCTCGCTCGAGGCTCGCCCCGCTCGCCCCGCAACCGAAAGACCTCCCATGGCCCACATCCGCATCCGCAAGTTCAACACGCGCGATACCTACCCCGGACAGAACCTCGACACCGATCTCGCCCAGGCGGTCGTGGCGCGCGGCACGATGATCTTTCTGCGCGGCCAGTGCCCCCAAGATCTTAACAACGCCACCAGCCTCGACAGCCACGATCCCGTGGCCCAGACGCACAAGGTCATGCAGAACATCCGGCAACTCCTCGAGGAATGCGGTGGGCGCATGGAGCATCTGTGCAAGGTCGTGGTCTATCTCACGGACGTGCGTCACCGCGAGGCGGTCTACCGGACCATGGGCCTCTATGTCCGGGACGTGCATCCCGTCTCGACCGGCCTCGTGGTGAGCGCGCTCGCCCGTCCCGAATGGCTGGTCGAGATTGATGCGACCGCCGTGATCCCCGATCCATGAGCCGCCTGTGACCTTTTCCATCGTCGCCCGCTGCCGGATGAGCGGCATGTTCGGCATCGCCGTCGCCTCCTCCTCGCCGGCGGTGGCCGCACGCTGCGCCCATGCGCGCGCGGGCATCGGCGCGGTGGCAAGCCAGAACGTCACCGACCCCAGGCTCGGTATTCGGGGGCTGGACCTCATGGCCGCCGGGGCCTCTGCCCCGGAGGCAGTCGCGATCCTGCACCGCACGGGCGGGCATGCGGCCTACCGCCAGATCCTCGCGGTCGATGCCGCCGGAGGATCGGCCGTCCGCTCCGGGGCGAATACGCTTGGCGTCTGGGCGGAGGCCTTGGCCGAGGACGTCGCCTGCGCCGGCAATCTCCTCGGCGATCCGGGCGTCCCGGCCGCGATGCTGGCGGCCTTCGCCGGCTCCGGCGCGCCCTTCGGCGACCGCCTCCTTGCGGCGATGCAGGCGGGTCTCGACGCCGGCGGCGAGGCGGGCCCGATCCGTTCAGCGGGCCTCAAGCTGGTGCGCGAGGTTGCCTGGCCCGTAGCGGACCTGCGCATCGACTGGACCGAGGGCGCACCCATCGCGGACCTGGCCGCCCTTTGGGCGCTCTATGCACCCCAGCTCGACGCTTATGTAGCCCGGGCCCTCGACCCCCGCGACGCACCGAGCTACGGCGTGCCCGGCGACCGGTAGTGCCCTCATGCCCCAGGCACGGGCGCATCCGCCAGGATCAGTCCCTTTTCCTTCAGATCCGACCAGAACGCCTGCGGAATACGGACCCCGACGGAGGTTGCGTTGGCTGTCACCTCTGAGGGCCGCGCCGCTCCCGGAATGACCGCGACGACCGCCGAATGGGCGAGCGGGAACTGCAGTGCGGCCGCCTGAAGCGACACGCCATGCACAGCGCACACCGCCTCCACGCGCCGGACCCGATCCACGATCTCCTCCGCGGCGGCCCCGTAGTTGTAACGCGCAGACCCCGCCGATCCCGTGGCGAGGATCCCGGAGGCGAACGGGGCCCCGATGATCACGCTCACGCCGCGTGCGAGGCACGCCTCCATCCCCGAATGCAGGCTGTCCTGATCGATCAACGTATAGGGCATCGCCACCAACACGAAATCGAGATCGAGCCGCTGGATGAGACCCGACAATTGTTCGCGCAGGTTCACGCCCATCCCGAACGCCCTGATGTCGCCCGAGGCCTTGAGGCCCTGCAGCGCCGCCATCCCGCCCTCCGTCAGGGCCCCCTCATGGCCCTCCTGCGTCGCGGCGTCGTGGAACTTGCTGTCGAGATCGTGGATTACCAGCGCGTCGACGGTATCGAGCCCCAGTCGTTGCAGGGCCTGCTCGTAGGACCGCAGGATCCCGTCCCGGGAATAATCGAACCGGACCTCGAAATTCAGCCCGCCCGTCCAGGGGTCCCGGTCGAACCGGGCCGGATCGCCCGGCCGGTGCAGGGTGCGCCCCACCTTCGTGCTGACGACGAACTCGTTGCGGGGCTTCGTCCGCAAGAAGCCGCCCAGCCGATGCTCCGCGAGCCCGCGCCCGTACCATGCGGCGGTGTCATAAAACCGCACGCCCGCATCCCAGGCCGCCTGAAGCGTCGCCTGCGACGTCGCCTCGTCGACCAGACCGTACAATTCCCCCAGATGCGCGGTCCCGAGCCCGAAGACCGGCACGTCGAGCGCCGTGTTGGCAATCCGTCTGTGACTGAAACGCTGGTCCGCCCTCACTCCGATCCTCCCTTCGCCCGACGGGGCGTTGCAATCACGCTGTCAGAGGTCGCGCCGCGCGACAAGCGCCTCCCATCGCGCGACAGCGTAGCGGGACGCTCAGGTTTCTGGTAACGATTCCATCGCGCAACCTCTCGGGCCCGGGAGGAGCATTCGAGGCGCAATCAGGGTTGCAAGAGGGAGACGGCAAGTCATGAGTTTCGGCAACATCCTGGGGCAGATGCTCCAGAGCGGTCTCGGCGGTCAGACGCAGACCCGGTCCCGGCTGGACACCAGCGCGCGCAACCTCGGTGCCTCCGGGGGCGGCATGGGCGGCATTCTCGGCTCGCTCCAGGGGGCCCTGTCGAGCGGCGGCGGTGCCTCGGGGGGTGCGGGTCTCGGCGGGCTCGCCGACATGGCCAAGCAATTCCTCGGCAAGGAACAGGTGGGCGGCCTCAACAACGCGCAGCTCGGCGGCCTCGGGGCAGCAGCCGGGGCACTGCTCGGAGGCGGCGTCAGCGGTGCGGCCCGCGGCGGGGCCCTCGCGATGCTCGGCTCGCTCGCGCTGACGGCGCTTCGCAATTCCCAGGCCGGAGCTGCTCCAGCCCAGGCGGACGAGACGATCACCCTCGAGCCGCACGAGATCCAGGCCGTCACGGGCCCGGAGGCGGAGCGCCTCATGGTGCGCGCGATGATCTCCGCTGCCAAGGCGGACGGCCAGATCGACCAGGCGGAAATGCAGAAGATCATCGGCAAGGTCAGCGACGAGGGCGTCACGGCGGACGAGAAATCGTTCGTGATGTCGGAACTCGCCGCACCGCTCGACATCTCAGGTCTCGCGGCCTCGGTCAGCGGCCCGGCGCAGGCGGCGGAAGTCTATGCGGCCTCGCTCCTCGCCATCGACATCGACACCGATGCGGAGCGCCAGTATCTGCGCGATCTCGCGACGGCTTTGAAGCTCGATCCCGCCACGGTGGCGCAGCTTCACCAGATGACCGGCGCACCCACCGTCTGAGCCCGCAGGCCGGGCCGCGCCGGCGGCCCGTGCCTACCAACCCGCCGATCCGGGTCCGCCCTTGAACGGACCCCGCAGGTTGTCGGTGACCCAGCCGCCGTAGAAATCCCCCGGCTGCGCCCGGACCTCCAGGTCGCCGACCCGGCACCGGTCCATCCGGCTGGCATAGAACGCCACGTGGTCCCGTAGGCCGAGGAAATCCGGCGTGGGCGCGGGATAGCTCCAGCCGCAGGCCTGGGCGCTGCGGCCACGCGTGTTGAGAGACCAATAGACCGCCCGGCCCTTCCACTCGCAAAAAGATCCTCCCGCCGCAGGAGACAGCAGACCCTCTAGGATGTCCTCGGGCGGGATGTAGTAGGTGGGCGGATGGCTCGTCTCGAGCACGCGCAGCGCCTGCTCGGTGCGCACGATCTCCTGGCCTGCGAAGACGATCGTCACGACCGCCTCGACGGGCTCGAGCCGCGGAGGGCGCGGGTAGTCCCAGACGTTTTCCACCGCCATGCTCATGGAGATCCACATAGGGCGCGGGGGCAGCGCATCCATGTCCCGCGATTGACAACCCCGTCTGCAGCTTCCACCTGAGGGCCATGCAGAGCCCGACGCCCGACGCCCGCCCCGAGACAACCCACGCCCGGCTCGGGCCGCTGTTCTTCGATCCCGTGGCACCGGCCGCCTTTCCCCGCCACGTCCTGCGGTTTCGCAACCAGCGCTGGGCGGCGCGGATCGGGCTCGACAGTCTCGATGATGCGGCCTGGGTCGAGCATTTCGGACGGTTCGCGCCGTTTGAGGGCAGTTTCCCCGAGCCGCTCGCGCTGCGCTATCACGGGCACCAGTTCCGCGCGTACAACCCCGACCTCGGCGACGGGCGCGGGTTCCTGTACGCCCAGATGCGCGATCTGAGCGACGGGCGTCTGCTCGATTGCGCCACCAAGGGGTCGGGGACCACGCCCTGGTCGCGCATGGGGGACGGGCGTCTGACGCTGAAGGGCGCGGTGCGCGAGATCCTCGCGACCGAGATGCTCGAGGCACTCGGGGTCTATACCTCGAAGACCCTCTCGGTGATCGAGACCGGCGAGGCGCTGGTCCGCGGCGACGAGCCCTCGCCCACGCGTTCGGCGGTCCTGGTGCGGCTCGGGCACAGCCACATCCGCATCGGGACGTTCCAGCGTCTCGCGGCCTTCGACGAGACGGATGCGCTGCGTCGGCTGGTGGAGCATTCGGCGGCGTATTACTGGCCGGAGGCGCAGGATGTGGGCGGGTTCTATGATGCCGTGGTCGGGGCCTCGGCGCGGCTCGGCGCGGAATGGTTCGCGGCCGGGTTCGTGCACGGCGTGCTCAACACCGACAACATCAACATCACCGGCGAGAGTTTCGACTACGGTCCCTGGCGGTTTCTCGACCGGTTTGATCCGGCCTTCACCGCCGCCTATTTCGACCATGGCGGGCTCTACAGTTTCGCGCGCCAGCCCGAGGCGCTGAACTGGAACCTCGCGCGGCTCGGCGAATGCCTGATCCCCATCGCCTCGCGCGCGGAGATCGAGCCTGCCTTCGACAGCTTCGGCGCGCGGTTCACCGCAGCGCTCGCCGAGCAGACCTTCGGGCGGCTCGGGCTGCGTGCGGACGGGGGCGAGCGCCTGATGCACGCCTTCTGGGGGGCGATGCAGGAGACGGCGCCGCCATTCCAGCAGGTGTTCCACGACCTGCTCGGCGGAGCCGACCCCGACCGGATCGCCGGGAGCCCGATCCGCGAGACCTACGGAGCCCCGGTCTGGGCTCCGGTGCTGGCGGGGCTGCGCGGGTGCGCGCCCGTGTCAAGTCTGCAGGAGGCGCTCGGCCTGGCCCCCGCGCTGCCGGAGACCATGCTCATCGCGGAGGTCGAGGCCATCTGGGATGCCATCGACCGCGACGACGACTGGGGGCCGCTCCACGCCAAGATCGCCACGGTCCGGCACACGGGGGCGTTTAACGCGGCTCTTGGGCTGACCAGGCCGCCCCGGAGTCGGCCCGGTCACGAGCCGATCTCAGTCTGACCGACGGACAAAAAAAGACCGTCACACGATGTGACGGTATCTAAGTAATTGTAATACAACAGAAAACAGGAAACCGGCGGCGTGCGACGCCGCCGGTTGTCTCAATCAGTGCGCCGAGGGCGCAGGGGTCGCGGCCGCGGAGCCTGCCACCAGGGACGCGGCCTTGGCGGCCTCTGCGGCTTCGTCCCACTCGATGGCCTCGGGCATGCGCGTGAGTGCCACCTTGAGCACGTCGAGTACGTTCGACACCGGGATCAGATCGAGCCCGTTCTTCACGTTGTCGGGGATCTCGCGCAGATCCTTGACGTTCTCGGACGGGATCAGGACCGTCTTGACCCCGCCCCGCAGGGCCGCGAGCAGCTTCTCCTTCAACCCGCCGATGGGCAGCACGTTGCCGCGCAGCGTCACCTCGCCGGTCATCGCCACGTCGCGCCGCGCCGGGATCCCGGTCAGCACCGAGACGATGGCGGTGACCATGGCAATACCCGCACTCGGACCGTCCTTGGGCGTGGCCCCTTCGGGTACATGCACATGGATGTCCACGGTCTCGAACATCGGCGGCCGCAGCCCCAGTTCGGGGGCCTTGGAGCGCACGAAGGAACTGGCCGCGTCGATGGATTCCTTCATCACGTCGCCGAGCTTGCCGGTGGTCTTCATGCGGCCCTTGCCGGGCAGCCGCAGCGCCTCGATGGAGAGCAGATCTCCCCCCACCTCGGTCCAGGCGAGACCGGTGGCG
>JBBQYB010000154.1:0-7003 GCA_038209095.1 Rhodobacterales bacterium
CTGGAAGGCCGCGAGGCCAGTCCATCGGCGGGCGTGATCGACAGCCAGAGCGTCAAAACCACCGAGAGCGGAGGGGTTTCGGGCTTCGATGCTGGCAAAAAGATCAAGGGGCGCAAGCGCCACATCATGACCGATACGCTGGGCCTGCTGCTGTTCGCCGTCATCCATTCCGCCGAGGTCCAGGATCGCGATGGCGCACCGGAGGTCTTCCGGGCAATCCGGCATCGCTTCCCCTGGCTGCGCCACGTCTTCGCCGATGGTGGCTATGCGGGTGACAAACTCAAAGGCGCGCTCCGAGGCCATGGCGACTGGACCATCGAGATCATCAAGCGCTCCGACACCGCCAGGGGCTTCGAAGTGCTGCCGCGTCGATGGGTCGTCGAGCGCACCTTCGCATGGCTCGGCAGGTGCCGACGCCTTGCGAAAGACTGGGAGAAATCGGTGGAAAGCTCGATCGCCTGGACATTGATCGCAAGCATCAGGCTCATGACACGACGTCTCGCAAGATACTGCCATGTAGCATGAACTTTTGAATCAGGCTCTTACAGGGCGACTGCGCAGCTTAGGCTATCCAGTTCCTGCGAAAATAAAGGCCTCGGCAAGGGCATCTTAAACGCTCTAAAGGATGAAATCCGCCGCCGTGTATGCCGTGTGATTTACGGAGCCATCGAGGATCGCCAGTTCAAATTCGGCGGCCGGATCTCCGTCGGTATTGGCGCGTACCCGGGTCTCGTCGCCGCTGGCGGCCAGCCAGACGTAACCCTTAGATTTCAGCGCCACGCCGCCCCATTCGAAAGCAGTGTCGGGTCGGCCTGAAATAGCGTCGATGGCCAAGAGATCAATACGGTCTCCAAACGTAACGCCCGCGCCCTCGAACGCTCTCGCTGCATCACCGGCGATCAGGCGGTCCGGAGCACCGGGCGTGCTGTCGGAGACGCTTCGAAAAACGAACATATCCGCGCCAGAGCCGCCAATCAGCAGGTCGGCACCCTGGCCACCCTCGAGCCGGTCATCGCCGGAGCGCGCATCGAGGCGGTTGGAGACCTTGCTCCCGATGAGCGTGTCCCGCCCGGAACCCGTTACGACGTTCTCTATCGAGATGAGGGTTTCGCTCCCCCATTTTCGGTCCGGATAGGAGACTTTACCCGCGTTGAGATCCACCAGGACAGACGTATTTAAGCTCGAATAGATCGCCGTGTCATTGCCGGTACCGCCATCCAGCAGATCGGTGTCGCCCCCACCTTCCAGCCGGTCGTCGCCCGCACCCCCGCGCAGCGAATCCTTGCCGAAGTCGCCGAACAGCGAGTCGTCCCCGTCGTCGCCGACGAGCAGGTTCTGGGCCGCGTTTCCGCGCAGAATGTCATCGCCCGCACCGCCGATCGCATTCTCGATGAGGCTGCGCGGATCTCCCTCGAACTGCAAGGCGTTGAACACGTTGCCGCGCGCGAACCCGTCGTCCGGTCCACCACCGAGATAGGCACGCTGCGCATCCGAGAACGTCGAGAATCCGCCGGGAGTGAGATCGACGTCCACAGCGGCGTCATAGGCCGAGAGGTCATAGGTATCGGTGCCTCCCCCGTCCCAGACCGTGACGAAAATCCGGTTCTCTCCGGGAGCCAGCGCCACGTCCCCGTCAATCTGGGTTCGCCCGTCCTTAGGGGTCCAGAGATAGACGGTGTCGTCCGATCGCGTCTCGTAGTCGGCACCATAGAGATGTTGGAGTGCCGCGATGTCGAACATCATGAACGTCTGCGCATAGCCGAAGTTCTCGTTATAGACGAAACGCGCGTCGGACCCGACGAAGGAGCGATAGGTCATGACGCTGAATTCCATGGAATCCTGCGCGAACGGCAGCGAGCCGAAGCGCCCGGTCTCGTGGCCGTGCTTGAGGCCGAGCGCATGACCGATCTCGTGAATGAGGGTGTAATAGTCGTAATTGCCGACGAAGGGATTGCGCCCGGAAGGCCCGAAGAACACGTCTCCCCCATACCCTGAGCTGTTCGGGTAATAGGCATAGGCCGTTCCGGGATCGGATGTGTTGGCAAGCCGCAGCGTCGCATCGCCGGGGTTTCGCACCTCGCGCCCAATCTCGAGGTCCGTGAAGCCGGCGACGGAAAAGCCGCGATGCGCCGCCGACTGGGAGAGCATTTCGACCGCAAGGGTCGCATCGATCGCCCGCAGCTGAGCCGCATTGACGGGCCTGTAATCGGTCAGCATTTCCGGATGGGACGGCTCGAAATCGCCGGCCTGGCCGGGGGAGCTGTAGGTGATGCCATCCGCGGACCACTGCACGCCGGATAACAACCCGTCGATCCATGCATCCCCGGACGCGACGGACCCGATGGCCCCGACTGCGCCGCCAGCGGCTGGAGCGCCCGATGCAGGCACATCGTTTCCGGATGCGCAGGCAGAGCAGCCACACGCGTAGGTCGCCGGTTCGAGCTGCTGCCTGGCAAAACCGCGGACACCCCCATCCACCGTTGCAAGTTTCACCTCGACCGACATCCCGTCTCCCCTATCCGCCGCCGCCATCCACCGGGTCCGGAGCGTCGGGACAACCTCCCTGCGGCGGGTCTGGCACGGCGTCTATAATCAACCTATTCAGATGGTTGACTGCCAAAACAACTGGCCGTCAACCCATCCACAATCCGATGTCGCCTTGCCTCTGTCAATCGGAGGTTTCGCCCCTGGATCAGCTCGTGATCGCCGGGCCGCAAGCGAGCGGCATGTCGCTGATGCCGGTCACGGTCTGAACGGCTCCGGTTTCGACGCCATCCTCCGTTTCGAGCACCAGGATCCGGTCGCCGTCACGGGTATGACGGAAACACGAGGTGCCCTCACCCTCCCAATGGAAGCAGTAGTGTTCGTCCCGATGTTCCCAGACGCCCTCGAGGCAACTGCCGTCGAAGAACTGGAGCGTGACCCGGTTCGAGTTCGGCTCGTACCGCTCGAATGCCCAGATCGCACCGTCGATGGCATAGGACAGCGTGCGCCCCGAGGCCATGGCCGTCCATTCCTCTGGGGGTATGTCGATCCGTTCAGGCTCCGATCCGAGGTCGCCGGGCTCGGTCGCGAGGGCAGCGAGCGGGGCGGCGAGGGTCAGTGCGGCGACGAGAAGAAGGCGCATGGGTGAAATCCGGCTGGCTGTCTTGCCTCTTCATCCTACGCGCGACCGAACACCTGCGCCAGTGGCCGCCTAGCCTCGCCTCGACCCGAAAGCGGCCGGGTTCGCGCCCAGATCGGCCAGGAACCTCGGGACTTCGATGCTGGCCGGGCCGTAGCGGCGGATGTCGAAGACGTCCGCGTTGTCCGAGGGCACTAGGTTGATCTCGGCCGTAGGCACGCCCGCCTCCCGCGCGCGGCTCGCGAAGCCCGCCGCCGGATAGACGGCGCCGGAAGTTCCGATCGCGATGAAAAGGTCGGCGCGGTCCAAAGCCTGCTCGATCTCGTCGAGGCCGTGGGGGATCTCTCCGAACCAGACCACGTCCGGACGCATCGTCTCTGCAAGACCGCAGGTGGCACAGTTGTCGAGGATCGACAGATCGATGCGCTGGTCCTGCACCGCGCCGCAGACGGTGCAAAAGGATCTGAGCAGTTCGCCGTGCATGTGATGGACCTGCGGCGAGCCTGCGCGCTCGTGCAGATCGTCGATATTCTGGGTGCACAAAAACAGATCCGTCTGCGCCGCGAGATCCCGAAGCGCCACGTGTGCCGCATTCGGTTCGGCCGCGAGAAGGTTTTGCCGTCGCGCATTGTAGAAGTCATGAACCGCCACCGGATCCCGCGCGAACCCCTCGGGGGTCGCGAGAGCCATCGGGTCGAACTTCGCCCAGATCCCGTCCGAAGCGCGGAACGTGCCGAGCCCGCTTTCGGCCGACACGCCGGCTCCGGTCAGGACGAATATCCGCATCAGGCGGGCGCGAACGCTTCGGGACGGACTTCGGTCAGCCGGGCGGCCTGGTCAGGCGAGAGCGCCTCGACAGGGACCATGTAGGTATGGATCGAAAAGACCACGGCGCGGGTGACCGGCAAGCGGAGGATCACCTGTCGCTCGACCCGCACATAGCGTGCGGTACCTGGCGCGGGGGTGTGGCGGTCGAATTCGCGTCGTGGATTGTAAAGATCGCCCTGCGCATAGGGCAGCAGGTTGGCCCGCATCATGGGAGCGCCTGGGCGGATGAGATCGAACAGGCGCTGCACACGCCGGGCGATATCCGCGTCGTAGCGTTCGACGGGCAGGTGAATGCGGCCGAGCGTGTGGCCGAGCTTCTGCGCGAGGGTCCAGTTGGAGGGAAAGCACAGGACGGCACCGGTCAGCACATGTTCCGTGCTGTTGCCGGGTTTCTCGAGCAGGCAGAAATCCTCCTGGGCGAGCCTGCCTGCCACCGCGAGGGGCGGCCCGTCAAGGGGGACCGTGACGCCGTCGAGCCGGCGCAGGCCGTTCGTCGTCCGGACATGATCCGGGGCCGTCGAGACCTGTTCGAGCACGGTGGCGAGGAGTTCCTCCGCGGCGGGCTCGGCACCGGGCATCAGGGCATGGACATCCGCCGAGCGCGTCGCGATCAATGCGTCGCGGTAGGCCATCTGCTCGGCGTAGACATCGTCGCGCTGGAGCCAGTTGGCGGCCTCGATCGGGACGGTGCCGGGCAGGCGCAGGGTGTGGTCCGCCATCCAGGGGGCCACGGGCAGGCTTTTCTGGTGGATCGAAGGCATGGCCATCCCTCTTGCTCGCGGCGTCTGACGGGGTATGGGTGGGGCGAACACTCCCATGACCTTGATGGCGCAGACCGCGCCGGATGAAAAGGTGCCCGCATGGCCCAAGCTTTCGACCTCTTCGGCGACGATCCGACTTCCGGCGGCTATGACGCCAGCTCCATCGAGGTGCTCGAAGGGCTGGAGCCGGTGCGCAAGCGGCCGGGCATGTATATCGGCGGCACGGACGAGCGGGCGTTGCACCATCTGGTGGCCGAGGTGCTCGACAACGCCATGGACGAGGCGGTGGCGGGGCATGCGAACCGGATCGAGGTGGAGCTGCACGCCGATTTCAGCGTGACGGTCCGCGACAACGGGCGCGGGATCCCGGTGGATCCGCATCCGCGGTTTCCGGACAAGTCGGCCCTGGAGGTGATTTTGTGCACGCTGCATGCGGGCGGCAAGTTCTCCGGCAAGGCCTATCAGACTAGCGGCGGGCTCCACGGCGTAGGCGTGTCGGTGGTGAACGCGCTCTCGGATCATCTGCGGGTCGAGGTGGCGCGGGGGCGCCAGCTTTATGCGCAGGAGTTCAGCCGGGGTCTGCCGCAGGGTCCGTTGCAGGCGCTGGGGCCCGTGCCGAACCGGCGGGGGACGACAGTCGTCTTTCATCCCGATGCGCAGATCTTCGGCGCGTCCTCGCGGCTCAAGGCTGCGCGGATGCTGCGCATGGTGCGCTCCAAAGCGTATCTGTTCTCCGGGGTGGAGATCCGCTGGAAATGCGATCCGGCCTGCATCGGCGCGGGCGACGACACGCCTGAGGCGGCGACGTTCCATTTTCCCGGCGGGCTCGCGGACTATCTGAGCGAGCGGCTGGAGGGGGCGCAGACCTACGGCGACAAGCCCTTCGCGGGCAAGGTGGCGTTCGGCGAGCGGTTCGGCGCCGGCGTGGTGGGTTCGGCCGAATGGGCGATCAACTGGACACCCCAGCGTGATGCATTCGTGTCGTCCTACTGCAACACGATCCACACGCCGGAGGGCGGCACGCACGAGGCCGGGTTCTGGGCGGCGGTGCTCAAGGGCGTGCGGGCGTATGGCGAGTTGGTGTCGAACCGCAAGGCGAGCCTGATCACCCGCGAGGACGTGCAGGCCGGCGGCTGCGCGATGATCTCGGTGTTCATCGCGGAGCCCGAGTTCGTCGGTCAGACCAAGGACCGGCTGGCGACGCAGGAGGCCGCCCGGCTGGTCGAAGGGGCGGTGCGCGACCGGTTCGACACCTGGCTCGCGGCGGATACCCGTGCTGCGGGCGCGATTCTCGATTATCTGGTGCTCAAGGCCGAGGAGCGGCTGAAGCGGCGCGCGGAGAAGGAGACGGCGCGCAAGACGCCGGTCAAGAAACTGCGCCTGCCGGGCAAGCTTGCGGATTGTTCCGGCGGGCGGGACGGGTCGGAATTGTTCCTCGTCGAGGGGGACAGCGCGGGCGGGTCCGCGAAGCAGGCGCGCAACCGCAAGACGCAGGCGGTGCTGCCCCTGCGAGGCAAGATCCTGAACGTGCTGGGGGCGGCGTCCGCCAAGATGGCGGGCAATCAGGAACTGTCGGACCTTTGCCTCGCCATGGGGGTGCAGGGGGGCAGCCGGTTCTCGGTGGACGACCTGCGCTACGAGAAGATCATCATCATGACCGATGCGGACGTGGACGGGGCACATATCGCGGCCTTGTTGATGACGTATTTCTTCACGCAGATGCGGCCCCTGATCGACCGGGGGCATTTGTTTCTGGCCGCGCCGCCGCTGTTCCGGCTGACCCAAGGGGCGAAGTCGGTCTATGCGCGGGACGAGGCGGAGAAGGAGACGCTGATAGCGAAGGGCCTCGGCGGGCGGGGCAAGATCGAGGTGAGCCGGTTCAAGGGCCTCGGCGAGATGATGCCCGCACAGTTGAAGGAGACGACGATGGCACCGGGATCGCGCACCCTGATCAAGGTGTCGGTGGGCGTGGACGACATGGGCGAGACGGGGGATCTGGTGGAGCGGTTGATGGGCAAGCGGCCCGAGATGCGGTTCCAGTACATCCAGGAGAACGCGCGGTTCGTGGAGGATCTGGACGTCTAAAGGGGTCGTCGGGGTGCGGACAAGAGATTGTCCACGCGTGGACAAACCGTTAAGTCATTGTTTAAAATAGCTTTTCTTCCGCACGTTAACTAAATCGAAGGATAGATTACCCGCACAATGGCAGCCCGAAGATCGGCGCAGGCCAGGGATCGGATCAGCCGTCGGGTTTCTGAAAATCCGCGGACCGTGCCGCGTCGAGGTGTTT
>JBBQYB010000155.1:0-6944 GCA_038209095.1 Rhodobacterales bacterium
AGCGCCTTTGGCGGTCCCTGAAGTATGAATGCGTCTATCTGCACGCCTGGGAAACCGGGTCTCAGGCCCGGGCTGGCGTCGGACGCTGGATCACCTTTTACAACCACCAGCGGCCCCATGCCGCCCATGGCGGTCAACCGACCGCCGTGGTCTACTTTAACGCAATCGAAACCGATCAGCAGGTGCAGGCAGTAGCTTGAATCACCCGAAAATCTGTCCAATCGATGGGGAGTAGCTCAGTTCACGTCCCGGCGCTGATGGGCTGTACTCGGAGACAGTCGGAGTTGCTGGTGCGGAGCGGGTTGCTCGGAGGGGCTCCGACCGCGTCCGGGACGATGCTTCACATGCCGGCCGCCGTGGATCTGGAATCGTTCATGGACTCGTTCCTGGGCTCGGCTACCCCGGTTCCGCGTCGCGGAACCGGCATGACGGACGTGATCGCGGCGGCGAAAACCTCGCGCTGGCCGGTCTACGACATCGTGCGGCTCGTTCTGGACGGCGGTCTCGAAAGGGTGGAACGTTCTCACTCCCGACGGGAATTCGGAGCGGTTGTGGTCGATCCGGAAGAAGTCCGACGCGTTCTCGACGCGCGGCTCGCGCGCGGCCGGCTCACGATCGCCGAAGCTGCATCGCGGCTTCGCCTGCGACCTGGTGGGGTCCGGGCGCTGACAAGGACTCCGGACCGGGACGGCCGCCCCTTCCTGACGGCTTTCACGGAAACGATCGGCAAAGCGGCGCCGCGGCATTTTTTCGACGAGTCGGATCTAGACCGATACGCCGCGAACCATGTCGATCTCGAAGAGATCTCGAGAGAGAGAGGCGTCGTCCCGAAAATCCTTCGAGGCCGGCTCTCGGCCGCCGACATCGAGCCGATCCTTCCGCGATCGAAGCTCGACAGGTTCGTTTACCGGCGCGCCGATCTCTGAAGTTCGCCGTGCCATCCGCGCAGACCCAAGCCGCCCTCCGGGGCGGCTTTTTTTGTCCTCACATCTACGAGTGAGCCGAGATGGCCAAACAGAGGGCGGTATTTGGGGGACGAACAGGGCGAAAGGGTGGCCGAATCGAGTTTCCACCTCAATAAAGTCAATGGTTTACGTGTTTATGCAGGGCTGTATTTGGGGCCTGCATCAGCGAGCAGACCGTCCGCATCGAGCGTCAGAGCCACTGCTGCGACGAAACTCTTGCCGATGCTCGCGGCCAGCATCGGGGTGTCCGACGTCATCACCCGGCCGCTCTCGCCGTCTGCCAGTCCGGCCGCCGCCGTCGCCATGGTCCCGTCCGACAAGATGATCGCTGCGGTTGCGCCCGGAAAGCCGTAGCGTGCACGGAAATCATCGAGAATGGCCTCCAGCTGCGCGGACAGAACGTTTGAGTCCTGTGTCATCGCAGGCGCGATTGCATCGAGAACTGCCAGAATGCCGGTTGCGGCAAAGAACCTGCGCATCTCTTTACTTCGCAAGTTTGGGAGCATTTGCGCGGACTGCTGGCACGACTTCCGTCACTGCCCCTTCACGGGTGAACATCGAGCTCCTGTTCCACCACACAACGATGACGGCCACGGCGACGAGGATAATCGTGTCCCAAGGCTGCGCATCGGGCCAGAACGGGTTGATGAGTTGCCAATGAAACAGCATCGGCCACAGTAGGCTGCCCCGAGCACTGTTGAAGATCGGCGTGATCAGCACCGCGAGCGTCACGTTGCCGATGAAGAAGGGTAGGAAACTCCAGTCGGCATAGACGGTGCTCGACAGGAAGAACGCGGGCAGATGCCAGAAGCCCCATGTCACGCCTATGATCAGGCCCGCCCAGATCGGCTCCATGTGCCGCTGCAACAGGGGCTGCATCACCCCGCGCCAGCCGAATTCCTCGATCGGGCCCAGCATCAGCATCATGAAGAGGACCGCCATGACCGGACCCACCCCTTCGGGTGGCAAAGGCGCCAGAACCGGGCCGCCCTTGATCAGCGAGCCGGCCACGAACACTATTGGCAAGAAAAGCAGGATGAAGGCTGCCCAACCCACCGAACACCGCCAAAACATTAGCCGGGACAGGAAGGCCCGAATGCCAGACATGCCTGAATAGACAAACAGAATGACTAAAGCCGCAATTGCAGGCGACCATGCCGCCAGGAAGAAGAAGCGATGCGAGCCACTGATTTCGCCGAATGTGGCAGCCGCCATTTCGGGGGCGAAGATGTAGATCCCGATAAGCCCCCAGGTTATGAAGAATGTGATGCCGAGAAATGATATGAGCGCCGACGACGATAGTCTCAATTTGGCTATTGAATGCTGATCGATTTGCATGGGGAGGAATCCGAAGACACGAATGGTTCAGCGAGCCACTGTCGCACAGAAGGGCGAGGCGGTCTCTGATCTGGATCAATAGGTGCGCATCTGGCACATCTGCGAACACATCTCGTGTAAGCTAGGACAAGAAGGTGCTGGGCGACCCTATGCGAAGAAACCCCAAAGCAAGCGAGCCTATAAATTAACAAAATCAATAACTTAAACTGAAAAACGTTCGAGGGCAGTCTCATTCCCTCCACCACCCTCGCGATCAGCCGAACACGAGACCTCCGTCCACGATCAGGTTCTGGCCGGTGATGGCCCGTGACCAGGGGGTCGCGAAGAACAGCACCGCATCGGCGAATTCCTCCGGCGTGGTGACCCGGCCGAGGGGGGTCTGGCCTGCCACGATGTCGAAGACGGCCTTCGGTGTCGCAGCGCTCGCGTCGGTGGTGCGCAGAAGACCGCCCGAGATCATGTTGACCGTGACGCCGAGCGGCCCGAGTTCCTTGGCGGCCGTCCGGGTGAAGGCGAGCAAGGCGGCCTTGGCTGCCGTATAGTCGTGATAGGGCACGACAGGGTTCTGCACCAGGTTGGAGCCGATGGTGACGATGCGACCATAACCGCGGGCCGCAAAGTGCGGCTGAAGGGCCTGGAGGCAGTTCAGCGCACCCCCGACCGCCGTCTGGGCCTGCGCCGCGAAGGCGTCCCAGCGCAGGCCGTCCAGCGGGGTCCGGGCGTCGCCGTCAAAGCGGAAATTCGCGAGCGCGTTGTGCACCAGCACGTCCGGCGGGCCAAAGCGGGCGGCGATGGCATCGACCATGGCTCTGACCCCGTCGGGGTTGCGCACATCGGCGCGAAAGGCTGCGGAACGGGCGCCGAGCTCTGCGGCCAGGGCTTCGGCCGCGGCGGCGCTGTGGCGATAATTGATCGCGACACGCGCCCCCTCGCGGACGAAGGCGCGGGCGATCGCCGCCCCGAGACCGCGGCCGGCGCCGGTGACAAGAACGGTACGGTCGGCGAGCAACTGCGTCATGTGGTAAAAACCTCCTGGGGAAGCCGGTGGAAATGATGCGTCGGGCCATGGCCAGTGCCCACGTTGAGCGCGCCCGAGTGCAGAATCGCGCCTGCCACATAGGCCTTGGCCCGCCTGGCGGCCTCTGGCAAAGCGAGGCCGCGCCCGAGCCAGGTCGCGAGCGCCGCGGACAGCGTGCAGCCTGTGCCATGCGTGCGGCGCGTCGCGTGGCGTGGGCCGTTGAGCCGAATGAAGCCGCAACTGTCGGCCAGCAGATCGGGACTGGTCTCGCTGGCTAGATGCCCCCCCTTGAGCAGGACAGCCCCTGTGCCCAGCGTCAGCAAGGCCCGGGCCTGCGCGTCCATCTCGTCGAGGGACGCGGCCTCGAGGGTGCCGAGCAGGTCCGCGGCCTCCGGCAGGTTCGGGGTGATGACCGTGGCGCGGGGCAGCAAACCTCGCAGGGCCGTCACGGCGTCCGTCGCCAGCAGACGGTCGCCGCTCTTTGCCACCATCACCGGATCGAGGACGATCGGCGCATCGAGCCCGTCCAGCGCCTCCGACACGGCCTGCACGATCTCAGCCGATCCCAGCATCCCGATCTTGACGGCATCGATGCGGATGTCGGCCCGGAGCATCGCGATCTGCGCCGTGACCATCTCGGGCCGGACCAGATCGACCAGCCCGACCCCGCGGGTATTCTGGGCTGTCAGCGCGGTGACTGCGGCCATGGCATAACCGCCATTGGCCGAGATCGCCTTGATGTCGGCCTGGATGCCCGCCCCGCCCGACGGATCGGATCCTGCGATGCTCAGGATGTTCGGGATCATGCCTGCCTCCAGTCCGCGACGAGCGCGCGGGTCGCGGCCTCGGGGTCGGCCGCGCGCGTCACGGCCGAAACCACGGCAAGACCCGCTGCGCCCGACGCTTTTGCCGCCGCTGCATCGCCCGGCCCAAGGCCTCCGATGGCGATAACAGGCACGCGGACGGCCGAGGCGATGGACGCAAGACCCGCAAAGCCCACCGGTGCCGCATGGCCCGGCTTCGTCGCGGTCTTGCGCACGGGTCCAGCCCCGATGTAATCCACGCAAGGCGGCAGGCGGCGCGCCTGTGCCAGCGTCTCGACTGACAGGCCGAGGATGGCTTCCGGGCCGAGCCGCGCACGTGCGACTTGCGGATCGCCGTCCTCCTGCCCGATGTGCAGCCCGTCCGCGCCGGCACTGAGTGCCACCTCGATCCGGTCGTTGACGATCAGCTTGACCCCGAGTGCCGACAGTTCAGGCCGCAGGTGCACCGCGAGCGCATGCACCGCCGAATCCGTTGCGGTCTTGTCGCGCAACTGCACGGCCCAGGCCCCGCCCCGGGCCGCGGCGAGCGCCTGATCCAGCACGGGGATCGTCGCATGGGGATCTGTGACGACGCAGACGACCCCGATCATGCCGGGGTGATCCGGGCACCGGCCGTCAGCTTATCCGGCGTCAGAGCATAGAGCGCATCGAGGAAGGCGGGCTGGAACCCGCCCGGCCCGTCGGACCGCCGGGCCGCGATCTCTCCGGCGAGGCCGTAATAGGCGAACGCCGCCGTCGTGGCCTCGAAGGGCGGCTGGTCCACGCAGAAGGCCGCGATCACGCCGTTCAGCGAACAGCCCAGCGCCGTGATCCGCGGCATCAGCGCATCGCCATTGGCGATCCGACAGGCCCGCTCGCCATCCGTGACGAAATCCACCGCTCCCGACACGCCGACGATGCCGCCGCACCGGCGCGCAAGCGCGCGGGCCGCCTCTTCGGCACCCTGGACGTCATCGGCGGCATCGGCGCCGCGTCCGCGCCCCCCGAGGCCCGCCAGCGCCAGGATCTCGGAGGCGTTTCCGCGGATCACCGACGGGCGGAGCTCCAGCAGCCGCGCCGAGACATCCTTGCGAAAGCGGGTCGCCCCCACGCCGACCGGATCGAAGACCCAGGGGCATCCGCGTGCCTGCATGACCTGGGCCGCCTCGACCATGGCCTCGGCCCAGTCCGGATCGGGTGTGCCGATGTTCACCGTCAGAGCCTGGGCCAGTCCCGCAAATTCGGCCACCTCGGCGCGGGCATGAACCATGGCCGGCGAGGCCCCTGCGGCCAGCAGCACATTTGCCATGATGTTCATCGCCACGTAATTCGTGATGTTGTGGATCAGCGGTGCCACTTCGCGCATCCGCTTGAGATAGTGTCCAGGTTCGTCCAAGGCCCCTCCGGCCTGGCGCGCCGGAGACCGATCAACCGGCGCTGGCCCAAAAGCCTCTCGCGGGTTCGATCCGACTCCCTACGCCAGCATGATCTGGTTCAGGTTCAAAGGGTACATCTCAGCCCGCCGTCGCGGACGCCCCCGTCTGATCCCTGTCAACCAGCGCAGCCCCCGGATGTCAACACAGCACTCTGGTGCCGTGCCTCAGCCCGCCGCGGCGAGGGCTCCCGCGAGGTCGCCGTAGCCGGTGAACCGTCGCTCATACCGGAGACCGAGCCGCGCGGCACAGCGGGCCGCCTGCGCGTCGAGGTCCGCATCGTCGGTCTGCGCTAGATAGACCAGCGTCTCGTAGCCGGCGAAGATCTGGGCGCGCAGCTCGGGATGCCGGTCGAGACCCAGCGGCCGCCAGACGAAGGCATCGAACTGGCGCGCGAGAAAGTCGGTCAGATAGAACGTCCGCATCTCCGCGTCGCCCCGCGCCGCGAACGCGGCATTGCCATCGAAGAAGCTGTAGCAATGCGGCCCCGCAATCATCTCCACCCCGAGATCCGCGCAGCGCGCCGCAAGCAGACCCCCGGTCCCGCAATCGGCGTAGGCGACAAACACCCGCGCATAACGCTCCCTGGCCGCCTTGACCGCTGCCTCGACAGCATCCGGGATCCTGTTGGGCCGGTTGTGCAGCAAGGCCGGCAGGCAATGCAGATCGAGATGCGTCCAGCCGTTGAGGCTCACGATGGCGAGGATCTCGCGCGCCAGCGCCCCGCAGGCGATCACCAAAACGCGCCCCCCGGGCTGCGCCGGCGGGGGTAAGCCCCGCTCCGCCAGATGCGCGTCGTCAAGCTCCACGATCCGTCCCCTTCCCGGATTTCATTCAGGCGGAAACCCTATCGAGCAGACGCAGGGGCCCCGCCAACAGGCGGGGAGACCCAAGCAGTCCGGCCAACAGGCCGGTCCGTTGTCCTGCCTCAGGCCCGGCCGCCCATCTGGTTGTGCTTGCGCGCGACGAAGGCCTTGGCCGTCTCCACCGCGACGGCGGCGTCGCGGCAGTAGGCGTCCGCACCGATCGCCCGGCCGAATTCCTCGTTGAGTGGAGCCCCGCCCACGAGCACGATGTAATCGTCGCGGATCCCGCGCTCCTTCATCGTGTCGATCACGACCTTCATGTAGGGCATCGTGGTCGTCAGCAGCGCCGACATGCCAAGGATATCGGGCTGCTCACGCTCCAACGCGTCCAGATATTTCTCGACCGAGTTGTTGATGCCAAGATCCAGCACCTCAAACCCCGCACCCTCCATCATCATCGCGACAAGGTTCTTGCCGATGTCATGGATGTCACCCTTCACGGTGCCGATCACCATCTTGCCCATCCGCGGCGCGCCGGTTTCGACCAGCAAGGGCTTCAAGATGAACATGCCGCCCTTCAT
>JBBQYB010000156.1:0-6930 GCA_038209095.1 Rhodobacterales bacterium
AGATCGGCCATCGCCCCGCCCCCCGCCGGATCGAAGCGAAAGCTCCAGGGCGTTGCGGGATCGGCCATGTAATCCTCGGCGTGGATCCCGCGATAGGTCGCGATCTCGCCCAATTCGCCCGAACCGATCATGTCGCGCGCGAGCGCCAGCATCGGATTGGCCAGATAGTTGAAGCCGACTTGCGTCGCCACGCCCGCGGCCTCGGCCGCCTCCGCCATCTCCTGCGCCTCGGCCGCAGTGGGGGCGAGCGGCTTCTCGCAATAGACCGGCTTGCCACGGGCGAGGGCCGCCAGCGCCATCTTGTGGTGCAGGGCGTTCGGGGCCGTGATGTCGACGAGGTCGATCGCGGGGTCCGCCACCATCGCGCGCCAGTCCGCCGTGGACCGCGCAAAGCCGAACCGGCGTGCGGCATCTGATGCCGCCCCCTCCGTCACGTCCGCGAGGCAGGCGAGATGCACCTCGAAGGGCAGATCGAAGACCTTTGCGGCCGTGGCGAAGCCGAAGACATGCGCCTTGCCCATGAAACCCGAGCCGATCAGACCGAGCCGCAGCACCGGTTTCATTCCAGCACCGCGCGGTTGACCACCATCTCGGGATCGAGCCGGCCGTCGAAGAAATCGAGCACGTTTCGCACCGACACCTCCGCCATGCGCTCCATGGATTCCGCACTCAGCCCCGCGACGTGCGGCGACAAGATCACGCGAGGATGCCGCAGCAGCGGATCGTCCGGATTCGGCGGCTCGGCCTCGAAGACGTCGAGCCCCGCCACGGCGATCCGGCTTTCGTCGAGCGCCGCGATCAGCGCCGCCTCATTCACCATGCCGCCGCGCGCGGTGTTGACCAGCACGGCACCCGGCTTCATGCGTGCGATCTCCGCGGCCCCGAGCAGCGCGCGCTCCCCCTTCGGCGCATGAACCGACACGTAGTCCGCGCGCTCGAGGGCGGTCCCTAGATCCGGCTCCATTTCGACACCGGCACCGTCTTGCACGAAGGGATCGTGCGCCGAGACCTCCATCCCGAGACCCCGGGCCATCTGCCCGAGCAGCCGCCCCGCCCGCCCGTATCCGATGATCAGGAGCCTGCGCCCGTGCACCTCGCGCCCGGCATAGCGGTCGCGCTCCGCCCAGCCGCCGTCGCGCAGCGCCGCATCCATCTGCGGCAGGCGCTTGGCACCCGCGAGCAGCATCGCCAGCGCATGCTCCGCGACGGAGCGCGAATTGACGTCTCCCACGATGGTCAGAGGGATCCCCCTCGCCGTCAGGGCCGCCACGTCCACCGAATCGTAACCGACCCCGTGGCGCGACACCACGCGCAGACGCCCGGCCCCTTCCAGCAACGCCGCCGTCAACGGCTGCGTGCGCAGCACCAGCCCGTCCGCATCGGCCAGCCGTGGCGCGAAGCTCTCCACCGACACCGCCTCGACATAATCGAACGTAACCCCCGCGGCCGCCTCGATCAGCGCGATCCCCGCGGGATGGATCCGGCCCGCGACCAGCACATGCGGCACGTCAATAGCCTCTGGGCGGGGCCGTCGGTGCCTCGGTCTTCTCGCCCATCAGGTCGCGCAGGGTCCGCACGCTCGCCTCCGCCGCCCCAGCCATGAGCCGCACGTCATTCGACACCGTCACCAGATCGAACCCCCACCCGAGCGCCTTCGCGGCATAATCGGGTCCGCCGCAATGCAGGCAGGCCCGGATGCCTGCCCGCTTGGCCGCAGCGAGGATCGCCCGGATCGCCTCCAGCATCTCGGGCTCCTCCCGGTCGAAGCCGGGCGCGAGCCGCCCCCCGGTCACCCCCAGCGTCAGATCCGCCGGCCCCACATAGACCCCGTCGAGACCCGGGGTCGTGGCGATCTCCTCGAGGTTCGCCATGGCCTCGGCCGTCTCGATCATCGCGAGCGCCAGCACCTCGCCGTTGGCTTGCCGGCCATAGCTCGGACCCGTGGCGAAGGTCACCCGCGTCGGCCCGAAGCTGCGCGTGCCCAGGGGCGGATACCGCATGGCGCTGACCAGCCGCCGGGCTTCCTCGCCCGAATTGACCATTGGGCAGATCACCCCCAGCGCCCCCGCATCCAGCGCCTTCATGATCGCACCCGGATCGAGCCAGGGCACCCGCGCCAGCGGGGCCACCCCGCTCGCACGCATCGCCTGGAACATGCCCAGTGCGTCAGAATAATCGAGCGCCCCGTGCTGGAGGTCCACCGTCAGGCTGTCGTACCCCTGTGCCGCCATGATCTCCGCGACGAAGGGGCTCCCGATCGACAGCCAGCCGTTGATCGCCCCGTCGCCACGCTCCCACAGCGCCCTCAATGGATTGCGAAGCATCCCCGGCATCCCTTCCCCTGCAATTTTTGCAACAATCGTTGCGACGGTCGGGAGATGTCAATATACATTCTGGAAACACGCTTCGGGGAAGAGACGACCATGACCGACACGATCCGCCTCACCATGGCCCAGGCGCTGGTGCGCTGGCTCTGCAACCAGCACACCGACCTCGAAGGCATACACGTGCCGCTCTTTCCTGGCGTCTTCGCCATCTTCGGCCATGGCAACGTCACCTGCCTGTCCGAGGCACTCGAGGCCGTGCAGGACCGCCTGCCCACCTGGCGCGGCCAGAACGAACAGTCCATGGCGCTCGCCGCCGTCGCCTACGCCAAGGCGCGGCGCCGCCGCCAGATCATGGTGGCGCTCTCCTCCATCGGTCCCGGCGCGCTCAACATGGTCACCGCCGCCGGGGTCGCCCATGCGAACCGCCTGCCGGTGCTGCTGCTCGCGGGCGACATCTTCGCGAGCCGCAGGCCCGACCCCGTGCTCCAGCAGATCGAATGCTTCTCCGACCCGACCATCTCCGTCAACGACGCCTTCCGCCCCGTCACGCGCTACTGGGACCGCATCACCCATCCCGAACAGATCCTCTCCTCCCTGCCCCAGGCGCTCGCCACCCTGCTCGATCCGGCCGATTGCGGGCCGGCCTTCCTCGGGCTGGCACAGGACACCCAGGAACTGGCCTTCGACTATCCGGCCGCCTTCTTCACCCCCACCACGCACCACGTGCCGCGCCCCCGCCCCGACCGCCGGCGCCTGCGCGCCGCAGCCGACCGCCTCGCGACCGCCAAGCGCCCTCTCATCATCGCCGGCGGCGGCGTGCGCTATTCTCTCGCCGACGAGGCGCTGGCGGAGTTCGCCCTCCGCCGCGGCATCCCGCTCGCCGAGACCATTGCAGGCAAGGGCTGCGTCACCCACGACCATCCCGCGCATGTCGGCCCCATCGGCGTCGTGGGCTCCACCTCCGCCAACGCGCTGGCGGGCGAGGCGGACGTGATCCTCGCCATCGGCACCCGCCTTCAGGACTTCACCACCGGTTCCTGGACCGCCTTCGCGCCGGAGGCGGACTTCGTCTCGATCAACGCGGCCCGCTGGGACGCGACCAAGCACCGCGCGCTCGGCGTCGTCGGTGACGCGCGCGAGACCCTCGCCGAACTCGACGCGGCCTTGGGCGACTGGCACGCAGATCCGGCCTGGTCCGCCCGCGGCCCCGCCGCCTTCGCGGACTGGAACGCGCTCCTCGACACCCACCAGCGCCCGACGAACGCGCCCCTGCCCACCTATGCGCAGGTCGTGGGCCGCGTGAACGCCAGCGCCGGCCCCGACGATCCGATGATCACCGCCGCGGGCGGCCTGCCCGGCGAGACGGTCAAGGGCTGGCGCGTCAAGAACCCGGGCACCTACGATTGCGAGTTCGGCTTCTCCTGCATGGGCTACGAGATCGCGGCCGGCTGGGGACACGCCATGGCAAACCCCGGCACCACGCCCTATGTCATGGTGGGCGACGGCTCGTATCTCTTGATGAACGCCGACATCTATTCCTCCGTCCTGACCGGGCACAAGATGATCGTCGTCGTCTGCGACAACGGCGGCTATGCGGTGATCGACCGCCTCCAGACCTTCAAGGGCACGCCCTCCTTCAACAACCTCCTCAAGGACTGCCGCGGGGTCACACCCTTCGCGGTGCGCTTCGCCCAGCACGCCGAGAGCATGGGTGCCCTCAGCCGCCACGCCACCAGCCTCGCCGATCTCGACGCGGCCCTCGACTGGGCGCGCACTACCGACCGCACCACCGTGATCTCCATCGCCACCGACCCCCACGCCTGGGTGCCCGGCGATGCGGACTGGGACGTGGGCGTGCCCGAGGTCAGCGACCGCGCTGCGGTGCGCGCCGCGCGCACCGCGCACGAGGCCATCCGCGCCCGCCAGCGCATCGGCGTCTGAGCCTAGCGCTCCGTCACGACCCGTATGCGTGGCGTGCCGTCGTTCAACCTTGCGGCGAGGGCGATCATCAGCGCCTGAGCCAGACACATCGGGGCCGCCAGCGACCGCGCGAAGGTATATTCCTGCTCAGGCACCGAGAACAGCACCGTCGCGGACCGCGCCAGCGGCGACAGCGTGCTGTCGGTGATGGCCACGACGGGCACGCCCCGGCCCGCGGCCTCTTCGGCGATATTGACCACCTCCGTCGCATAGAACCGGAACGACACCGCCACCAATGCATCGCGCGGCGTCATCACCCGAGCCATGTGCGTCGCGAGCCCGCCCGCAGGATCGAGCAGGATCGCGCGCCGTCCCAGCATGGTCAGGATATAGCGCATCAGCCCCACGATGGGCTCGGAGCGCAACTGCCCCAGCAGATAGATCACCTCCGCGCCGGCCAGCACCTCCACCGCCCGCCCCAGATCCTCCTCCGTGGCCTCCGCGAGCAACCCCTCGAGGGCCGCGATGTCGCGGATGACGATGTCGCGCAGCAACCCGCGCAGGCCCTCCACGTCCGTGTCGCCCAGTTCCGCCTTCAGCCGCTCGGCCCGCGCCTCGAACCCCGGGGCCGCGGTCATCAAGCGCCGCTGGAACACCCCCTGCAAATCCTTGAAGCCGCGGTACCCCAGATGCTGCGCGAACCGCACCAGCGAGGATGCGTGCACGCCGCAGCGCTCGGCCAGCGCATTGACTGAATAGACGCCGATCTCGTTGGGGTTCTGCGTCAGGAATTCCGCGATCAGCCGGTAGGTCGGGCTGAGTTTGGTGTAATCCTCGTGGATGATCCGGATGAGCGCCTCGTAGCTGGCAGGGCCCGCCCGATCCGCGCTCATCCGGGCACCCTCACGCGATCTCTTCCACCGAGACCATGCGCCCGGTCGCAATGGACCGGTACGCCGCCTCGGCGAGGATCAGCGCCCGCCTTCCGTCGTCAAACCCCACCTGAACCGGCGTGCCCTGCTCCACGCTGTCGACGAAGGCGTCGATCTCGGCCCGGAACGCCTCCGCATAGCGCTCGATAAAGAAGAACTGATAGGGACCGCCCGCCTCGGTGGTCGTGGCCCCGTACCGCGTCGTCTCGTGGGCCTTGCGGTTGCCGCTCACCAGCATGCCGGTCGTCCCGAGCAACTCGACCCGTTGATCGTATCCATAAACCGCCGTGCGTGAGTTGTTGATATGGCACTGCTTTCCGTCCGCTGTCCGCATTACGATCATCGCCGTGTCGTGGTCGCCCAACTCCCCCATGAGGCCGGGATCGATCAGGCCGCCCGCCACCGCAAAGACCTCCACCGGCTCGGAGCCGAGCATGAACCGCGCCAGATCGAAATCGTGGATCGTCATGTCCCGTAGCAGTCCGCCCGCACTCTCGTAATAGCTGCGCGGCGGCATCCCCGGATCGCGCGACGTGATGATCACCTGGTGCAGATCGCCGATCTCGCCCGCATGCGCCGCATCGCGCGCCGCCCGGTGTCCGGGATCAAAGCGCCGGTTGAACCCGATCTGCACCGGTACGCGGCTTCCCGCAATCGCCGCCCCGCAGCGCGCGACGCGCTCCAGATCGAGATCGATGGGTTTCTCGCACAGGACCGCCTTGCCCGCCGCCACCGCCGCCTCGATGTAATCGGCATGGGTGGGCGTGACCGTGGCGATCAGCACGGCATCGACGTCGCCCCGCGCCAGCAGCGCCTCGACCGACGGAGCGGCCGTCGTGCCATGCGCCTCCGCCACCGCCGCCGCCGCCTCCGCGTCGATGTCGAACACCCCCGCGAGGGCCGCGCGCGGATGGGCCGCGATATTGGCCGCATGCATCCGTCCGATCCGCCCGCAGCCCAGAACCGCCATCCGCAGCATCAAGTCTTCTCCCCGCCTGTCGCCGCAACAATCGTTGCGGATCGAGAGATTTGTCAATATCCAGTCAGCGATCAAGCAGTAAGGGGGCGCAGATGAACAGGCTGGACGGAAAAATCGCGGTGGTCACCGGCGGCACGCAGGGCCTCGGGGCCGCCATCGCGCGCCGGTTCGCGGCCTCGGGCTGCGCGGGTCTCGTGACCTGCGGACGCGACGCGGACAAGGGCCGGGCCATCGCAGCCGAGATCAAGGCGGATACCGGCGTCCCGGTAGTGTTCACGCAGGCCGATCTCGCGCGCGTTGCAGATTGCCGCGCCGTCGTGGCCACGGCGGAGGCCGAATTCGGCCGGGTCGACATCCTCGTCAATTCCGCGGGCGTCACGGATCGCGGCGACATCCTCACCACGTCGGAGGATCTTTTCGACCGCATCATGGCGGTGAACGTGCGGGCACCCTTCTTCCTGATGCAAGAGGCCGCACGCATTATGATCCGGGGCGGGACGCCCGGCGCCATCGTGAATATCGGCTCCATGTCCTCGCACGCGGGCCAGCCGTTCATCGCGGCCTACTGCAGCTCCAAGGGCGCACTTGCGACACTGACGCGCAATACCGCCTTCGCGCTGATGCGCAACGCCATCCGGGTCAACCAGCTCGACATCGGCTGGATGGCCACCGACGGCGAGGACCGCATCCAGCGCGAATACCACGGGGCCGCGGACGACTGGCTGGCGGAGGCCGCGGCCAGCCAGCCGTTCGGCCGCCTGCTCGACCCGGC
>JBBQYB010000157.1:0-6885 GCA_038209095.1 Rhodobacterales bacterium
GGATGCGACGGCCGCGTCGGTCACAGCCCTCCTCGCGCGCTGCGAAGAGCTGATCGCCGAGGGCACGACCTTCAGGACCGAGTGGATGCCGAAGGCATGTATCGGCGACGACGTCGTCGAATGGGAGGCGTGGACGCGCCCGGAGGTCTCCTGCGGGGCCGCACTTCTTCAGCCGCTGGCGGATGACCTTCGGGCGTTTCTCGAGGCGTACGACCGGTTGCGAGACCTGCTCGACGCACAGGCGACGCTCGCGGCGATGCGCGGGAAGATGAGGCTTTGAGCGGGTCGGGCCGCTTTGTTCTCATGGTTTCATCGGGTTGAGCGAGATCGGTAAAATTGTCCGCATCTTGGCTGCGCACCTCTGCTTCGGCTGGTCCGAGGGGCGACCAATCCTCCTGACCAGAGCGAGATGGGCCATCCCGAAGGGGATGGTCCACAGGCCCGGAGACCCCGCCGCCTCTTCGCTCATGCCCTGAACTGGGCAGGCGCCGGAGAACCCGGCGCCCACCGCGTCAAACGCGAGACCTCCCTTCTTGACCATCAACCCCGGTGCCGGCCGGGTTCCGACGGGACGATCCCGCGGATGGCGGCGCCGACATGCAGAGGATCTCTCGATGCCTGACATCTCCATCGCCTCGGTTCTTCCGGCTCCCAGCCGGGCGGAACGGCGCATCGCCGCCGCCTCCAAGGGCCATTGCACCGCCCACGCCGTTCTCGGAGACGGCGCCGGTCGCCGGTTCCAGGCTGAATCGCACCTCGAACTCAGCCATCTCTTCATCCTGAACGCGATTCCGACAGTCGTCGATCTTCGCGAGCAGGTCCGCTTCCGCTACGGCCCGGCCGACGCGCGCGAGCACGTCTTCGACATGGTCGCGACGTGGACGTCGGGCGCCCGGATCGCCTACACGGTCAAGCCCGAGGGCCGCCTGGCCTCGGGGCGGTTTCTGGCCGAGATGGGCGTCGTCGCCTGGTGGGTTCGCGAGAAGCGCTTCGCCGACGATCTGCGGCTTCTCACCGACGCGGACGTCGATCCGGTCGATCTGCACAACGCGCGGGTCGTCGCGGCCGTGCGCGATGCGGATCCGGAGGCCGACGCCGCGGCGCGGCGCGCAACGGACGGGCTCGTCGGCGGGCTGGCGTTGCGCGACCTCACGATCTCGACCGGACTGGAGGCGCGCGGCTACCGCGCCCTGCTCCGGATGATCCGGACCGGCGGGCTGCGTCCGGTCCGGAAAGAGCGGATCACGCCCCTGACCCTCGTTCTGCGGACGGGAGCGATCTGATGGGCCGGGACTTCGACAGCCGCTTTCCGCGTTTCCATATCGGTGCCCAGGACCGGGTCGTCATCGCAGGCGAGGCTTTCCGTCTCTTGCAGCAGACGGACCAGGCGTATGTGCTTTTGCCGGCCGAAGGCGCCGGGATGGCGCAGACGTTCTCGTTCGAGCATCTCAACAAGCTCAACAGGGACGGCAAGATCCGTCACGAGGTCGACTGGTTCGTCCCCGCGGGCCTGCGTCCTCAGCCGGCGCGACCGGTCGGCGCTTGGCCGATGGCCCTCCTTTCGCCACAGCAGAAGCTCCGGCTCGATATCCGCCATGCGTATGTCCAGGCGTTCAAGGAACTCGCCGTGCGCGGCGACGTCTGCCGGACGGAGGCGTCCATCGAGAGGGGCATGGATCGCATTCGGGACCTCGCGCTGCCGTATCTGGAAGCGACGGCCGATCTCGCGGCGATCGACAAGGCGGCGGCGGCGCGCAAGGGCAGGGGTCGGCGCCCCATGGGCGGGACGCTGTCGGTCACGGTCGCAAAGGTGCATCCCCGCACGCTCCTTGGCTGGGTCCGGGCCGAAGAGAAGGGAGGCAAGGCCGGGCTCACCGATGGGTTCGCCAAGCGCGGCAATCGCATGAGCCCGTTCACCCACGAGGAGAACGCGCTGCTGATGGCCGAGGTGCGCAAAAGCTACCTCAGCCTAAACCGACCGCCCATGACCACGACGATCACGGACGTCCGCGACGCGTTCCGCATGCAAAACCTGGCGCGGGCGAAGGGCCAGAAACTGCTGAAGGTCCCGGGACGCCAGGCGATCCGCGCCTGCATCGGCGCGCTCGACAGGTTTCATGTGCTCGTGGCGCGCCACGGCGCCGAGGAGGCGATCAAGCGCAGCCGGCCCGTCGGGCGGGGCCTCGACGTGGCGCGGCCGCTCGAGCGGGTCGAGACCGACGAGTGGCGGATCGACCTCATGACGATCATGGCGCGCGCAGGGCTGCGCGCCGTCTTCACCGAAGACGAACTGGAGAGTCTCGGGCTCACCGACGAGAAGGCCCGCTGGTGGATCGCGATGTCGATCGACTGCCGCACAAAGATAATCCTCGGCATGACACTCACCAAGGACCCGAAGGCGAGCGCGGCGGCGCACTGCCTGCGCATGGTCGTCAGCGACAAGGGAGGTTTCTCCGACGCCACCGGCGCCGCCACGCGCTGGGATCAGTACGGCGCTCCGGAGCTTCTCGTCGCGGACAACGGCCCGGCCTTCAAGTCGGTGCGGTTCACCGACGCATGCAACGATCTCGGGGTGACGCTCGAGCGGACCATCGCCGGCGCGCCTTCAATGCGGGGCACGGTCGAGCGGCTTTTCCAGACCTGCGCCACGGGGCTCCTGCCGAGGCTGTCGGGGCGGACCTTCTCGGACGTCGTCGAGCGCGCCGGTCATCCGGCCGAAGCGCGCGCCTGCCTCGGCCCGGAGGATCTCTGCTTCGCCCTCGTGCGCTGGATCGTCGACGTCTACCACAACACGCCGCATTCCGGCCTCGGGGGGCGCACGCCGCTCCGGCAGTGGGAAGCCGATCACGCCGCGGGGAACTATCCGCTGCGCGCCGCGCCGGATGCGCGCTCCAGGCGGCTGGCGTTCGGGACCTCCCTGTCCCGGACGGCGACCCGCGCGGGCGTCACCGTGATGGGCGTGCGCTATCACTCGGAAGCTCTGGCGAGATCGTACGTCGAGAACGGCCCCCGCGCCATCGACCTGCGCTGGGACGCGGAGGACATCGGAGAGGTCGAGGCGCTGATCGACGGGGAATGGCGCGCGGTTCCCGCGGTCCACGACGGCTTCGACGGCCTGCACGCGCAGGTCTGGATCGCCGCGCGCCGCGCGCTTCGGACGACGTCCCCGAACCAACGTCAGTGGGAGGAGGACGTGGTGCGCCGGGCGATCGCGGCGATCGGCGCGATGAATGCGCAGCGCTCGCTGCAGTTCGGGCTGATCGATCACGGATGGGACGAGGTGCGTGTGAAGCAACTCGAGGAGTCGCTCTTCACCGGCTTCCACGTCACCGCGACCGCCTCGAAGACGCGCGCCTGCGTCGACGGTCACGGCGTGTCGGTCGTTCCGCGCGCGCCGGAGGACGAAGCCGCGTGCGCACCGGATGCGTCCGCGGCGCAGGTCCTGGCGCCACGTCCTCCTCGCAGCGAACGGGCCTGGACCTGCGATGACGAGGAGATCTGAGATGACTGCGCCGACCACCGAACTCGAAGCCGCCCGCGCGATGACGCGGGCGGGGATCGCGGGCAAGATCGCGGACCTGCGCGCGCGCCATATCGCCACAGACCGGGACCACGACCTTTCCGACCAGCTCGACCGCCTGCTGCAGCTCGACGCATCGGGCCGGCAGATCGCCGTGCCGGTGCGCTTCACCGCGGAGATGGAGACGCGCGGGATCACGCTCATCGAGCCGGCGGGGGGCGGCAAGACCACGGCCGTGCGCCGGCTCCTGTCGAAGAACGCGGCGCTCAATCCCGCGGGCGGGCCGGCGCGCCATCTCCACGTCCAGGTTCCGAGCCCCGCGACGCTCAAGAGCCTCGGGCTGGAGATCCTGCGCAGCACCGGCTTTCAGGGCGTCGCGGCCAGGACCACGGCCTGGGACATCTGGGGCATCGTGCGCCACCGGCTCTCGGTCCTCGGCATCGCCGTCCTGTGGATCGACGAGGCCCACGACATGTTTCTGTCGGGGTCGGCCCGCGAGATCGACGACATGCTCAAGATGCTCAAGTCGCTGATGCTCGGGGAGGCCGGCGTCATCCTCATCCTGAGCGGCACCGGCCGATTGTCGGAGATGACGAGCTACGATCCCCAGGTCGACCGCCGCTTCACCAAGGTGGTCCCGACGGACCTCGTGGTCGGCGGCCATGAGGACAAGGTCGGCAAGCTCGTGGCGGATTATGCGCGCAGGGCCGGTCTCGGCCTCGAGTGGTCCGACGAGATGTCCGGCCGCCTGATCCGGGCCAGCCGGGGGCGGTTCGGGCGCGCGGTCGAGACCGTCGTCAACGCGATCGAGCGCGCACTTCTCGACGGCGTCGCGACCCTGACCGCGACCCAGTTCGCCGAAGCCTGGGGCATGCAGGAGGGCTGTGCGTGGCACGACAACCTGTTCATCGCCCGCGACTGGTCGGTCCGGGTTCTCGATGGCGCCGCCGAGGAGTTCGACGCCGCGCGCACGTTGCGGCAGCGCAAGAAGCTGGAGAGGTCGTGACATGATCAGAATCGCGCAGACCACCCCGCTGCTGCCCGGCGAGACCGTTATGTCCTGGGTCGCACGCATCGCCCGCGACGAGACCGGCATGGGTCCGTTCGCGTTTCTCAACCTCATCGAGGTCAATCGAAAGCATGTGCTCGAGGCGACCCCGGACGGGCTCGACCGTCTGGCCGAGATCACCGGCGTGCCGCGGCCGCGCCTCGAGGAGGGGGCTTATCTGCGCCACGGCGAGCGGTTCTACACCCATCGCGGCCATGCCTTCCACGCGGAGTTCGCCGGGAGGGCGCGGACCACCTTCTGTCCGGCCTGCCTGCTCGCGGACGCGCGGTCGGACAGCCCGAGCGGCGGCAGCCGCGTCGGGCGGGTGAACTGGTTCTTCGATCCGGTCCGGACCTGTCCCGCCCACCGGATGCCGCTGGTCCGAACGATGAGCGCGCGCTATGCCGACAGGTATCAGGATATGGCGCTGGTCGCGCCGTGCGACGAACGGCTGCACGAGCTCGCCGCTGGATCGGCGACGCGTCCGGTGTCGTCGCTGCAGACCTATGTAGAGGCGCGGCTCGCAGGAAACCCGGGCCCCGCCTGGCTCGACGGCCAGCAGATCGACCAGGCGTCCCGGGCGAGCGAGATCCTCGGCGCGGTCCTGATCCACGGGTCGCATGTCGATCTTCCCGACCTGTCGGAAGACGACTGGGACGCGGCGGGCGCCGCCGGTTTCGCGTTCACGTCGCGCGGAGAAGAAGGCATCCGCGACGCGCTCGACCGGATCTTCCGCCGGTTCCGCGAGACCGAGACCAAGGGCGGGCCGCAGGCGGTTTACGGCCGGCTCTACCAGTGGATCGAGTTCCACCGGAGCGGCAAGTCGCGCGGCCCGATCCGCGACGTGCTCCGGGAGCGCGTCCTCGAGATGATGGCGGTCGAGCCGGGCACGCACCTTCTCGGTGAAATTGTCCGGACACGCCGGCGTCATTCGGTGGCGAGCCTGTCCAGAGAGACCGGTGTGCATCCCAGGACCCTCAACCGGGCGCTGGTCCTGGGCGGGCTTCTGCCCAACGGAGATCCGGACCGGGTCGACGGGCTTCTCAGCTTCGACGCAAAGGCGGGCGAACGGTTCGCCGACCGGCTGCGCGACGCCATACCCGTGGCGAAAGTCCCCGCATATCTCAACTGCAACCGGACCCAGGCGCAGGCGCTGGCCTGGAGCGGCCTGATCGGGCGCATCGGCGGGGAGGCCGAAGCCCGCTCGAAGATCGCGCTCAGCATGATCGCCAGGTCGGAACTCGACGACTTCCTCGCCCGGTTCCGCACGGGCGGCACGCCGATGGCCTTTCCATCCGACGGCATGATAGATGTCATCGCGGCCGCCAAGGTCTCGCGGTGGCCGGTGATCGACATCGTCCGGCTGGTTCTCGACGGCGGTCTTTCGCGGACCGGTCTTCTGTCCGTCGACCTGGGGTTCAGGTCCGTGCTCGTGGATCCGCAAGAGGTCCGGTCGGTTCTGGACGCGCGACAGGCGCGCGGCCGGCTCTCGATCGCGGAGGCTTCTGACCGCATCGGGGTTTCGACCACCGGCATCCGCGCGCTGATGTCGGAACCCGACCGGGACGGCAACCCGTTCCTGGCGTCGGCCGTCGAGCGGAACGGGCAGGGGGCCGAACGGGTGTATTTCGAGGCGGCGGAGCTCGATCGGTACGCAGCAAGGCATGTCGATCTCAAGGAGATCGCGGCGGAGCGGGGCGTCGCCGCGAAGATCCTGCGGGGGCGGCTGAGCGCGGCCGGGATCGAGCCGATCCTTCCGCGGCTGAAGATGAACCGGCTGGTCTATCGCCGGGCGGATTTGTAGCACCACCTCGGAAACACCGAACTCCGTGGAGCCGCCCTTTGGGGCGGCTTTTTTTGTGGCCAAGCCATGGTCACCGGGGAGCGGAAGAATCCGTCCGGGCGCAGGGCGATAATTGCCGGACGAACAGGGCGAATTGGCGGCCGAACCGGTTTTCATCCTGATATAAATCAATGGGTTATGGATTTCCGCAGGGTTGTAATTGGCGGATCTGACAGTTGATCAGGTGATCCGTCCGCCATTAATAGCCCTTTTGGGGTGATTTCGGCACCCTTTGGTCTGGTAATTTGCGCCCTCTGGTAGGTAAGTATTTGAAAGATAGGGAGGTGTCGCGAAAGCGGCACCTCCGTCATTTGTTTGTGATTTTGTCGCCTCGACGCAGATTTCGTTGGCGGGTCCGAAAGGGTTCCCCGCTGAAGCGGTTACTATAAACAGCCCTGCACGGCCGTTTTGGTGCCCTGTTTGAACCCTATATCACACGCTCAACCAGCTACGTGATTGAAAAGTTTGAGGTGA
>JBBQYB010000158.1:0-6864 GCA_038209095.1 Rhodobacterales bacterium
GGATAAGTTTATCCCAAAAGGTGGACCACTTCAGTGGGGGCATTCCACCCTCATCGAGACCGCCAAGCTCAACCGCATCGACCCGCAGGCCTGGCTCGCCGATACCCTCGCATGCATTCCCGACCACAAGATCACCCGCGTCGATGACTTCCTGCCGTGGAATGTCGCCAGGTAGAGCGGTCAGGCCGGACGCTTACCATCAAACTGCAAACCATCCAAAACCGTCGCTTGAACCACCAGCGTCAAGCAGCATAACCTAAACCCGATGGGCCCGAACTCTCCGCTGAATAATCAGGCCGCCTGTTCCAAATCATTCGACGACGAACAGATCCGCCTCATGCCTGCCCCCGAACAGAACCGCTCCAGGAACGTTCCAGATGATGCAATGGCACGATCTTAGAGAATAGTTTAGGCGAGGCAATGCGCATCCCCGAGCTTGCGAGCGACACGCCGATCGAGTTATGGTGGGAAGACGGAGCCCGTGTCGGCCATTAGGGGAGCCTGAGCTACCTCTGGGCAGAAAAGGGCAGCCGAACCCGAGCGCTGCGAGGTCAACGCAATGTCTGCGCCTACCTATTCTGTGCCGTGTGTCCGGCGCGGAGCGTCGGCGCGGCTCTCGTGCTGCCGGCCGCCGATATCGATGCAATGAACCTGCATCTGGCGGAGATCAGCGCCCAGATCGCCCCCGGAGCGCACGCTGTCCTCAGTGGTTACACTCCCATCGCATGACGCAAAGGCGGCGCCCCACTTCACGGCTTCCCCGTCCCCGCCCTTGACATCAATGGGTTAGGTCAAACGTGCGTGGCTCTTGTTCGCCGATTCATCGTCCGAAAGATCGCGACCTCCAGAGCCCTGGCGCGCCCTGTTGGTTCGGTCTCCATCCCACCCCGATTGGTCGGATCCACCGGAGCCTCCGTCGATCTGATCTCCTGCAGCAACCTCGGATGGCATCCCGGCAAACGGGTCATTCCGCGAACCGGAGTACCGGTCCTGCACCCCGTTCCCGTTTCCAAGCATTACGCTCTCGTCATCGCCTGTCGATGCAGTATCCGGACGGTCTTTGGAAGGACCCTTGTCCACTTCATTCGCCACAGTCTTGTCTTCCTCGGCAGACGCGGCTCGCTGCGACATTGGCACTTCGCTCGCGGAAACTTTGAGGCAAAGGCGTCCGTCTTCCACGAAATCGATCATGGTCATGTCGATAAGCCCGCCTCCATGTTCGGCCAGGCCGTCATCGACGAGCCTGATTTTTCCGTTCTCGAAGCCTGTGACGGTCCCGACGGGTTTACGGTCGCGCCCGACGATCTCCATGTCTTCCGTGATCAAGGATTGGTCGATCATTTTGTTTCCTCCAATTTGGCCAATCGGCTCCCGCAGAACACCGACTGCGCGCTCTCGTTCCGGGACCGAAGAAAAGTTTCTGCACTGGCCGATCCGGCCCAGGGAGGCGAACCGAGGAACCAAAACCGTTCGTTCCGGTTCCTGGCAAAGCGTCGGTCCGGGAAGGCGGCATGGCGGTTCCCGCATGATAGGTCAGGCCCGGCCATCGAGGTCCGTGATGTCCCTTTTCACGGCCCGGACCACACCTGTTTCCGGATACGACCCGTTCGGCGCGACGTCGACTACCTCTATAGGGCAGGTCCGCCCGTCTGACCAAAAGAAGGAAAGCCATGGGATCCATCCCGTCGACCTCCAAAGGTACACCGGAGGCCGGGTTGGATGGCAACCTCCTAAACGAGGCGCGCCAGACGAACGGGCTGTTTGCCAGTACTCTCCTCATCCTCGCCGGAGGCGCACTTTTTGCGGCAGCCGCCTTCTTCATGCCCGTGATGCTTGCAGTGCTGCTTGCCCTGACATTGTCGCCTCTCGTGCGTCTCCTGCACCGGCGGGGTCTGCGTGAAGGACTGGCAGCGGGTCTGGTCGTTTTGATGCTGACGCTCGGTAACGGTGGCACGATCTCAGTGCTCGGCACACCGTTTCTGAACCTTGTCGACAACGCGCCGGCCACGACGCGCGAGGTGCGGGAGACGTTCGAGCGACTTCGTGAGCCGATCTCGACGCTGACCGAAATGGCCGAGCAATTCGACGGCACGACGAGCGAGGGTACCCGCGTCCAGCAGGTCGTCATAGCGCAGCCGGGGATCCTGTCGGTGCTGGCGGGCTCCGCCCTCTCGGTCGGGACGACGAGCGTGATCGTGATCGTCCTGACGCTCTTTCTACTCGCCTCTAGCACTCATTTCGTGGCCCAGGTGGTGAAATTCTTTCCGACACTGACGGACAAGAAACGCGCCTTGCAGACGGTAAGATACATCGAGCTGCAGATCTTGCCCCATCTGCTAACCATAGCGTTCATCAACGCCGGCCTCGGAACGGCCGTCGGCATTGCCATGTGGATGCTCGGCATGCCGACTCCGCTTCTCTGGGGTCTGCTTGCCGCGATCCTGAACTTCCTGCCCTACATCGGTTCAATTGCAGGCGTCCTGCTTGTCGGCATCGTCTCCCTCGCGACCTTTCCGACGGTCGGGGTCGCCGTTCTTCCGCCGCTCGCCTACCTCGTCTGTACCGCGATCGAGGAACAGTTCGTCACGCCGACAGTGCTGGGCAGACGGCTTCGGATCAACCCGGTGTCCGTCTTTCTCGCGGTGGCGTTCTGGACGTTCCTCTGGTTGATCCCAGGCGCGCTCATGGCGGTGCCGATCCTCATCCTTCTGAAGGTGCTCTGCGACAACGTAGCGGATCTGCGGGGGATCGGACGGTTTCTTTCTGCCCAGGATGACATTGCGCCCGTAATGGAGGCGGGATCCGCGGTCTCGTCCGCACCGGTTCAAGGCGGTATACTGGACATGGAGCCCCTGGTATTGTGAGAAGAACGAGCCCCTGCGATTGCAGAACCGATCCCTTCGGTCGAGCGGCAGATCTTGGTGTCTCGGCCGCTGGCGAGGCATCATCATGACCGACGCCCCGTTCTTTGGCTTCGCTACCTATCACGCGCTTCTGTCCGTGGCGGGAGCGGCTGTGATCCTCTCCCTTTGGATCCCGCGGTTCTTCTCAAGGCGTGAGCCGGCCTCAACCGGCCTCCTCATCCTCTTCGGGACGGCGGCGTTTGCCCTGATGCCCGGCCTTCCGGCCGTCCCCGATCCAAGGCTTGATCCGTACCCCTGGGAGGTGGTCTCCGAGCTCGCCGTCATCATAGCCCTCTTTTCGACCGGGTTGCGGATAGATAATCTCGGAAGCATCGCCCGATGGGGGCCGACCATGCGGCTTCTGACCGTGGCGATGCCCCTCACGATCCTCGCTGTGGCCATTCTTGGCCATCTCCTGGGCGGCCTGACGGTCGCAGCTGCGATCCTGCTCGGGGCCGTCATGTCGCCGACCGATCCGGTCCTGGCAGGAGAGGTCCAGGTCGGCCCACCGCAAGAGGGCTCCGAGCATCCGGTTCGTTTTGCCCTGACGACGGAGGCCGCTCTCAACGACGGTCTTGCCTTTCCCTTCGTCTATCTCGGTCTCATCGTCGCGGCGGAGGGTCTGGCGCCCGGGGACTGGTTCATCGAATGGCTGGCAAAGGACGTGATCTGGCGCATTCTCGTCGGAGCCCTCATGGGCGCGGGAGGCGGCTGGGCGCTCGGCCGCATCCTGTTCACGATCCCGAAGGCGGCACCGCTCGCGCGAACCGCGTCGGGGGTCGTGGCGCTCGCAGGCGTACTGCTCTGCTATGGCACGACCGAACTTGTGGAAGGGTACGGTTTCATAGCGGTGGCCGTGGCGGGCTTCGCCGTCCGGCGTACCAAAGGAGAGCACGAGTTCCATCGGCGCCTGCACGATTTCACCGAGGCTCTGGAGCACGCGTTGACGACGGCGCTACTGCTCGGCCTCGGCGCGGTTCTTCCGCTGCTCCTCACCGGCCTCGATGTCGCGACCGCCGCGATCGGGCTGACGCTGTTGCTCGTGATCCGACCAGTCGCGGGATGGGTTGCGCTTATCGGATCCGATCTGCACGGCCGGGACCGGACGGTCGCGGCCATCTACGGCGTGCGCGGCGTAGGCTCGGTGTACTATCTCGCCTATGCTGCCGGAAAGGTCGAGTTCCTGAACGAGGAACAACTCTGGGCACTTGTCGCCTTCACCATCCTGCTGTCAGCTCTCGGGCACGGGCTGACTTCCGGACTGGTCATGAAACGCCTGGAAAAGTGAGGCGCGGGTGGACCGAGGTGGCAAAACGGCTCCGTCGCACGCCCGTACCCTCGGCGCAACCGGCCAATCTCGTAATTCGTCGAACCGAGCCGTGGAGCAATACCCTGCCAGCCGCATTCCATGCGCCTTGGCATCGCTCGCAAGGATTGATTACGGTGAGCCACATTTTTTGTCAACAGGACCAAGACCTACCATCTCCTCCGGGAGGGGCCATTCGGAACGCATCAGCGAGAGACCATGCGCACGAACCGCCCGAATTGCTCACGGGCAACACCATCGACATCGTGGGTTCGGGGCCAATGGCGACGTATGCCCTCAAGGAGCTGCTCAAGCCCTATATCGCTCTTCGAATCACGGTGTTAGAAACGGAAGGTGAGGCGGGCTGCGGCATGCCCTATCGGTCTGGGATCAACGCGGATTTCATGTATTGCAACACATTCAGCCGGTAGATCCCGGTGATCACCCAAGGTTTTACACCCTGGCAAAAGGGGCAGGACGGAGGTTTTCTAGCCCGGTGGGACACGTCGCGCAACGATATCGGCGCGAGCGAATTCTATCCACGCGTCCTGTTATACCAATCGCCTCCTTCGATGACTCGAACGTGAGTTGATCCGTTCGTCGGTGTCTGAATCTCTGTTGCATTGTGAGCAGGGAGAGTTGGCCATGACGATCGCGATGACGCGGATGGATCTTGATGCGGCAGGTCTGCGCGCGGCGGCGACGCGCGCCAAGGACGTGGCGGCGTCGCGCCGGATGCTGGCGTTGGCGATGGTGCTGGAAGGCCGGACCAGGACCGAGGCGGCGCGCGCGGCCGGCATGGACCGGCAGACGTTGCGAGATTGGGTTCATCGCTACAATGAAAGCGGACTGGAGGGTCTGAAGAACCGCGCAGGCGCCCGCGGCCCTCGGCGCAAGCTGACCGAGGCGCAGGAAGCCGAGTTCGCCGAATGGGTCCGCGAAGGCCCCAAGTTGGTGGAGCACAAGGTAGTGCGTTGGCGGTGCAAGGATCTGCAAGGCGAGATTGCCCGTCGCTTCGGCGTCGAGATGCACGCGCGCACCGTCGGCAAGCTGCTGGAACGCCTGCACTTCTCTCGTGTTTCCGTGCGCCCGCGCCACCCGAAGCAGGACCTGGCTGCCCAGGAGGCGCATAAAAAAACTTCGCGGACCTGGTCGCCGCGACCATCCCCGAGCACGCCCGGGACAGGCCGGTCGAGTTGTGGTGGCAAGACGAAGCACGGGTCGGCCAGCAAGGGAGCCTGACCTACGTCTGGACCGACAAAGGCAGCCGTCCGCGCGCGCCGCGCGATCAGCGTTACGCGTCGGCCTGCCTGTTCGGCGCCGTCTGTCCGGCACGCGGCGTCGGCGCCGCGCTCGTCCTGCCGAGCGCCAGCATCGAGGCAATGAACCTGCACCTCGCGGAGATCAGCGCAGGCGTCGCTCCCGACGCGCAGGCCGTCCTCATCCTCGACGGCGCGGGATGGCATCGACCGGGAGGCAAGCTCAAAGTGCCGGACAACATCAGCCTGCTACCCCTGCCGCCATACTCGCCGGAGCTGAACCCGGTCGAAAACGTCTGGCAGTATCTGCGCCAGAACCACCTCGCAAACCGCGTCTTCGAGACCTACACCGCAATCGTCCATGCCTGCTGCGAAGCTTGGAACGCCCTCGTCGCGCAACCTGCCAAAATCACATCCATCGCGACGCGAGACTGGGCCAAAGCGGTCATTAAATAGGGCGGCTGGTATTAGACGAATTCCCGACATCCGAGTTCGCGACGCTTTGCGAGAACGGCCGCCAAGCAGGACATACCATCGAGGTTCTGACCGGACACAGGGTGCTCGACATCGTCCCTGGCTGTGGGTGTGGTACGACATGCAGGGTCCAGACCCACTCGCGCATCAGCGACCGTGGCTTCGATATTGTTGTGATCGCTAGCGTCACACCCGGCCACGCGCTGCGCTATGCCAGGGGCTCCGCGCGCGGCCTCCTACACCAACCCGTGGGACACAGCCGCTTGGAACAAGGGACGCATCTTCGGACAGAAACGCCCTCTTCTGCCGAAACACGTCTGGGCGTTTCCTGTCCGTCTGGAGTTCACCGAGAGCCATCGTGATCTCGCCCTCTTCAACCTCGCAATCGACAGCAAACTGCGGGGATGCGATCTGGTCCGTCTGATGGTCGCGGACGTCTACGTTTCCGGCCAGGTTCGGGAGTGGACGTCGATCCTGCAGAGCAAGACAGGGACGCCGGTCAGGTTCAAGCTGACCTCGGGGACCAAGGCGTCGGTCGAACGGTGGCTGGAGGACCTCCTCCTGATCGGCTCGATGCACCTTTGGCCGGGCCGCTTCCATGACCGGCCGCTTATCTTCACACGGCAATATGCCCGGCTCGTTCGACTTTGGGTGCAGTCGATCGGGCTGGAGCCGAGCGCCTATGGCACGCATTCGATGCGACGGACCAAGGTGGCGCAGATCTACAGGAAGACCGGAAACCTCCATGCCGTCCAACTGCTCTTGGGACAAGCCAAGATGGACAGTAAGCGTCCGGCCTGACCGCTCTACCTGGCGACATTCCACGGCAGGAAGTCATCGACGCGGGTGATCTTGTGGTCGGGAATGCATGCGAGGGTATCGGCGAGCCAGGCCTGCGGGTCGATGCGGTTGAGCTTGGCGG
>JBBQYB010000159.1:0-6858 GCA_038209095.1 Rhodobacterales bacterium
CGGCGGCAAGGCTCGCGATCTCGGTCCCGTGCCTGCGGGCGACGAGCTTCAGGATCAGGTCGGTAGAGGCCGTGCCGCCTGCGGCCGTGTAGCGGTTGGCGTCGATCACGTAAACTGTATGGCTGAGCGCGATGTCGGGAAAGTCTTCCTCGAAGCTGTCGCGGTTCTCCCAGTGGATCGTGCAGCGCTTGCCGTCGAGCAGCCCCGCCTGCGCGAGGGTCTGGGCACCGGTGCAGAGGGCACCCATCGCGATGCCGCGTCGGCTCTCGCGTCGCAGCCAGGTCAGGATCGGCTTCGTCGTCGCCTGTTTCACGTTGGCACCGCCACAGACCATGATCGTCGCGTCGCGCGGCAGGTCGATGAGCCCCGTATCCGCCGAGATCGCGACACCGTTCGAGCTTTGCACGGGGTCGCCAGTTTCCGAGACAATCGCCCAGTCGTAAAGCTTGCGGCCGGAGATGCGGTTCGCAAGGCGCAACGGCTCTATGGCGCAGGCGAAGGCGATCAGCGTGAAGTTCTCGAGGAGGAGGAAGAAGAACTTCTCGGGAGGGGCAGCGTCGGACACGGCCATCGAGACCGGCACCTTTCCAATCGGGGCAGGCCCTCGATAGAATTCCTGTCCGGCTCGAGGTCAAGGCCAAAACCCGGCATGTCACTGGAAACCGCAAGCGCGCTGGCTTATAGACGCGGAAATCGACCGACACGGGGGACTGTCGCCATGGGCGCGGAATGGACGAAGAACGATTGGCGCGGCAAGCCGCGGGTGCAGATGCCCGAGTATCCGGACGCGTCCGATCTGCGCGCCGTTGAGGCCAAGTTGTCCACCTATCCGCCGCTGGTCTTTGCCGGCGAGGCGCGCAAGCTGCGCCGGGCTCTGGCCGAGGTGGCGGAGGGGCGAGCGTTCCTGTTGCAGGGCGGGGATTGCGCCGAGAGCTTCTCGGAATTCACGGCCGACAACATTCGCGACACTTTCAAGGTCATGCTTCAGATGGCGGTCGTGCTGACCTTCGGAGCGAAATGCCCGGTGGTGAAGATCGGGCGTATGGCGGGGCAGTTCGCCAAGCCGCGCTCGGCGGGGACCGAGACGATCGGCGGCGTGGAGTTGCCGTCCTACCGCGGGGACATCATCAACGATTTCGCCTTCACGCCCGAAGCGCGCATCCCCGATCCGCAGCGCATGTTGCAGGCCTATACCCAGGCGGCGGCGTCGCTGAACCTGCTGCGCGCGTTCAGCCAGGGCGGGTTCGCCGACATCACGCGGATCCATTCCTGGACGCTGGATTCTACGGCCGGGCAGCCTGGGTACGAGCAGTACCACAAGCTCGCGAACCGGATCTCGGATGCCTTCGACTTCATGCAGGCGGCAGGCGTCCGGTCGAGCGATGTGGATGCGTTGCAGCGGGTGGATTTCTATACCTCGCATGAGGCGCTGTTGCTGGAATACGAGGAGGCGCTGTGCCGGATCGACTCGACGACAGGGCTGCCGGTGGCGGGATCGGGGCACATGCTCTGGATCGGCGACCGGACGCGCCAGCCGGACGGGGCGCATGTGGAGTTCCTGCGGGGCGTGCAGAACCCGGTGGGGCTGAAATGCGGGCCCACGTTGAGCGAGAGCGATCTGCTGAAGCTGGTCGACCGGCTGAACCCGAAGAACGAGGCGGGGCGGCTGACGCTGATCACGCGGTTCGGGGCAGGGGCAGTGAATGAGCATCTGCCGCGGCTGATCCGGGCGGTGGAGCGCGAGGGGCGGCGCGTGGTGTGGTGCTGCGATCCGATGCACGGCAACACGATCAAGTCCGAGAGCGGCTACAAGACCCGGCCGTTCGAGCGGGTGCTGCGCGAGGTGCGGGAGTTCTTTGCGGTGCATGCGGCCGAGGGCACGCATCCGGGCGGCGTGCATTTCGAGATGACGGGCCAGGACGTGACGGAATGCACGGGCGGCGTGCGCGAGGTGCGGGACGTGGATCTGAGCAGCCGGTATCATACGGCCTGCGATCCGCGGCTCAATGCGACGCAATCGCTGGAGCTGGCGTTTCTTGTGGCGCAGGAACTGGATCAGCGGCGGCAGGCGCAGCGCGCGGCGGTCTGAGGCTTGTCGCGGGTTCTGGTGGTCAGCGCTGCGGCAGGCGTGTCGGCGGCGTTCGTCGACGGGCTGGCGGGGGCGATGGCGGGGGCGGGGTTCGGGCCGGAGGATCCGGTGCGGCTGGCGGCTTCGGCCTGGGAGATTGCTTTCCGGGGACCGGGCTGTCCGCGGCGGCTGGTGGAGGGCGAGGTCGATGCGAACGTCGTTTCGCTCGAGGGGCGGCGCAAGCGGTTGTTGATCGCAGACATGGATTCGACGATCATCGACGTGGAATGCATCGACGAATTGGCGGATTTCGCCGGGGTGAAGCCGCAGGTGGCGGCGATCACCGAGGCGGCGATGCGCGGAGATCTGGATTTCGAGGGGGCGCTCGATGCGCGGGTGGCGCTGCTCCGGGGGTTGCCGGTGTCGGTGCTGGAGGAATGTTACGCAGCACGGGTCCGGCTGAACGCAGGGGCTGCCACCGCGGTGCGGACCATGGCAGCCCTCGGGGCGGAGACCGCGCTGGTGTCGGGAGGGTTCACGTTCTTCAGTGCGCGGGTCGCCGAGGCTGCGGGGTTCGCGCGACATCGGGCGAACACGCTGATCTTCGAGAAGGGGCGCCTCACGGGGAAGGTGGCGCGGCCGGTGCTGGGGCGGGCGGCCAAGCGCGCGGCGATGGAGGCCTATGCCCGCGAGGGCGGATACGGGCCCGGGGAGGTACTCGCCGTGGGCGACGGGGCGAACGATCTCGACATGGTGCAGGCGGCGGGACTGGGGGTCGCCTACCGTGCGAAGCCGACGCTGACGGCGGCGGCCGACGCCCGGCTCGATCATTCGGATCTTACGGGGCTGTTGGCCCTGCAAGGCATCCCGGAGACGGAATGGTGCCAAGCCTGAGAGCGCCCGCATGAGCGTCACACGATGTGACGGTAGCAAAATAATTGATATTATTCGATAAAAGTGTTAACGCGTGTTCGGCGTGCCTGTGACGCGCGAAAAAGGGCTCAGGAATTGTCGATGACGCGGAACTTGCGGGCGGCGTCGCGCGGACGGGCACCGGAGGCGTTCGGGTTGCCCTCGATGCTGCGCAGCTTGGGTGCCGAGCCGATGTCGAAGCCCGTCTGTTCCTCGGCGAAGCCGGGGAGGGCGTGGGCGGGCTCATTGGCCTTGCTCGGCTCGATGGGCGAGATGGTGACGTCGTCAATCTGGAAGGCGAGGGGCGGGGCGAACATCTCGCCCTGGCCCGAGGTGCAGCCGAGCACGCGATTGATGTCGCCGAAATCGCTGCGCAGCGGCATGAGGAGCATGGTGGCGCGGTAGCGCCCGGCGCGGCCGTCGGCGGAGAGTTTCAGCTCGACCACAGCGGGTTCGGACATGACGACGTTGAGGAGCCGCTCGAAGCGGAGCCGGTCGGCCTCGTTGATGAGAAAGCCCGGCTGCATGCCGCGGACTTCCATTCCCATCATCTCGCAGATCTTCATGCCGGCGAGCCGGATGCGCATGTTGTCGGGCGAGAGTTTCTCGATGATGAACATGTTCTCGAGCGCGGATTCGAACTGGCGCGGATCGATCTCGGCGCGGTAGGGCGCAATCCTGCCGGCGCGCAGGCGTTCCCAGTAGGATTTCAATGTGGATAACATGAGATCGTTCATCGCTCTTGCTTGACCCTGAGCCCTGACTTCGGTCCGACCACCAGTGTGACGGATGAACCTTGGTAAACTAACTCCCTATATGCTAGCGCAGATTGTTGGCAAAGTCGCGCCTTATGCGGGTGCTTCCTTAATTTGCCGAAAATCCTTCGGAAATTCGAATGGATCCTTTTGACGCCTGACGCGAGGACCTGCATGGGCCTGACTTCGATGACCGGTTTCGCCGATCTGGCGGGAAACCGGGAGGCTGCGAGCTGGGTCTGGGAGGCCCGCAGCGTCAACGGACGCAATCTCGACCTGAAGCTGCGGCTGCCCGAAGGGTTGGAGATGCTGGAGGCCCCGCTGCGCGCGGCGTTTGGTGCGGTCCTGCACCGCGGGTCGGTCTCGGTGAGCCTGCGTCTGGGGCAGGGAGTGCGGCGCACGGTGCAGACGCTGAACCTCGACGCGCTCGAGAGCGCCATCACGGCCGCGCTGGCAGCGGGGGAGGCGGCCTCGCGGCGCGGGCTCGACCTCGCGCCCATGACGGCGGCGGATCTGCTGGGCCAACGCGGCGTGCTGGAGGTGGCGGCCCCGGGCCCCGCGGAGGATCCGGGGCTGATGGAGGCGCTGGCTGGACAGGCACCGGTCCTGGCGCGGGCCCTCGCGGAGGCGCGGCGCGCCGAGGGGATGGCTTTGGGCACCATCTTGGAGGCGCAGGTGAACCGCATTGCCGAGCTTGCAGCGCGCGCCCGTGAGGTGGCCGGCGCGCGGGCGGCCCGGGGGGCGGACGGTCTTGCCGCGCGCCTGGAGGCGGTGCTGGGGGCTGCGCTCACGGTCGATCCCGACCGGCTGGCGCAGGAGCTTGCGATCCTCGCGGTGAAGGCGGATGTTACGGAGGAGCTGGACCGGCTCGACGCCCACGTGATGGCGGCGCGCGGGTTGCTCGGGGCTGCGGGGCCGGTGGGGCGCAAGCTCGATTTTCTCACGCAGGAGTTCAACCGCGAGGCCAATACGCTCTGTGCCAAGGCGCAGTCCGCGGAGTTGACGTCCGTCGGGCTCGACATGAAGGTGGTGGTCGATCAGTTGCGCGAGCAGGTCCAGAATGTCGAGTGAGATGGGGACGCGCCGGGGGCTGCTGATCATCCTGTCCTCGCCCTCGGGGGCGGGCAAGTCGACGCTGTCGCGCCGGCTGCTGGAGTTCGATCCGGAGGTGCAGTTTTCCGTCTCCGCCACGACCCGCCCGCCGCGGCCGGGCGAGCAGGACGGGCGGGAGTACTATTTCCGCAGCCGGCGCGAGTTCGAGGCCATGGTCGAGGCCGGCGAGATGCTGGAATACGCGGAAGTGTTCGGCAACCTTTACGGGACGCCGCGTGCACCGGTGGAGGAGGCGATCGCGGCGGGACGCGACGTGCTGTTCGACGTGGACTGGCAGGGCGGCCAGCAGATCCGCAACTCGAGCCTGAGCGATGCGGTGGTGTCGATCTTCATCCTGCCGCCGTCGATTGCGGAACTGGAGAACCGGCTGAACCAGCGAGGGCAGGACAGCGCCGAGGTCGTCGCACGGCGGATGGCGAAGTCGCGCGACGAGATCAGCCATTGGGCTGAATACGAGTTCGTACTGGTCAACGAGAGCCTGCCGCGCTGCGAGGCGGAACTGCGCGCCATCATCCAGGCCGAGCGGTTACGCCGCGACCGCAGGCCCGGGCTGATGCCGTTCGTGACGCGGCTGAATGCGGAATTCGAGGAGCGGCGGAAATGACGGTATTCGGACTGGACGGGGTCTCGCCGGAGATCGATCCGGAGGCCTGGGTGGCCCCCGGGGCCGTGCTGGTGGGGCGGATCGTGCTGGCGGCAGGCGCCTCCGTCTGGTTCAACGCGGTGCTGCGCGGGGACAACGAGCCCATCGAGATCGGCGAAGGGTCGAACGCGCAGGACGGATCGGTGCTGCACACCGATCTCGGCGCGCCGCTTGTGGTGGGGGCGGGGTGCACCGTGGGGCATATGGCGATCCTGCACGGGTGCCGGATCGGCGACGGGAGCCTGATCGGGATGGGGGCGACCGTGCTGAACCATGCGGTGATCGGAGCGCGAGTTCTGATCGGGGCGGGCGCGCTCGTCACGGAAGGCAAGGTGATCCCTGAGGGCGTGCTGGTGATGGGCCGGCCGGGCCGGGTGGTGCGCGATCTGACGGAGGAAGAGATTGCGGGGCTCGCGCGGTCGGCGGCCGGGTACCGCGCCAATGCGGCGCGGTACCGGTCGGGCCTCAGGCCGGCGTGACGGCTTCGGGCGAGAGGGTGAGCTTGGCCCCGGTCTGGGTGAAGGCCACCTCGATGCGCCGGTCGGTCTCCTCGAGGGCGCGGCGCAGAAGCGCGAACTGGACGCCGTCGGCGTGCAGCGCCTCCGGCGGGTGGCCATCGGTCACGAGACGCCAGAGGGCCTCGGGCGGGGCGGTGCGCTTGCCCTCGACCGCGAGGGCGATGGTCCGCTCGGAGATGGCGACCTGGACGGCACCGCCCATGGGCAGGCTCTTTTCGAGGCAGAGAAGTGCCAGATAAAGGAGCCGCGCGGTGGTGCGGGGCATGTCTCGGCCCTCAACGGACCAGACGACGCTGAAGCGGCCCTGGAACATGGCGTCGGTGATGGCGCGGGCCTCGTCGAAGGACTGGCGGGCCAGATCGTCGGCGGGGCCGAAGGCGAGGCGGTAGAAGCGCAGCTTGGCGAGGGCGGATTCAACGCTGCCCGAGATGAGGTCGAATTCGGCCGACGGGCCCGTCTGGGACATCTGGAGCAGTTCGAGCCCGTTGCCGATGGCGCCCATGGGGCTTATCAGGTCGTGGCAGAGCCGTGCGGAGACGAGCGCGCTGAGATCGGGCGCGCTGAGATCGGGCGCGCCGAGATCGGGCGTACGGAGATCGGGGGCGCTCACGGGCGGAGCTCCGGAGGGGTGGGCATGACGGAATTCCTGGAACCGGGCAGCCTGGTCAGCCATCCCGACCGGCCCGACTGGGGGCTCGGGCAGGTGCAGTCCGTGATCGGGTCGCGCATAACGGTCAATTTCGAGAATGCCGGCAAGGTTGTCATCGATGGATCCCGCATTGCGCTCCGCCCGGAATTCAGGCGACGGAGCGATTGAGATTAACCGATCTCACGGACCTCTTAAACCGG
>JBBQYB010000160.1:0-6816 GCA_038209095.1 Rhodobacterales bacterium
GTCCAGGGCGCTATCCTCGACGTCGCCGTTGACCTCCGCGTCGGCTCGCCGACCTACGGCGATCATGCGGCCGTCACGCTGAGTGCCGCGAACTGGCGCCAACTTCTGGTCCCCGTCGGCTTCGGCCACGGCTTCATCACGCTCGAGCCGAACACCGAGGTCGTCTACAAGGTAACGGATTATTATGCCCCGGAGCACGACAATAGTCTCCTGTGGTCGGATCCGGCCCTCGGGATCGAATGGGGGCCGGCCGGAGCCGCGCCGACCCTGTCGGACAAGGACCGGGATGCGCATGGGCTCGCCGACCTGAAATCGCCGTTCGTCTGGGAGGCGGATCGATGAAGCTGCTCGTGACCGGCGGTGCCGGGTTCATCGGATCGGCGGTCGTGCGCCGCGCCATCGCCGACGGCCACGAAGTCGTGAACCTCGATGCCCTGACCTATGCGGGCAGCCTGTCGAACGTGGCCTCTGTGGCCGGGAGCGCTTCCTACCGCTTCGAGCACGCCGACATCCGCGACAGACCGGCGCTCGACCGCATCTTCGAGGCGCACCGACCCGATGCCGTGATGCACCTAGCCGCCGAGAGCCATGTCGACAGGTCCATCGACGGTCCGGCGGCCTTCATCGACACCAACATCACGGGCACCTATACGCTGCTGGAGGCTGCGAGGGCCTATTGGGGCGGGTCCGGCGCGTTCCGGTTCCACCATATCTCCACCGACGAGGTCTTCGGCACGCTGGGCGCTACCGGAGCCTTCGACGAGACCACCCCCTATGCGCCCAACTCCCCCTATTCGGCCTCCAAGGCCGCGTCCGACCATCTGATGCGCGCCTGGGGCGAGACCTACGGGTTGCCGGTCGTGCTGACCAACTGCTCGAACAACTACGGACCCTTCCACTTTCCCGAGAAACTGGTGCCCGTCGTGATCCTCAACGCCTTGGCGGGCCGGGAGATCCCGGTCTACGGAGCCGGCGAGAACGTGCGCGACTGGCTTTATGTCGAGGACCACGCGCGGGCCCTGCTCACCGTCGTCGCGCGCGGCGAGACCGGACGGAGCTACAACGTCGGCGGCAACGCCGAGGCCCGCAACATCGATCTGGTCCACATGATCTGCGCCCTCATGGACGAAATGCGCCCGGACGCCTCCCCCCACGCGCGCCTGATCCGGTTCGTCACGGATCGCCCGGGCCACGACTTTCGCTATGCGATCGATGCGACGCGCATCCGCGACGAGTTGGGGTGGACGCCCTCCGTTACGCTGGAGCAGGGTCTGCGCGCGACCGTCGCCTGGTATCTCGACAACGCGGACTGGTGGCAGGCGATCCAGGCGCGCGGGCACGACATGTCCCGGCTCGGGCTGAAACAGGCAGGGCTCTGATGCATGTCCTCGTTTTCGGTACGACCGGCCAGGTCGCGCGCGAGCTCGCCCTTCAGGCCCCACTGCGCGGCGTCTCCGTCGAGGCGCTCGGGCGGGACAGGGCCGATCTGACCGACCCCGATGCCTGCGCTGCGGCGATCGCATCGACAAACGCCGACGCGGTCATCAATGCGGCCGCCAACACGGCCGTGGACAGGGCCGAGGCGGACCCGGACACGGCCCAGACCGTCAATTCCGCGGCACCCGGTGCCATGGCACGGGCCTGTGCCGCGCGCGGCCTGCCCTTCCTCCATGTCTCGACCGATTACGTCTTCGACGGCACGCCCGGCCGGGCCTGGCGGGAGAACGATCCCACCGGTCCCCTGGGCGTCTACGGGACCACGAAGCTCGCCGGCGAGACTGCCGTCGCGGCCGCCGGCGGACAGTGGATCACGCTGCGCACGTCCTGGGTGTTTTCCGCGCATGGCGCGAATTTCGTCAAGACAATGCTGCGTCTCGGGGCCGACCGGGACGTCCTGCGCGTGGTCGACGATCAGGTGGGCGGCCCGACGCCCGCCCGCGACATCGCCAACGCGCTTCTTCACATGGCCTCGGCCTGTCACGAAGGGCGCGGGGTTACCGGCGTCTTCCACTACTCCGGCGCGCCGGCGGTGAGCTGGTGCGGTTTCGCCCGGGCCGTCTTCGAGCGCCAGACGGGCAGAACACCGACCGTCGAGGCCATCCCGACCGCCGATTATCCGACGCCTGCGCGTCGGCCGCTGAACTCGACGCTCGATTGCACCAGGATCGCGGATGCCTACGGGCTCGAACAGCCCGACTGGCGTGCGGGCCTCGATGCCGTTCTGGGAGACCTCGCATGACCGACCGCAAGGGCATCATCCTCGCCGGAGGATCCGGCACGCGCCTGCATCCGATCACCCATTCGATCTCGAAGCAGCTCCTGCCGGTCTACGACAAGCCGATGATCTACTATCCGCTCTCGATCCTGATGCTCGCCGGCATCCGCGAGGTGGCGATCATCACGACGCCGGCGGACCAGGACCAGTTCCGCAGGCTCCTCGGCTCCGGGTCGCACTGGGGCATGACCTTCACTTACATCGCGCAGCCAAGGCCCGAGGGCCTGGCGCAAGCCTATATCCTGGCCGAGGCGTTCCTCGACGGGGCACCCTCGACCATGGTGCTCGGCGACAACGTCTTCTTCGGTCACGGGCTGCCGGAACTGCTCGTCTCGGCCGGTGCGCGGAGCACGGGCGGCACCGTCTTCGGATATCAGGTGCGCGACCCCGAGCGCTACGGCGTGTTGGAATTCAACGACTCCGGCCAGGTGATGTCTATCGAGGAAAAGCCCGCGACCCCGAAATCCAATTTCGCAGTGACCGGTCTCTATGTTCTCGACGGCACGGCACCGGCCCGCGCCGCCAGGGTCGCGCCGAGCCCGCGCGGTGAGTTGGAGATCACCGATCTGCTCAACCAGTACCGGGTCGAGGGCCAGCTTCGGATCGAGCGCATGGGGCGGGGGTTCGCCTGGCTCGACACCGGAACGCATGCCAGCCTGCTTGATGCCGGAAACTTCGTCCGGACCATCGAGGAACGCCAGAACCTCAAGGTCGGATGTCCCGAGGAAATTGCCCATGCCCAGGGCTGGATAGATGCCGCCGCCCTCCGCGCCCTGGCGGAACCCTATCTCAAGACCGAATACGGACGCTATCTGCGACGCATCGCGGAGTAGGTCCAGCCTGCTGCCTGCTGAAGTTCCATCCGACAGCCCCGGACGCCATGACAAAAAAGATCACGCCGATCATACTCTGCGGAGGCTCCGGGACGCGCCTGTGGCCCCTGAGCCGCAAGGGCTATCCAAAGCAGTTCGGACGGATCCTTGGCGAGCGCAGCCTCTTTCAGGCGAGTGTCGCCCGCCTGCCGGAACCTGCGTTCGCGCCGCCGCTGATCGTGACGAACGGAGAGTTCCGCTTCATCGCGACCGAACAGCTCGGTCAGATCGGCCGGGCCCCGGGCCAGGTCCTGATCGAGCCGGACGGACGCAACACCGCCCCCGCGGTCCTCGCAGCGGCGCTGCGGCTTGAAAGGTCGGACCCGGACGGCCTCATGCTCGTCTGCCCCTCCGACCATGCGATCGACGACGACGCGGTGTTTCGGGACGTCGTGACCGCGGGGATCGATGCTGCGGTCGCCGGTGACCTCGTCACTTTCGGCGTCCACCCGACCCGGCCCGAGACGGGCTACGGCTGGCTCGAACTCGCGACACCTCCTGAGATGGGCGGCCGGCCCGCGGCGCAGCCGCTGGTGCGGTTCATCGAGAAGCCGGACGCGGACGGGGCCTGTGCGATGCTCGCGACCGGGCGCCATCTGTGGAACAGCGGGATCTTCCTCTTTTCGGTCGCAGCGATCCTCGACGCCTTCGCACGCCACGCACCGGACCTCATGGAGGCCGTGCGGGCCAGCGTCGATGCGGCCGCCGTCGATCTCGGCTTCCTGCGCCTCGATGCGCAAGCCTGGGCACGCGTCGAGGCGATCTCCATCGACTATGCCGTCATGGAGAAGGCCTCTAACCTCAAGGTCGTACCCTACTGCGGTGGCTGGTCCGATCTCGGGTCCTGGGACGCCATCTCGCGCCAGATGGGCCCCGATGCACACGGCGTCGCGCGCAGCGGCCCCGCCTTTGCCATCGATTGCGAGGATACGATGCTCCGTGCCGAGGATCCCGATCAGGTGGTCGTCGGCATCGGCCTCAGGAACGTCGTCGTGGTCGCCATGCGCGACGCTGTCCTCGTCGCCGATGCGCGGGATGGACAACGGGTCAAGGAGGCCGTCGATCTGCTCAAGTCCGAGCGCGCACCCCAAGCCACGCAGTTCCCGCGGTTCCACCGGCCCTGGGGCTGGTACGAGACCCTCGCCCTCGGCAAACGCTTCCAGGTCAAGCGCATCATGGTCCATCCCGGCGGCATCCTGTCGCTGCAATCGCACGTCCACCGGGCCGAGCACTGGGTCGTGGTCGAAGGTGCCGCCCGCGTCACGGTCGGCTCGGACCGCACGCTCCTCTCGGAGAACACATCGATCTACGTCCCGCTTGGGGCCGTGCACCGTCTCGAGAACCCGGGCAAGGTCGACCTGCACCTCATCGAGGTGCAGTCCGGCCCCTATCTCGGCGAGGACGACATCGTCCGCTACGAGGACATCTACGCCCGCGTCTGACGTCAGGTCCGCGAGGCGAACAGGTTCGACAGCCCCTGTGACCCCGACCGCAGGTTCTGAAGCAGGCTCAGCGCCGAGGCCGCGGGGGTCGCGAACCCGTTCAGGTCGATCTGGCTGCGCACGAGATACCGCACGATCATCTTCTCGACGTTATTTGGGTCCTCGAACGTGCGCAGGCTGTCGCTGCCGAACAGCGTCTGCGTCTTCTGGATCAGGACGTTGCGCTGCTGGTCGATGTCGATCCGGCCGAACGACCCCGGCAGGTTGAAAGCCTTTTCGAACACCGCACGCATCGGCTTCGACGTCAGCACCGAGAACCAGCTCCCGATGTCCCCCTTGGCCAGGGCCTCGACCTCGCGCTTGAACCGCATGGCGTCGGGCACCTTGTTGCCCGCGTCCTCGATCATCGCATCGAACACCGCCGTCTTGTAGGCGGAGGTCAGGCGCGCGGCGAACCCCTCGGTCGACGTCTGCGCCACCGCCACGCCCTGCGACTGCCCGAACCCGAAGGCCGCGACGAACGCCTTCATCTTGGGCGAGCCCAGCCGGTTTGCCGGCGCATCCGGCCCGGTCACGCCCCCCGCCAACATGTCGCGCACCAGACCCGGATTGCTCGCATAGCTTTCGAGCCCGTACGCCGTCAGCGCCACCCGCAGCAGCACCGGATCGGAGACCAGCGCCTCGGGCGTGCGGACCCCGGCGATGGCCCCCTCCACATAGGCGACGTCGGCCTGGATCTCGGGCACCGTCTCGAAGGCCGCGCGCAGCGAGGCGCGCGACATCTCCTCGAACTCCCGCCGAAAGTTCATCGCCACCCGGATGTCGTTGTTCGCATTGCCGACCGCGCCCTCGAAGGCGCGGGCCTTGTAGGCCGCCACGATCTTGTCCTTGAACCCCGGCGCTCCGGTCAGCGAGCCGGTGGCGTCGCCGAACCCGAAGGCCTCGGTCATCTGCCGGAACCCGGGGGCCGAGACGCGGTTCGCAAGCGAATTGACGTCCGCCGTGCCGCTTTCCAGGATTTTGCGGATATAGGCCTTCTTGTCGATCTCGCCCTCCAGCCCGAAGGCCGTGAGCGCGACGCCGAGCAGACGCCGGTTCGACACCAGTTCCTCCGCCGATTTCACCTTCCCGATGTTGGCCTCGAAATACGCGAGGTCGCGCTTGATCTGCGGAGCGGACTCGAACGCCGCCTGCTGCTTGGCCTGCGTGCGTTCGAGAAAGCGCCATCCGCTGACGCCGCTCAGGGGGATCGACGGCTGAAAGGCCATGGGGTGTCCTCCAGGTTCAGTCCGCGCGGATCGAGAGCAGGCGCGTCTCGCGCGGCAAAAGGTTCCTGAGCGCCTTCATCGCCTGATAGAACCGACCCGCCGCCGAGGCCTCGGTGGCGGTCGCCAGATGCGCGCGGCTCTCCTCGTCCTTGAACACATGGCTCAGCTGCTCGATGCTGCGCATCAGCTGGCGGCGGCCCTCCTCGGGATCCGCCTCGCCGGCGAGCACCATCTGCGCGATGTAGCAGGTGCGCCTCACTGGCGTGTTCGCCTCCGACGGATGGATCGCGTCGCGCAGCCGCAGGACGTTCGCGTCGGGCGTCAGGATGTTGATCCGGGTGCGCCGGTCGCCGTTCTCCATCACCACGCCGTTGATCATGACCCGCTCGCGCGGACCGAGCTTCAGCACCAGGCCGCTCACGACACGGCCTCGACGTCGCCGCGCAGGCCGCGCATGATGGAGGTGTTGATGTCGATCAGCGGCTCGGGCGAGGCCTTGCCGCCCAGGACGCGCAGGGTGTGCTTGCGCACGAATTCCGCGAGCGACAACAGCTGCGCGCGCAGCGGCACGGGCAGGGCGTTGTCGTCGTGCATCAGGTCATCGGCCAGTGCGGTCCAGAGCTTCTGGTTGTCCCAGACGGCGGCGGCGAGCGCGCCGAAACTGGCCCTGTCGCTGGCGTCCACCGCGCCCATCGCGGCGGTCACGCGCGCGAACAGGGCATATTCCATGCCGCGGTCGGTGCGGGTCGGGGCCACCGCGGAGGCATAGCCGGATCGGGCTTGGGCATGCGTATTCATCTCTCAACCCTTTGGGGACCCGGACTTCGCCCGGGCGTTTCTGCCGACGGAGGGGGAGGGGGTGGCGGCAGGCGGGGGGGGCCCCCCCCGCGCCCCCCGGCCGAAAACCAAAACGGCAAAAAAGGCAGCGCCGCCGCGGGTGGGGGACAGAGGGCCGCAAA
>JBBQYB010000161.1:0-6442 GCA_038209095.1 Rhodobacterales bacterium
TGCCGAGCAGGAGGCCGATCGCGGCGGCGGCGAGGATGTAGATCACCGTTCCGGCCGGCAGCAGCGCCTCGGACCCCTTAAAAGGGATGCCGAGCGCCCCTTCGACGATGACGAAGAACGAGAACGTGAAGGCCGCGAAGATGACCCCGCCGTTCGCCAGCACCTTGGCGAGCGCAATCTCGATCGGGGTCAGCGGCATCGTCAGCAGGTGCTCGATGGTCCCGTATTCCCGCTCGCGGATGAGCGCCGCGCCGACATGGACGATGGTCAGCATCGAGAGCGAGTTGAGCAGACCCCCGATGGCCGCAAACCAGACGTTGTTGCCAGCCGAATTGAACGACCGCCGCACCACGAGATCGACTGGTGGCGTAGCCACGATGTCCTCGCGCGCGGCGAAGCGCTGCACCTCTCCAGTCAGGATCGCGGTCAGATAGCCGGTCCCGATGGCAGCCTGCTGCATCTTGGTCGCGTCGATGTTGATCTGGAGTTCGGGTCCGCGGCCGGCGCGCACGTCCGCCTCGAACCCGCGCGGGACGACGACCGCGAACGTAACCTCGCCCCAGTCCATCATCCGGTCGATGGCGTCCGCCTCGACGAGGCTCGGCGCAAGGAACCAGGGAGGACAGAGCGCCGTGCGCAAGGCTCGCGAAAGGGCCGAGCGGTCCTCGTCGACGAAGGCCACCGCGGCCTTGCTGATCGTCTCGCCGGCGGCGTTGGATTCCACATGCATGCCCAGGCCGAAGAAATAGATCACCAGCAGCAATAGCACGAAGTCCCGCCACAGCGTCCTCAGCTCCTTTCCGGCAAGCCAGAAGATGTTCGATAATCCCCGCATCACCGCTCCTGCTTCCTGAGGAGCAAGACGGCGATACCGATGAAGACCGGCACGAAGACCGCGATCAGCAGGATGTTCACGGCAAGCGCACCGAAACCCAGCTCCTTGTTGAAGGCGCCGACGCTCAACTGCATGAAGTAGTTCGTGGGCCAGAGCTATCGCATGATCCGCGCTGCGCCCACGAGCGTCGACACGGGCTGGTTGAGGCCCGAGAACTGCACCGTCGGCAGCATCGCGAGGATCATGGTGGCGAACACCGCCGCCACCTGGCTCTTTGTGAAGACCGCGACGATCAGGCCAAATCCGGTCGAGGCAAAGACATAGACGATTGCCCCGAGGGCCAGCGCCAGCGCGCATTCCGTGAGCGACACGCCAAAGAGAAGGACGGCCATGGCAGTCAGGATCAGCCAGTTGACGATACCGATTGCGACTTAGGGAAGCTGCTTGCCCAGCAGGAACTCGAGTTTGGAGGTCGGCGTGACGTAGAAGTTGGTGATGGTGCCGATCTCGCGTTCCCGCGCCAGACTGACCGCCATCAGGATGGCGGAGAACAGCATCAGCAGGATGGCCGGCACGGAGGGCACCATGGAGTAGAGGCTCTCGAAGCTCGGGTTGTACCGGTAGCGCGGATGGATGTCGAAGATCGGACCCGCGAGATCCGAGAGACCCGCAGCCGACGCGCGATCGGCGAGGAAGGTTGCGTGGGCACCCTGTACGTAACCCTCGATCGTTGCGGCGCGCATCGTGTTCGCGCCGTCGATCCAGGCCGCCGCGCGCGTGGGCTCCCCGACCGTCACGGCGCGACCGAAGCCTGTGGGGATCTCGAGGGCCAGCGTCACGTCTCCGGCCTCCATCCGCTCCTCAAGCTCATCGAGGCTCGCGACCGGCGGCGCTTCGATGAGATAGCGCGAGCCCTCGAAGTTCGCAAGGTACGCCCGGCTCTCGGGCGTTCGGTCCTGGTCGAAGGCCGCGAACGTCAGGTCTTCGACGTCCGCCGAAATGCGGTAGGCGAACATCAGCATCAGGATCATCGAGCCCAAAAACGCGAAGGCGAGCCGGATCGGATCGCGCATTACTTCGAGCGTTTTGCGCCGGCTCACGGCGACAAGGCTGCCGAGGCTCTGGCCCTCCTCATGCGGCGGCGCTGCCTGCATCGTCGCGAGCGCAGGCACGCTGGTGCTTGCAGCATCGCCGAGCGCGCCCTCGATGTAGCGGATGAAGGTCTCGTCGAGCGAAGCGGATCCGTGCTCTTGCGCGAGGTTCTGCGGCGAGTCGTAAACTAGCACCGCCGGTCGTGGGCTCGTCGAGGATCAGGAGATCGGGGTCGTGGATCAGCGCGCAGCAGAGGCCGAGCTTCTGCTTCATCCCGCCCGAGAGCTTGCCGGCCGGACGATCCGCAAACGGATCGAGCCCGGTCGCGCGCAGCAGCCTGTCGATCCGCCGCCGCCGCTTTGCCGCGCCATGGCCGAACAGGCGGCCGAAGAAGTCGAGGTTCTCGAAAATGCTGAGGTCCCGATAGAGGTTCTTGCCCAGTCCCTGCGGCATGTAGGCCGCGCGGGTATAGACCTCTGTCCGGTGCGCCGCCTTCGACACCGGCCCGCCCAGTACCGTGATTTCGCCTGCCTGCATCTTGCGTGCGCCCGCGAGCAGCCCGAGCAGCGTAGACTTGCCCACGCCGTCCGTTCCAATGAGACCCATCATCCTCCCGGCCGGCAGATCCAGCGTGACGTCATCCAGCGCGAGGACGTCGCCATAGCGATGCGTCACGCCACCGAGACGCGCGACCAGAAGGTCGGGGGCATCCACCGCGCGCTCAGTTCGCAACAGCGGTGTGAGCTTGCGAAAGCGCCTCGGCCGGGATCGGCTCCCCGACGAACTCGACGGGCCAGAGGACGTCCTGACCGCCCGCGAGCCGCACATAGGCCACGCCGCGCAGGCCGGTTTTGACCTGTGCGATATTGGCGCGCACCGGCTCCTCGGGCACGCGCACCTTCACGCGGAACATCAGCTTCTCGCGCTCGTCCTGCGTCTCGACCTGCTTGGGAGTGAACTGCGCTTCGGGCGAGACGAACCTGACATAGGCTGGAATCGCATAGGGAATGGCATCGAGCCTGATGCGTGCCCCCGCGCCGATCCCGGTGTTCATCGCCTCGTTTGCGGGAAGGAAGATCTCCATGTAGACTTGGCTCAAATCCAGAAGCGTCACCACCTTGCCGCCGCCGCTCAGGACCTCTCCGGGCTGTGCGAGCCGGTAGAGGATGCGGCCGAATGTGGGTCCGGTCAGCGTCGCGTCCTCGATCTGGGTTCGGAATAGGTTGACGAGCGCCTCCGCCGCCTCGCCGCGCTCGGCGGAATGGAGCGGCGCGATGGCCGCGTTCAGGGCCGCCTCCGCCGAGGCACGGCGCGTAGCCTGCTGCTCGGCCACCGACCGCGCGCTGACGCCGCGATCTGCCAGCGTCTGCGCCCGTGCGTATTCGTCCTCCGCCAGCGCCAGTTCCGCGCGCCTTTGTTCGATGAGGGCGCGCACCTCGTCGACCTGGCTCGCAGCGCGAGCGGCATCGGCCTCGGCGCGGGCAACCTCCGAGTTCAGCTCTCGCGTGTCCATGACGGCCAGGATTTCCCCTTCCTCGACCATGTCGCCCTCGGCCACGCGGATCTCGGCCACGCGCCCAGGCGTCCGGGTCGCCACGTCGATCTGCGCGGCCTCGATGCGCCCGTTGCCTGTGGCGATGCCCTCGGGCAGTCCGCCGGTATTCCGGTCCCAGACATACCAGGCGACAGCGCCAATCGCGGCCAGCACGACAAGAAGGCCGAAGGCGAGGCGGAGGTTTTTCATCGATAAAGTTCCATCTTCAGGAGTAAGGCGTCAGGTGGCTGCCATGCCGCCATCGACCAGGTATTGCGCACCGGTGATGAACCGCGACTCGTCCGAGGCGAGGAACAGGACCAGTTCATCTGCGGGGTCACCATAGCGGCCGAGCGGCCAAGATCCTCCGCCGCCTTGTCCAGATCGGTGGAGCGCAGATCCACCTTCGCGCCTTCGGTCAGAAACAGCCGGGCCGTTTCCAGACCAATCCCTGCCGCCTCACCCGTGACGACTGCGACCTTGTTCTTCAATCGCCCATGTTCATTCTCCCGGAGTTGTCGATCCGTGTTCGTCCGGCCCGTTCGGGAACCAGCGCCGTGCCGTCCGCCCGAAGCTGTCGAGATAGGTCAGCACGACGGGCACCACGACCAGCGTCAGGATCGTCGACGAGATCAGGCCGCCAATTACCGCATGGGCCATCGGCGCGTTCTGCCCTGACCCCTCGTGGACGTTGAGCGCCAGGGGAAGCATCCCGAAGATCATCGCCAGCGTCGTCATGACGATCGGACGAAACCGCGTCGTGCCTGCCTCGAGCAGCGCGTCATGGAGGTTCATGCCCTGGTCGCGAACGTGCTGGTTGGCATTGTCCACCAGCAGGATCGCGTTCTTGACCACGAGGCCCATGAGCATGATGAAGCCGATCATCGAGAACATGTTGAGCGTGGACCCACCCGCCAGCAGCCCCAGCAGGACGCCCACAAGCGCCAGCGGAAGCGAGGCCATAATCGCGATAGGCTGGAGGAAACTGCCGAACTGCGAGGCGAGCACGAGATAGATGAAGACGACCGCGAGCAGCAGAGCGGAACCGGCCGCGGCGGCCGTCTCGGCCAGTTGCTCGGCATCGCCGCCGGCGTTCACCCGGTAGCCCGTGGGCAACTCGAGTGCGTCCATTGCGGCCTGCACCTGCGGCATCACGTCGCCCAGCGTCACGCCCGAGAGGTTGGCGCTTACCAGGACCTGGCGCGAGAGGTCCCGGCGCAGGATCTCGGACGGCCCGTAGGACTGCACGATGTCGGCGACCTGATCGAGCCGGACCATGCCTGTGCCATCATTCTGGGCGACGGGGAGCGCGCGCAGGACGTCGATATCGTGGCGCATCTCCTCGGGCAGGCGCACCGTCACGGTGAAGCTGCGCCCGTCGGGCGAGGTCCAGTCGCTCACGTCGTCGCCGCCCAGCATCGGGCGCAGGGTGTCGCCGATCTGTTGCAGCGACACGCCCAGATCGCTGGCCGCCTCGCGGTTGATCCGCACGCCCAGCACCGGCTGCGCGGCGTCGAGGCTAGAGGACACGTCCTCCAGGCCATCGATGGTCCGCAAGGCGCCGACCAGCCGGTCCGAGAGCGGCCCCAGCATATCGAGGTTATCGCCGTAGATGTTGATCTGCACCGGAGCCTCGACGCCGCCCAGACCGCCGGCCGCGCCGATGGTCACGTCGACGCCGGGGATCGCGGCAAGCGCTACGCGCACCGGCAGGGTCATGTCCTGCGGGCTGCGGCTGCGCTCGGAGGGGCCGACCATGGACACCGCGACGGTTGCGCTGTTCTGCCCATCCGAGCCCGCGCCCGCGATGGTCGCATAGGTGCCGGTCACTTCGGGAAAGCCGCGCAGCACCCGGTCCACTTGGCGGACCTTGGTGGTCGTGTAGGCGAGCGAGGAGCCGACCGGTGTCTCGACCTGGACCTGGAACTCGCTGTTGTCGACCGCCGGGGCGAATTCGACGCCGACGTAAGGCACGAGGAAGAAACTGCCGAAGAAGGCCGCCACCGCCACTGCGAGCGTGGTGATCCGGTGACGCAGGCTCCAGCGCAGCAGCCGGCGGTATTCCAGGCCGACCCGGTCGAAGAAGCGGCCAAATCGGGCGACGAGGCGACCCACCGGCCCGCGCTTCGCGTCGGGTTCGCCCGCCGGATCGTACCAGACCGAGGACATCATCGGGTCGAGCGTGAAGGCGACGAAGAGCGAAATCAGCACTGCGACGGACACGGTCACGCCAAACTGGAGGAAGAACTTGCCGATGATGCCTTCCATGAAGGCCACCGGCAGGAACACCGCAACGATGGACAGGGTCGTCGCAAGCACGGCGAGGCCGATCTCGTTCGTGCCCTCCAGCGCCGCCTGCCGGTGCGATTTGCCCATGTTCAGATGCCGCATGATGTTCTCACGCACCACGATGGCGTCGTCGATCAGGAGCCCAATGGCGAGGCTCAGCGCCAGCAGCGTCATGATGTTGAGCGTGAACCCCAGGAAATAAAGCGCCGTCATCGTGCCGATCACCGAGATCGGCAGCGTCAGCCCGGTGATGACGGTGGACCGCCAGGAATTCAGGAACAGGAACACGATCAGCACGGCGAGGAGCGCACCCTCGATCATCATGTTCTGGACGCCCTGATAGCTTTGCTCGACGGGAACCGCGTTGTCGCGCACGATCTCGACCCGCAGGTCGGCGGGAAGCTCTCCGGCCATCAGCCCGTCGACCGCGCGCCGGATGCTCTCGGCCACCGCCACCGTGTTCGATCCTTGCGTCTTGACCACGTCCACCGCCAGCGCCGCCTCACCGTTCAGAAGGGCGATGCTCTCCGGCTCGGCCTCGCCATCGACCAGGGTGGCCACGTCGCGCAGCCGCACGGGCTGGCCGCCGCGGCGGGCGACGATGATGTCGAGAAAATCGACCGCGTTCTCGATCCGGCCCTCGACCTGGATCGACTGGACCGCCAGTCCCTGCTCGATGGAGCCTGCGGGCA
>JBBQYB010000162.1:0-6387 GCA_038209095.1 Rhodobacterales bacterium
AGACCGCCAAGCTCAACCGCATCGACCCGCAGGCCTGGCTCGCCGATACCCTCGCATGCATTCCCGACCACAAGATCACCCGCGTAGATGACTTCCTGCCGTGGAATGTCGCCAGGTAGAGCGGTCAGGCCGGACGCTTACCTCGGATATAGGCGCTCAGCGTCATGCCAGCCGCCAGTTCCTCTAGTTGAACACGTTCGGCTTTGGTCAGCCGCAATGTCAGCGGCGCGATTTTGCCCGCTCGATGTCGCTTGCCAGATGTCGGCTCTGTGCGGCTCATAATGTCAGACCTGATCGCTTCGGGCCGCGCGATGAAATCGGCTTGGCCACTTGGCGCTTTGCGAGCTGATCACCGGCATCACTCTCTGCACCCAATTCCCGTAATTTGAGGATAACTTTTGATGAGTGCTTTAGTTCCTCGCCCCATTCCCCCAGTTTCTCAAGAATGGATGGAAGCAAAATGGCTTCTATGTTAGTCTGGTTAGGTGCACCACACTCCCGACACTGTCCGCGGCACGTCTGCGCCAACAGTCACCCCTATATGGTCGGGGCTGGTCAGGGCTACTGGTCCTTCCGGCCGGATCCGTCGCGCTCGCCACGGAGCCAGTGTCGCAGGGCGCGCCAGCCGAGGAAACCCAGTCCCGTGGCACCGGCCACGACGCCGAGGTGGCGCGGGCGCAGGCCGGTTCCGGACTCAGTCAACCGACCGGGGTGGTGGCGGGGATCGAGGAGCCGGGTGTCGGCCAGGAACTCGCCCACGGTGGTCTCCTCGAGGCGCTCGATGGGTCTAAGTCCGCGTCCGCTCCGGTCGTTGAGCGCCTCGATGGCCGCGATGACCGATCCGGCCTCCTCGACCGCCCGCGTCAGGGTCTCGGGCGCGACGGAGAGGTGCTCGGAGAGCAGGCGCGTGCGGAAGGCGGCGATGACTTCCGTCTTGTCCTCGAAGGCCACGTCGCATTCGGTATCGAACCCGAGCGAGCGGTCGTTGAGATTGCTCGACCCGATCCGCAGGATCCGGTCGTCGACCACGAAGATCTTGGCATGCACGTAGATGGGCTCGCCCGCGGTCGTGACCGGATAGTACATCCGGAAGCGTCCCCCGGTGTCGGCAGCAGTCAGCCGGTCCAGCATCCGGCCGCGCAGGACGTGCATCGCCTTGTCCTCGAGCGTCGACTGGGCGGTTTCGGGGTTGATGATCACCACCTCCGGGCCGTCGGGGTCGCGCAGACGCTCCTCTAGGGCCTTGCAGACCGTCTCGGCGGCAAAATACTGGGATTCCATATAGATGACCTCCCGGGCCTGGCCGATGCTGTCGAGACAGAGCCGCTCGATCTCGTTGACCATCTCCTCGCCCTCAAAGGCGGGCTCCGTGCGTGCGATCGCGACGTCGACGTCGCGGGCGGCGACGGGCAGAGAGCCAGGCCACTCCGGGGCCACGACCGGGTCGGGACGGCTGAGTTCGTCGCCGGTCGCGCGCAGCCACCGGCTTCGGGCCAGATCCCCGAGGGCGGCGGCCACCGGGCCGGTGAGCGCGGTGGTGGCGTCGTGCCAGGGTTGGGACGGGGAGCCGTCCTTGCGGACCCTGCGGGAATCGTTGGGGGCGTGTTCGGAAGTGTCCCACCGGTCCTCGGTGGCGTCGATGCCGCCGCAGAATGCGAACCGATCGTCGACCACGACGATCTTCTGGTGGTGGCAGCCACCGAACGGATGGTGGCCGTCGAGGGCGAAGTGGATCCGGTCGCTGCCGAAGACCCGGACGGCGAGCGACGGGATCAGCCGTCCCGGGGCGATCAGCATCGCGCCGTTCCATTTCAGCATGTAGATGTCGAGCTGGGCTTCGCGCTCGGCCAACGCCTCGAGGAAGGGCCCGACCTGGTTCGGCAGGCCGTCGGGAGCCCGCCCCTCGGCATCGCTCTCGCCGGGCAGCATCTCGATCTCGAAGTCGAAGTCCCAGCCGATCATGAGGAGTTCGCGTTTCGCCGAGGCCATGATCCGGCGCAGGACCCGGAAATAATCCGCCGCATCCACAATGAGGCCGAGCCGCTCTGCCCGGGCCACGCGCCAGCAGTTGCGCCCCGGCTCGAAAAGGGTCGTGTGGCTCTCGATCGGGTGGACCCGGTCTTCCGTCATGCTGCCTATCCCCCTGCAACGGCCGTCCTGCCCCGGACGGCGCTGGCGGCTCGGCCGGGCAGCCCCCCGCGCCCGCGCGATCCTCTCGCCTTTTGCAGGGACGATCTAACATGCCCCTGCCCGGACCTTCCCGGGCAATACGCCGCAGGGTGCGGCAAAGTTCCCCCGGGACCGGCGGGCAGCGTGGAGAGCGGCCACAGAGATCGGGTGCGGCGCGCAAGTTGTCCACGCGTGGACAAATCGTCATGTTACTGATAAACAACGATATTCCGCAACACGTCAACGGAATCGAAAGGTGTGTTAACGCGCGCGTCGGTCAGCCGCGCGGGCGGGTGGCCTCGAACCCGAGCTCCTCGGGGTCGAACTCGTAATGGGCTCCGCAGAACTGGCAATCGGCGGTCACCTTGCCTTCCGGCGTGGTCATGGTGCGGATGTCCTTGGCGGAATAGATCGAGAGCGACTGCACGACCTTGTCCGGGCCGCAGGTGCAGCCGAACCGCACCGGCTGCGGCGTAAAGACCCGCGGCGCCTCCTCGTGGAAGAGCCGCAGCAAAAGCTGGTCGGGCCCGACGTAGGGGCCGATCAGCTCGGTCTCCTCGACGGTGGACAAAAGCACGTTCGCGCGGTTCCAGTTGTCCGCATCCGCGCCGTCGAGCATGTCGCCCGCGGCGAGCAGTCCGTCGAACCCGGTGGGGTCCTGTTTCGCGGTCAGTTCGCTCTTCGGCATGTGCTGAAGCATCACGCCCCCCGAGCGCCAGCGCGACGGGGCACCGGGGGCCGCGGCCTCGCCCATGGCGAGCGCGAACCGGGTCGGCAATTGTTCGGACTGCGCGAAATAGGTCTCCGCGCAATCGGCCAGAGACGTGCCGGCAATCGGTGTCATGCCCTGATAGGGGGTGTTGCCCGGCCCCTGGTCGATGAGAATGGCGAAGATCCCCGTGCCAACCAGACCGAAGGGCGGCCCGTCGTGGGAGGCGACCCCCGGCGCGTCGTAACCGGCATAGGCGCGCATCTCGGCGGGCTCGCCCTCGGCCGCGGGCCCGAAATAGTCGGTTGCGATCAGCCGCACCGGGCCCTGACCACGGATCTGGAGGCTGAGCTTCCAACGCAGCTTGACGGCCTGGCCGATGAGCGCCGTCAAGAGCACGGCCTCCGCCATGAGGGCTGCCACCGGGGCCGGATAATCGTGCTGGTGCAGGATCGTCTCCAGCACCGCGTCGAGCCGGGCGACGCGGCCGCGCACGTCGGCGCGGTCGAGTTGGAAGGGCAGGATCGTGTCGTCCCAGGCGATCTGGCTTGCGAGGCTCATACGCGCGGCTCCGTTGCTTCGGGGGGTCAGATAGCCCGCACGGGTCCGAGTTGCAACGCGGGCCCGGACGCAGGAATTCGGACTGGCGGGCCCCGCCACGCAGGCTGTAGGACAGCTTTCATGCGGCGCCATGGCAATCCCGTCCGGTCCGACCGGACCTATATTACCCGGGCCGGTGCCTATGGCGTCATCCGGGACGGCGACGACATCCTCGTGACCGAACAGGCCGCACCGGTGCCCGAATGGCAGTTGCCGGGCGGCGGGATCGACCCCGGCGAGAGCCCGCTGCGCGCGCTCCACCGGGAATGTCTGGAGGAGACGGGGTGGCGGGTGCGGGTGCTCCGCCGGCTCGGGGCGTTCCAGTCCTATACGTTCATGCCGGAGTACGCGCTCTGGGCGCGCAAGGTCTGCCACGTGTATCTGTGCCGGCCCGTCCGGCGGATCGGTGAGCCGTCCGAGCCGGGACATCGGGCGCTGTGGATGCCGGTCGGGCTTGCGGCCGGGGTGCTGGCGAGTGCCGGGGACCGCGCCTTCGTGGCTCGTCTGCCGAGGGCGGGCCGTCAGCGACGCTGAGCCGCGCGCAACTCGCGCTCCAGCCCTTCGAGAAACCGCGAGCGGTCGGCCCGGCCGAAGGGCTTGCCCTTGCCCTGGCGGAACGGATCGGCCGCGCGCAGGTCGGTCATCAGGTCGCGCATCGCGAGGCGCGCGCCGATGTTGGCCTCGGTGAAGGCCGCGCCGTCGTGGCCGAGCGCGCGGGCACCCGCGGCGATGACCCGGGCGGCGAGGGGGATGTCACCGGTGACGCAGACATCGCCCGGACCCACGCGCTCGGCGATCCACTTGTCCGCCACATCCGGACCGTCGGGCACGATCTGGGTGGTGACGAGCGGATGCGGGTTCGGACGCAGGCCGCCGTTCGCGACCATCACCACGGCCATGCCGTGGCGCTCGGCCACCCGCACCACCTCGTCCTTGACCGGGCAGGCATCGGCGTCGACGTAGATCATGCGAAGAGGGCCTCGGCATGGAAGGCGATGTGGTCTTGCATGAAGGAGGCCACGAAGAAGTAGCTGTGGTCGTAGCCCGGCTGCATCCGGAACGTGGCGGCCTGGGGACGCTGCGCGATGGCCTCGAGCAGCGCGCCGGGGCGCAGCTTCTCGAGGAACTGGTCGTCGGTGCCCTGGTCGATCAGGAGCGTGCCCTTCCAGCCGCGCTCGCGCAGAAGGAGGGCCGTGTCGTGGCGCGCCCAATCCTGCGCCCCTGCCCCGAGATAGGCCGCGAGCTGCTTCTGGCCCCAGGCGCTGGCGGTGGGGTTGCAGATGGGGGCGAAGGCCGAGACGGACCGGTACCGGTCGGGCAGGCTGAGGGCGATGGTCAGCGCGCCGTGCCCGCCCATGGAATGCCCAGAGATGGCCTGGGCCCCCTCCTCCAGGTCGAAGTTGCGGAACACGAGGTCGGGCAGTTCCTCGGTGACATAGGTCCACATGGCGAAATGCGGGGCCCAGGGGGCCTCGGTCGCGTCGACGTAGAAACCCGCTCCCTGGCCGAGATCGAAGGCCGGATCGTCCGCGACGCCCTCGCCGCGGGGCGAGGTGTCCGGAAAGACCAGCGCGATGCCGGCGCGCGCGGCCCAGGCCTGGGCCCCCGCCTTGGTCATGGCGTTCTCGTGGGTGCAGGTGAGCCCCGAGAGCCACCACAGGACGGGGACCGGGCCGGCCTGCGCCTGGGGCGGCAGATAGAGGCCGAACGTCATGTCGCAGCGGCAGGCGGTCGAGGCATGGCGGTAGACGCCCTGGGTGCCACCAAAGGCCGCGGTCCGCGATAGGGTCTCCATGGCGGTCTCTCCTGCTGGTTGCGGCTCAGAACCGCAGGGCCTTGGCCTGGCGGATCTGCGGCAGGTTGCGGATCTCCGCGAGCGCCTCCGGGGCGATGGCCTCGTCCACGCCGAGAAAGGCGATGGCTTCGCCGTTCTTCTCGCCGCGCCCGAGAGCGAAGGTCGCGATGTTGACGCCGAGGGCGCCGAGCCTGGTGCCGAGCGCCCCGATGTAGCCCGGCGTGTCGGTGTTGGTGGTGTAGAGCATGTAGGGCATGGGCTCCGCTTCGAGGCCGATGCCCTTGATCTGGATGAAACGCGGCTTGCCGTCCGAATAGATGGTGCCCGCCACCGAGCGGGTCTGGGCCTCCGTGGTGATCATGAGGCGGATGTAGGAGCCGAAGGCGCCCTGGGCGTCGCGGCGGGTCTCGGCGATCTGGATGCCGCGTTCGCGGGCCACGACGGGGGCGGAGACCATGTTGACGCCGCCCTCGCCCACCAGCGGTTTCATCAGGCCGGCGGTGAGGGCGGCCGTCAGCGGCTTGAGGTTCAGCGCGCCGACGTCGCCCACGTAGTCGATCTCGATACCGGTGATGGGGTTCTCGGTGACCTGACCCGCGAAGCTGCCGAGCATCTCCGCAAGGCCGATCCAGGGTTTCAGGATGGGCGCTTCCTCTGCGGTGACGGAGGGCGCGTTGAGCGCGTTGGAGATGGCGCCGTGCACCAGGTAGTCCGACATCTGTTCGGCAACCTGGAGGGCCACGTTCTCCTGCGCCTCGGAGGTGGAAGCCCCCAGATGGGGCGTGCAGATGACGTTCGGGGCGTCGAAGAGCGAATTCTCCCGGGCGGGCTCGACGGCGAAGACGTCGAAGGCGGCCCCTGCGAGATGCCCCGAGCGCAGGGCGTCCGCGACGGCGGTCTCGTCCACAAGGCCGCCGCGGGCGCAGTTGATGAGGCGCGCGCCGGGTTTCATGCCTGCGATGCGCGCGGCGGAGAGGATGTTCGCGGTCTTGTCGGTCTTCGGCACATGGAGCGAAACGAAATCGGCGCGGGCGAGCAGGTCATCGACCTCCTCGACGCGCTCGATGCCGAGGCTCTGGGCGCGGTCGGCGGAGAGGAAGGGATCGTAGGCGAT
>JBBQYB010000163.1:0-6108 GCA_038209095.1 Rhodobacterales bacterium
CCTCGACACCGTCCACCGCCACTACGGCAAGCGCCCGCTGATCTACGTCACCCCCGATTTCTTTCGCGACAACGACCTCGGCCAACTGCGCGGCTACCCGTTCTGGCTGCGCTCCGTCGCGGGCCACCCATCGGAGGTCTATCCCGGCCAGAGCTGGCATTTCTGGCAATACACCGGCACCGGCAACATCCCCGGCATCAAGGGACACACCGATATCAACGTCTTCGCCGGCGACCACGGCCAGCTCCGCCAGTTCCTGATCGCCGGCCGCTAGCGCACCGGCCGCTCCCCGAAGATCGCCTTCAGCTTGGCCGCCCGCACTGCGGTCCAGCCCGGCGGGTCCAGCAACAGCGCCCAGGCATCGATATAGTCGCGCGCGACGTAATCATGCCCGAAGCCGGGCGTGCCCACCGAGATCGCCATGTCGAGCCCGAGCTGGAACGTCGTCACCACCGGGAACCAGCGCAGCTCCGGTGCCACGTCCGGCGCGCGCGGCGGGGCCATCCAGTCCGGCGGAAACCACGCCGAGGCCGGGTTGAACACCACGATCGGATCGCTGCCGTAATTCAGGAACACCAGCCGGATCGGCCCCCAGGGAGCCGCCACCTCCACCGGCCCGCCCGCCTGGTTGAGCGTGCGCACCAGCGATCCGTTGCCGAAGCGCGGCCGCCAGGCCGGCGAGCCCGCCACCCTGTCCTCGCGCACGCGCCGCCAATAGGCGCTGAAGAACGGCGAGCCCGCCCACATCGCCCCGTCGATGGGATCGGCCAGCAGATCGAGCACAGGCAGCGTCGCCTGGCTGTTGAACGCGCCCTGGCTCAACCCATGCACATAGAGCTTCGGGCGGGCATCGCGCGGCAGCGCCGTCCAATGCGCATAAACGCGGTTGAACAGCGCCCGCGCCTGATCCACACCGTATTCGGGATGCGCCCAGAGCGACAGCACGCTCGTCAGATAGGAATACTGCACCGCCACGGTGGCGACATCGCCCCCCAGCATGTACTCGAGCGTGTCATGCGCCCCGGGGTCCATCCACCCGCTCCCCACCGGCACCACCACCACCAGCACCGACCGCTCGAAGCCGCCCTGCCGGATCAATTCCTCCAGCGCCAGGTCCGCGCGCGCCTGCGCGGTATCCGCCGCCCGCCGTCCCACATAGACCCGCACCGGCTCCATCGCCCCGGGGCCCGCGAACTCCGCGATGCCCTGGGCCGTCGGGGCCGTGCTGACGAAGGACCGGCCCCAGCGCCCCAGTTCGTCCCAGTCGAGCAGCGATCCGGGTCCGCCGCTACGTCCCGCCTCCGCTGGGGCCGGCTCGTCGGGCGCGATGAAGGCGTCCGCCGCCTCGAAGGACGCATCCGCCACCTCGAACCCCCGGCGCAGCAGGACCCCGTCGATCACCGCCCAGAACGCCCAGGCCGCCAGTGCGAACCCGAGCACGATCCGCACCCGCCGGGGCGCGACCCGTGTCAGCCCCCGGTCGATGCGCCGGCGCAGCGCCCCGAACAGCCCGAACAGCACCCACAGCCCGACGAACACCCCGAGCGCCACCGCCGCGAGGGTCACGCGGTCCGCAGCCTCCACCGGGTCGATCCCGAAGGCCCGCCGGACGTCGTTCTGCCAGTCTGCGGCCCGGATCAGCGCATAGACCGCAATGGCGGCTGACAGGACCAACGCCGTCCGGCGCAGGATCCGCCCGAACGATCCCGTCGCCTGCGGCAATTCCAGAAACCGCCACAGCCAGCCCAGCAATGTGCCGATCTGGTAGCCGATGGCAGCCGTCACCCCGCCGATCACCCCGAGCAGCGCCGGATCGCGCGGCAACAGCGACGGCCAGAGCGCCGCCGCAAAGAACATCGCCGCCAGAAGCAGCCCCGGCGGACGCACCATGCCCAGCATTCCCTATCCGCGCGCCTTGGGATGCGCCGCCATATAACTCTCCATCAGGCGGACGTGATCCACCCCGGTATAGACCTGCGTCGTCGCGAGCGAGGCATGGCCGAGCAATTCCTGAATGGTGCGCAGATCGCCCCCCGCCTCCAGCAGATGCGTTGCGAACGAATGGCGCAGCGCATGGGGCGTCGCGGTTGCGGGCAGGCCGAGCTGGCGGCGCGCGCCCGCCATGGCGCCTTGCACCAGCCGCGGGTTGAGCGGCCCGCCGCGCACCCCCAGAAACAGCGGCCCCGAGCCCTCCGGCGCAAACGGGCAGAGCCCGCGATAGGTCTCGACCGCCCGCGCCGCCACCGGCAGGACCGGCACGATCCGCTCGCGGCCTCCCTTGCCGCGGATGCGCAGCACGTCGCCGAGCGGCGCATCCGCCCAGCACAAGCCCAGCGCCTCCGAGATCCGCAAGCCGCAGCCATAGAGCAATGTCGCCACCGCCACATCCCGCGCGCCAACCCAGGATTTCAGGCTCTGCACCTCGATGGTCGCGATCAGATCCTTCGCCGCCTCCACCGAGACCGGGCGCGGCAGGCGCGCCTTGCGCCGCGGTCCGCGCACCGCCGTCACCGCCGGGGCCTCGATCCCGTGCGCCTCCGCGAGCCAGCCGTAGAACCCCTTGACCGCCGATAGGGCGCGCGCCAGAGACCGCGCCGAGAGCCCGCGCTCGCGCTCGCGCGCCATCCAGGCCCGCATGTCCGAGACCGCGACCCCGCCGAGCCGCCCCTGTCCCACGGGCCCGACCCAGTGCTGCGCCAGAAACCCGAGGAACCCCGAGACGTCGCTCCGGTAGGCATCGATCGTGCGCGGGCTCGCCCCGCGCACGCCGCTGAGCTGCGCCAGCCAGTCCGCCAGCAGCGCACCGGTCGCCGCGTTCGGCAGGGTCACGCCAGCCAGCGCCGCAGGCTCCGCTCGAACACGCCGGCGAGGAACGTCAGCAGATCGACGCCCTGATCGGGATGGAACCGGTTGGCGTCCACCGCCCCGAAGACCAGCACGCCCCCGAGGTTGCCCGCCCCCAGATCGAGCCGCAACAGCGCCTCGGACCGGATCGCCCCCGCCTCTGCCCCGAAGATCTCCGTCGGGGCCTCCTCGCTGCGCCGCAGCGTGACCTTGCGCGCCCCGAGCCCGCGGCCCCGCGTCACCAGCGCCTCCACGCCCCCGGCGGGCAACGCCACGACCGCGCCCTGCAACGGCCCCGCCGGCCCCAGCGCCTGCCCCGGCCGGGCGGAGGGCGCCTCCAGCCCCAGGCGGATCACCTCCACCCCGAGGATCATCGCCATGTCCCGCGTCATCACCCGCAGGAACGCCGCGAAATCCACGGGCTCCAGCAGCGCCAGACACGCCCGGTGTACCTGGTTCGTGCCCGCCACGTTCTCGTAGGCCGCGGCCAGCACCTCGCGGTGCGTGTCCTCCAGCCGGTCGAGCCGCTCCTCCAGCCGCTCCACTAGAACGCCGCGCAGATCCACCACGTTGCGCCCGGCGATGCGCCGGTCCGCCGCCAGCAGCGCGCGCAGCAGCGCCTGGTCCTCGAGGATCACCGACGGATCGGACAGGATCTTCTCGCGCAGATCCTCAAGCGCCTCGTCGGTCATCGGCGGTCTCCCTACAGCAGCTTCTGTCCCGTGGCGGCCCAGTCCTTGACGAACTGCTCCAGCCCCTTGTCCGTCAGCGGATGGCTCGCGAGCCCCTTGAGCACGCCCGCCGGGGCCGTCACCACGTCCGCCCCGATCAGTGCGGCCTCGCGCACATGGTTTGCCGTGCGCACGCTCGCGGTCAGGATCTGGGTCTCGAACCCGTAGTTGTCATAGATCTGGCGGATGTCGCGGATCAGATCCATCCCGTCGATGTGGATGTCGTCGAGCCGGCCCACGAACGGGCTGATGAACGTCGCCCCCGCCTTGGCCGCCAGGAGCGCCTGGTTGGCCGAGAAACACAGCGTCACGTTGACCATGCGCCCCTCGTCGCTCAGCGTCTTGCAGGCCTTCAGCCCCGCCCAGGTCAGCGGCACCTTCACCGCGATGTTGTCGGCGATCGCGGCCAGCTTGCGCCCCTCCGCGATCATCGCCTCCGCCTCGAGCGAGACGACCTCCGCACTCACCGGTCCCGCCACGATCCCGCAGATCTCGCGCACCGTCTCGATGAAATCGCGTCCCGATTTCAGGATCAGGCTCGGGTTCGTCGTGACCCCGTCCACCATCCCCAGAGCGTTCAGCTCCTCGATCTCGGCGATCGCGGCCGTGTCTACAAAAAATTTCATCGAGGCGCGCCTCCCGCTCGCGGGCCCTCAGCCCTTGTGGTTTCCCCCGACCATAGCCCAAGGTCTTGGGCGATGGAACACCCTGATCACGCCCGTCTCGCCCCCGGCACCCCCGTCGCAGTCGTCACTGCCGAGGGTCTCGACCGCCCGCTCGACTACCGCGCACCCGCCTCCGGCCTCGCCCCCGGCGACTTCGTGACCGTGCCCCTCGGGCCGCGCCGCGTGCTCGGCGTCGTCTGGGGGCCGGGCCAGGGCGGCTACGACCCGGCCAAGCTGCGCGACGTCGGCGAGGTGCTCGACATCCCGCCCATGCGCGCACCACTGCGCACCTTCCTCGGCCGCGCCGCCGACTACACCCTCACCCCCCTCACCGCCATGCTGCGCCTCGCGACCCGCGCCCCCGGCCTCGCCGACCCCCCCGCCGCCCGCCCGCTCCTGCGGCTCACCGGCACGGCCCCCGACCGCATGACCGACGCCCGCGCCCGCGTGCTCGCGGCCTTCGCCCAATACGGCAACCTCGGCTTCGCACCCGCCGAACTCGCGCGCACAGCGAACGTGAGCACGGGCGTGCTCAAACCCCTCGAGGCCCAGGGCGTGCTCGCCCGCGAGACCGTCGACCGCGACGCCCCCTATCCCGTCCTCGACCCGCACGCCCCCGCCCGCCCCCTCTCGCCCGACCAGAGGGCCGCCGCCACCGCCCTGCGCGCCACGGTGGCGAGCGGCACCTACGCCACCACGCTGCTGAAGGGCGTCACCGGCTCCGGCAAGACGGAGGTCTACCTCGAAGCCGTCGCCGAATGCCTCGCCCGCGGCCGCCAGGCCCTCGTCCTGCTGCCCGAGATCGCCCTGACCGTGGAATTCCTCGACCGCGTCGAGGCCCGCTTCGGCGCGCGCCCCGCCGAGTGGCATTCCGGCGTAACGGGCGCCGGCCGCAGGCGGGCCTGGCGCGCCACCGCATCCGGCGACGCGCGGCTCGTCGTCGGCGCCCGCTCCGCGCTGTTTCTGCCCTTCGACGACCTCGGCCTCGTCGTCGTCGACGAGGAACACGACGGCTCCTACAAGCAGGAGGACGGGGCCCTCTACCACGCCCGCGACATGGCGGTCCTGCGCGCCTCCATCGAGGGCGCATCCGTCATCCTCGCTTCCGCCACCCCCGCCCTCGAGACCTGGGCCAACGCCGAGGCCGGCCGCTACGCCCGGCTCGACCTGCCCGAGCGCTTCGGCGCCGCCGTCCTGCCCCGGATGCGCGCCATCGACCTGCGCCAGAACGAACCGCCCCAGGGCCGCTGGATCTCCGAACCGCTGGCCTCCGCCGTCACCCAACGCCTCAACGCCGGCGAGCAATCGCTCCTGTTCCTCAACCGTCGCGGCTACGCGCCCCTCACGCTCTGCCGCGCCTGCGGCCACCAGATCGGCTGCGACGCCTGCGACGCGCGCATGGTCGAACACCGCTTTCGCGCCCGCCTCGTCTGCCACCAGTGCGGCGCGACCAAACCCGTCCCGCTCAAATGCCCGTCCTGCGGAACCGAGGGCCGCATGACCGCCCTCGGCCCCGGCGTCGAGCGCCTCGCCGAAGAAGCCGCCGCCCTCTGGCCCGAGGCCCGCACCGCGATCCTCTCCTCCGATCTCACCGAGAGCGCTTCTGAGCTCAAGGCCCGCATCGACGCCATCGCCGCAGGCGGGGCCGACATCGTCATCGGCACCCAACTCGTCTCCAAGGGCCACAACTTCCCCCATCTCACCCTCGTGGGCGTGATCGACGCCGACCTCGGCCTCCAGGGTGGCGACCTGCGCGCGGCGGAAAAGACCTTCCAGCTCATCCGCCAGGTCGCGGGGCGCGCCGGCCGCGTCGAGACCCCGGGCCTAGCGCTCATCCAGACCCACCAGCCCGACCACCCCTGCCTCCA
>JBBQYB010000164.1:0-6095 GCA_038209095.1 Rhodobacterales bacterium
CATGCCCGGCAACGACGACCTCACCCTCGTCGTCGCCCGCGCCCGCGCGCTCCAGGACTTCCTCGAAACCTCCGACGGCGCGAACCTGCTGCAAGGCTTCAAGCGCGCCAACAACATCCTCACCGCCGAGGAGAAGAAGGACGGCGTCGAATATTCCCTCGACCCGCATCCCTCCCTCGCGGAAACCGACGCCGAACGCGCCCTCTTCACCGCTCTCGACGCGGCCGAGACAGCCATCGCGCCGGCCGTCGCCGCGGAGGATTTCGCCGCTGCCATGACGGCCCTCGCCGCCCTGCGCGCCCCCATCGACGCCTTCTTCGAGACCACGGTGGTCAATGCGGACAGCCCCATGACCCGCCGCAACCGCCTGTGCCTCCTGCACCGGATCCGCAAGGTGATGAACGCCGTCGCCGTCTTCACCGAGATCGAGGGCGGCTGACCCACGCATGCCGGGCCTGCGGACGGCTCCGCCAATCTGTCACGCCGCCCGTTGACGCAAACGTGACAATTCGGTTTGCAGCCTCTCGTTTCGAGACTATGTTGCACTGCAATGAAACCGCAGGACCTATCCCCCGCGCCGGACGATGCCGTCATCAGCCTTGGTGCCGGTCCGGAGGTGCGCGACACGCGGTTCGGCCGCCGCGCCTACAAGCTCGCCCGGCTCACCGGGCTCGGGCTGCCGGTGCCGCCGGGCGTGGCGCTGTCCTTCGACTGCGTCCGGTCCCTGGCCGACGGGGGCCCGATGCCGGCCCTTCCCCTCGATTTCGACGGAACGGGTCTTTTCGTTCTGCGCGCCTCCCCCGAGGACCGCGCCTGGGGCGGGGCCAGCGCCATTCCCCATATCGGCCTGAACGACGCGATGCTGCCCGATCTCGCCGCCCGCATGGGCGAAGCCTCGGCGCTGGCGTTGATGTGCCGCTTCACCCAGGCCTATGCGGTCGCGGTGGGCGGGCTCGACCCGGAGGATTTCGAGCGCTTCGGCCCCGGCGACGCCACAGATCCCGCGACCCTGCGGGCACGGCTCGCGGGGAAGCAAGCCCTTTTCGCCGAGGAGACGGGCACCGCCTTCCCGCAGGATCCGATGGACCAGATCGAGGGGGCCGCCCGCGCCATGGCCCGCGCCTGGAACGCGGCCTCCGCGCGCATCCTGCGCGAGGCGCGCGGGGCCCCCGTCGAGGCGGGCCTCGGGCTGATCGTCCAGGAACAGGCCTTCGGGCTCGGGGCGCGGCTCAACGGCCTCGGCCAGATCCAGAACGTCGACAGCCGCACCGGCGCCCCCATCGTCATCGGCGGCTACACGCTCTCGGGCGAGACCGAGGCCCGGCCCCTCGAGGGCGGTCCGCTCTCGCTGAGCGCCACCGCCCCCAAGGCCTTTGAGGCGCTGCTCCTCTGCGCCCGGGCCGCGGCCCTCGGGCTCGGGGACCAGTTCCAGATGGATTTCGCGCTGAACGACGGGCGGCCGGTGATCCTCGACGCGGTGCCCGTCCGGCGCAACGCGCGCGCCTCGGTGCGGATCGCCGTCGATCTCGCGACCGGCGGGGCCATCACCCGCGAGGAGGCGCTGCTCCGCGTCGATCCGCGCAACCTCATCGAACACCTTCACCCCCAGATTGACCCCTCGGCCCCGCGCGACATCTTCGCGACCGGCGTCGGCGCGAGCCCGGGCGCCGTGACCGGACGTCTGGTCTTCACCTCCGAGGCCGCCCAGACGGCCGCGGCCCAGGGCGAGGCCACCATCCTCGTGCGGACCGAAACCACCCCCGAGGACATCCGCGGCATGCACGCGGCCAAGGGCGTGCTGACCATCCGCGGCGGCATGACGAGCCATGCTGCGGTCATTGCCCGCGGCCTCGGCCTGCCGTGCGTGGTCGGCGCAAGCGATCTGCGCCTCGACACGGGGCTCGGCACCATCGCCACGCCCGACGGGCGCACCCTGCGCGAGGGGGCCCTCATCACCATCGACGGCACGCGGGGCCAGGTGATGGTCGGCTCCCCCACGATGATCGCGGCCGAACTTGGCGGAGCCTTCTCCACGATCCTCGACTGGGCCGACGCGGTGCGCGACATGGGCGTGCGCGCCAATGCCGACACCCCCGACGACGCCCGGACCGCCCGCGAGTTCAACGTGGACGGCATCGGCCTCTGCCGCACCGAGCACATGTTCTTCGATCCAGCCCGCATCACCGTCATGCGCGAGATGATCCTCGCCGACACCCGCGCGGAGCGCCGCGCCGCCCTCGACCGCCTCCTGCCCATGCAGCGGGACGATTTCGTCGAGATCTTCGAGATCATGCGCGGCCTGCCCGTCACCATCCGCCTGCTCGACCCGCCGCTGCACGAATTCCGGCCCCACACCCCGGAAGACACCGCGGCGCTGGCCGCCGCCATGGGCCTGCCCGAGGCGCAGGTCCGGGCGCGCGCGCGCGAGTTGTCCGAGGTGAACCCCATGCTCGGCATGCGCGGCGTGCGCCTCGGCGTCGTCATGCCCGAGATCTACGACATGCAGGCCCGCGCCATCTTCGAGGCGGCCATAGCCGTCAACCGCGACGCGCGCGATCCCGTCGTGCCCGAGGTGATGATCCCGCTCGTATCGGCCACCCGCGAGGTGGCGCTGGTCAGGGCCCGCATCGACGCCATCGCCGCCGAGGTCCGGCGCGAACAGGACGCTGCCCTCGACTTCAAGCTCGGCGTCATGGTCGAGACCCCGCGCGCCGCCCTGCGCGCCGGCGATCTCGCGCAGGCCTGCGCCTTCCTGTCCTTCGGCACCAACGACCTCACCCAGATGACCTACGGCCTCTCGCGCGACGACGCCGGGCGCTTCATGCGCGACTACGTCAACCTCGGGGTCTTCCACGAGGATCCGTTCCACGTCCTCGACGTGGAGGGGGTGGGCGAACTGATGCTCATCGCCGCCCGGCGCGGCCGCGAGCGCAACCCGATGCTCACCCTCGGCCTCTGCGGCGAACACGGCGGCGATCCCTCCTCCGTGCGATTCTGCAAGCTCGCAGGCTTCGACTACGTCTCCTGCTCGCCCTACCGCGTGCCCATCGCGCGCCTCGCGGCGGCACAGGCCACCATCCTCGCGCGCAGCGGTGCGGAGGCCCGGGCCGGGCGATGACCCCGGCCGTCCCCGACCTCCCCGGCCTCCGGGCGGGCGGCAAGCGGGCGCTGGCCTGCGCCCTCACCGCCCTCGAGACCGCCCCCCACGATCCCTGCGTCGCGTCCCTCCTCGATGCCGCCCTCGCCGATCCGCGCGGCCTCGGCATCGGCCTGACCGGCCCGCCCGGCGTCGGCAAGTCCACCCTCACCGGCGCGCTGATCGCCCGGCTCCGGGCCGAAGGCTCCACCGTCGGCGTCATCGCCGTGGATCCGTCGTCCCGCCGGTCGGGCGGAGCACTCCTCGGCGACCGCACCCGCATCGAGACGGATCCCGATGATGCCGGCGTCTTCGTGCGCTCCATGGCCGCCCGCCGCAGGCTCGGCGGGCTCGCCGACATCACCTATCCGGCCCTCGTGCTCTTTCGCGCGGTCTTCGATCTCACCATCATCGAGACCGTCGGCGTCGGCCAGTCCGAGACCGAGATCGTCGATTGCGCCGATCTGGTGATCTTCTGCGCCCAGCCGGGCTCCGGCGACGCGCTCCAATTCATGAAGGCGGGCGTCATGGAGGTTCCCGACATCGTCTTCGTGACCAAGGGCGACCTCGGTGCCCCCGCCCAGCGCGCCGCGGCGGACGTGCGGGGTGCCTTGTCCCTCGCGGCCGAGGACGGACCGGCCGTCGACATAGCCGTCCTCTCCGCCCGGACCGGCGAGGGCATCGCCGAGGCGCTGCAGCTTGTCGCATCCCGAGCAGACGCCGCCCGGGCCTCCGGCACGCTGGCCGCCCGGCGCGCGTCGCAGGGCCGCGTCTGGGCCGAATCGCGGCTCGTCGAATCGTTCGGGTCCATCGGCCTCGCGGCCTTGCGCCCGCGCATGACCGCCACCGACAGCCCTTTTTCGTCCCTCGCCCGGATCATGGAGACGGCTCGCGCAGCCATTAACCATAGTCTTAAAGAAGGCTGAATCCGCAGGCAAATTAATCGATCTGTCGCAAATTTCGCGGCGGCATCTGGGCGGATATCCGCTTATCCCTTGGGATTGCTGGACTTTCCGCCGTGCAAACTGTCACTGAGCCGCAACACCCAAGGCACGGTCGGCCCTGCTTCGCACATCCTGCGACGTATCTCCGACCCTACCAGAAAGGCAGTGCACATGACGGCCACCTCTCAACGGCGCGACCGATTCTCCCTAATGGCGACTCTCTGCGGGGCGGTGCTGGCCGCCGGCCTCGCCGTCGCGGGGCCCGCGTCCGCCGAGACAGGTCAGGCCGTCTCGGCCGCCTCCTCCGTCGAGGGCGCGCTCTCGCGCGACCGCTCGGCACTGACCGCCACGGCCGCGCGCATTGCGAACCTCGAACGGGCGAGCCGCCCCAGGGCGCGCGAAGCGGTGAGCCTCGGCACCCGCGGCGCCAGCCCCGAGATGCAGTCCACGGCCCCCCGCAGGCTCGATTTCGCAGCCCTCGACGCCATGACGCCCGCCTCCGGCGACCAGCAGTGGCAGTGCCTCGCCGAGGCCATCTATTTCGAGGCCCGCGGAGAGCCGCTCGCCGGCCAGATCGCCGTGGCCGAAGTGGTGCTGAACCGCACCGAGAGCCGCAAGTATCCCGGATCCGTCTGCGCCGTCACCAACCAGGGCGTCGGGGCCGGCCGGGCCTGCCAGTTCTCCTACGCCTGCGACGGGCGCCCGGACGTGATGCGCTCCGCGGTGGCGCGCGACCGCGCCGGGAAACTCGCGCGCCTGCTGATGGACGGGCGGCCCCGTGTCGTCACCGACGGGGCCACGCATTTCCACGCAACCTACGTGCGGCCCCACTGGGCGCGGCACTACGACCGGACCGCGGCCATCGGCAACCACATCTTCTATCGCCCGGCAACCCAGGTCGCCTCGCGCTGACCGCGGCTCAGCCGGCGAACGTCTGCGCCAGATAGACGTCGCCGCAGGCCGGGCCCGACCTGTCGATGGCAAAGCCGTGGCCCACCCGGCTGAAATTCTCCGACAGCAGCGACGCGCGGTGCTTCGGCGACGCCATCCAGCGCGCCACGGCGGATTTCGCCAGACTGTCGTAGGTGTGCACCGGCACCGGGCCGCCGGTATCGGCATAGGTGAAGTTGCACCCCTCCGAGCGCATGGCGATGGGCCGGCCCAGCAGCCGCAGGACCTTCTCCATCCCGATGTTCTCGCCCGCGGTTCGGAACCGCACGCCGTTGCGCGCCATGCGCTGCGACAGCCGCCCCTCGCCCGCCACGGGCAGGCGGTGGCTGTGGGTCCGGAGTTGCGCCATGTTGTGCGCATGGGCCGCGGCCGCGAGGTGCAGCCGCTTGTCCTGCTTCAGCGGGGTCGCACCGTGGGCCTTTCGCGCCGCATTGGCATAGGCCGTCACGGCCTCGTCGAAGAGCTTGAGGTCCAGCGTCTCGCCGGTAATGGGCTTCTGGAATTTGGCACCCAGTCCGCGCGTCTCCGAGCCGAAGGCCGGCTGAACAAGCGCGAGACAAAACAGTATCACCAATGACCGCATCTCGAATGTCCCCAGTCCCGGTTCCCCAACACTGTCAGCCTGCGACGCCTTGGTTTCCATCCCGCTAACCCGGACCCGCCGGATCGGCGGCTTCTCGCGCATCGGTTAACGCGCGCTAACCGCGTTGCTTTGGCTTGCGGCATTGCAGCCGCATCTCTATCCACCTCGATGAGGGAGGGTCGTCATGGACGAGACTGCGATCGCATTCGAATTGCCCCATGTCCGCGCGGCCGCCGCAGGGCAGGGCTTCGCCGACCGCATCTCCGTGCGCGACCATGTCCGTTCGGTCGAGATCGGGGCCTTCCGCACCGAGCGCGGCGTCACCCAGCGCATCCGCTTTAACGTCGTGCTCGAGGTCTCGCGGCACGCCGCCGCCCGCACCGACGACGTCGACAAGGTCCTCTCCTACGAGACCATCGTCGAGGCCATCGGCACGGCCCTCGCCGCCGAACGTCTCAACCTCCTGGAGACGCTGGCCGAA